>FR894070.1:16086-24035 GCA_000434115.1 Roseburia sp. CAG:309 | reverse complement strand
GCGCAGGCAGAGTTGTTTGTGTTTCCTGCGGGAGAAAAAAGCAAGGTAAGAAAGACAAAGGAAATACTGGAGGACGCTATGCTGGCAAAAGGATTTCGGAGAGACTGCTGCGTTGTAGCTGTTGGCGGCGGCGTAGTTTCGGATCTCGCCGGCTTTGTGGCTGGTACGTTTGGCAGAGGAGTGCCGTTTGTAAATTATGCGACGACACTTCTTGCGGCAGCGGATGCTTCTATCGGAGGAAAGACTGCCGTAGATACAGATCTTGCGACCAATCTGATCGGTCTGATCTATCAGCCGAAAAAGGTTTATGTGGACATTGATACGTGGAAAACACTTCCGAAAAACCACCTGGTCAACGGAATGGCAGAAACGATCAAACATGCGTGTCTGGCGGATTTTGAATTATTTGAATATATTGAGAAAAACATTGACAAAATCTTACAGTGCGATCCGGAAGCGTGTGAATATATTTCAGAGAGAAACTGCAATGTAAAATATCAGGTGGTTATGAAGGATGAAAAGGAGAAGAGCCTGCGTGAGATTTTGAATCTCGGACATACGGTAGGACGTGCGATTGAGACGGTAAGCGATTACAAACTGCTTCATGGAGAGGCGCTTTCCATCGGAATGGTGGCACAGGTGACACTGGGATGCAAACTTGGTTTCTTGACGGAAGAAGAGAGAGACCGCGTGATCGCATTGCAGAAAAAAGTGGGTCTGCCGGTAGAAATTCCGGATTATATTGACCGGGAGGCACTGGTAAAGAAATTGTATACGGATAAGAAAGTACGGGATGGCAAACTTCGTTTTGTCTTCCAGAAGGGCATCGGCGAGGTCATGACATTTGGCGAAGATGTGTATGCGAGACCGGTGGCGGAAGAGGAAATCCGCGAAATTCTTATGAATATGTAAAAATGAGGGATAGGATTGAATAAACGACAGCTGGGCAGTGAAAAAGAAAAGCTTGCGGCAGAGTATTTGCAGAAACGCGGATATGAGATCGTTACCTGCAATTACCGCTGCCGGCAGGCAGAAATTGATATTATTGCAAAAAAAGAGGAATATTTGATTTTTATTGAAGTAAAATATCGTAAGAACAAACAATGCGGGGGAAGCTTATATGCGGTTTCCCGTGCCAAACAACAGAAGATCTCTTATGCCGCAAGACACTTTATAGCAAGACACAACATTCCTCTTGACCACCCGATGCGGTTTGATGTGCTTGCCATCGATGGAGAGGAGATCATGCATATCAAAAATGCGTTTGAGACATACTAGTACTTGATTTTATTCGGAATATTTAGTAAAATATACGGATGGAGGAATTGAAATGAGTAAACCAATTGTAGCAATTGTTGGCCGCCCAAACGTAGGAAAGTCAACCTTATTTAATACACTTGCCGGAGAAAAAATATCGATTGTAAAAGATTACCCGGGAGTGACACGAGATCGAATTTATGCAGATATCACCTGGCTGGATCACAGCCTTTCGTTGATTGATACCGGTGGTATTGAGATGGATAGCAAAGATGCGATGCTTTCTCATATGAGAGAACAGGCAAATATCGCCATAGAGACAGCAGATGTCATAATGTTTGTCACGGATGTCAGACAAGGACTTGTCGATGCAGACTTTAAGGTGGCAGATATGCTTCGCAAATCGGGAAAACCGGTTATCTTAGTGGTGAATAAAGTGGATAATTTTGACAAATTCATGCCGGATGTGTATGAGTTTTATAATCTTGGCATCGGAGAACCGCATCCGGTATCGGCTTCGTCCAAACTGGGACTTGGTGATATGTTAGATGCCGTGTGGGAACTTGTGGATGCTGAAAAATTTGAAGAAGAGGAAGACGACCGTCCAAAGATAGCCATCGTTGGAAAACCGAATGCCGGGAAATCGTCTTTGATCAACAAATTGATCGGAAAAGACCGCGTAATTGTGTCGGATATCGCCGGTACGACGAGAGATGCCATCGATACCGAGGTGGTGCGTGACGGAAAAGAATATATTTTTATCGATACTGCGGGGCTTCGACGGAAAAATAAGATCAAAGAGGACTTGGAGCGTTACAGTATCATCCGTACGGTAGCAGCAATCGAACGATCGGATGTCGTCATATTGATGATCGATGCGGTGGAAGGCGTGACGGAGCAGGATGCGAAAATTGCCGGTATCGCACATGAACGCGGCAAGGGATTGATCATCGCCGTCAACAAATGGGATGCCGTGGAAAAAGACAATCATACGGTAAAAGAATATACCAATAAAGTAAGAGAAGTGCTTTCGTTCGTACCATATGCGGAGATTGTATTTATTTCTGCATTGACCGGTCAGAGAACGAATAAATTATTTGAATATATTGAAAAAGTAATTCAATTTCATTCCATGCGTATTCAGACGGGTGTGCTGAATGAAATTCTGACGGAAGCGGTAGCGATGCAGCAGCCGCCGTCAGACAAGGGAAAACGGTTGAAATTGTTTTACATGACGCAGGTGTCTACGAAGCCGCCTACCTTTGTCTTGTTTGTAAACAGCAAAGAACTGATGCACTTTTCGTATCAGCGTTATATTGAAAACCGGATACGCGATACGTTTGGCTTTATCGGTACACCGATACGAATGTTCATTCGTGAACGGAAGGAGAAATAATCGTGAATTATATTGTAACAGGTGTTATTATTTTAATCATAGGATATGTTATTTTAATCATAGGATATGCATTCGGCTGTTTTTCTACCGGCTATTTTGTGGGAAAGAAAAACGGACTGGATATCCGTTCGACCGGAAGTGGAAATATCGGTACGACAAACGCATTGCGTTCGCTGGGAGCCAAAGCCGGGGCAATTACCTTTTTAGGGGATCTGCTCAAAGCATTTATCCCGACACTTGTGGTAAAATTTGCCTTTTGTCCGGCAATGGGATACGCGGATGATATTACTTACTTATTTACCCTTTTGGCGGGTCTTGGTGTCGTGATGGGGCATAATTTCCCATTTTATCTGCATTTTAAAGGGGGAAAAGGAATTGCCGTTTCTGCAGCGGTTATTGTGGTGTCAAACCTTCATCCGGTCTTTATCGGAGTCGGACTTTTGATCTTTATTCTCATTGTGGCAGTGACAAGATATGTTTCGCTCGGATCGTTGATCGTCGTATGGTACATTCCGATCTTTACGGTATTATATTATCGTGACAGCGAGCTTTTTCCATTGATTTTAATCGTAAGTTTATTATTTACGATTTTAGCTTACATAAAACATAAAGCAAACATCATACGTTTGATTCATGGTACAGAAAATAAGTTAGGTGAAAAAAAGGAGAAGAAGAGTGAAGAAAATTAGTTTTTTGGGTGCAGGAAGCTGGGGGACCGCACTGGCAATCTTATGTGCCAATAATGGTCACAAAGTAACAATCTGGTCAAAGATCAAATCCGAGACGGATATGCTTCGGGAAAAGAGAGAGCATGTAGACCGTCTTCCGGGAGTAAAACTTCCGGACAGTATTGAGATTGAAGATGACCTTGAAAAAGCCTGCACAGGACAGGATATTATTGTATTTTCGGTGGCTTCGCCGTTTGTCCGTTCGACAGCAGAACTGGCAAAACCATTTATCCGCGATGGACAGATTATTGTCAATGTCGGAAAAGGTATTGAGGACAAGACGCTGATGACACTTTGCGAGGTACTTGCCGATGTACTTCCGATGGCAGATGTCGCCGTACTTTCTGGACCGAGTCATGCAGAAGAGGTTTCCAAAGGCGTGCCTACTACAGTTGTAGTTGGAGCGAAATCCGAGAAAACCGGTGTATTTATTCAGGATGTATTTATGAGTGAGTGTTTCCGTGTATACATCAGTCCGGATATGATCGGCATTGAACTCGGTGGTTCTTTGAAAAATGTAATCGCGTTGGCTGCCGGTATGCTGGACGGTATGGAACTTGGTGACAATACCAAAGCGGCACTTATGACCCGTGGTATTTTGGAGATCAGCCGTCTTGGTGTGGAACTTGGCGGTAAGATGGAGACGTTTTTTGGCTTATCCGGAATCGGAGATCTTATCGTAACATGTACAAGCAAGCATAGCCGCAATCATAACTGTGGTTATCTTCTGGGAAAAGGTAAGACGCTGGAAGAGGCAAAAGCAGAGATTAAGCAGGTTGTGGAAGGTGTGAACTGTGCGCAGGCGGCGATGGCACTGGCAAACCGTTATCATGTATCGATGCCGATCGTAGAACAGATCAATGCAGTTTTGTTTGAGGGCAAGACGACCAAGCAGGCATTAAAAGAACTTCTTATGCGTGATCGTGTGAGTGAATACCGTACGCTTAGCTGGTAAAGACCGGAAAATAACTCCTCGGAAGTGTATTGAATAAAAATAAGAAAAACAGCCATACTATCGAAAAAAGGAAGGATGGCTGTTTTTTTATGTGGGGAATTATTATTGGATTGATATCCGGGGCATTGATGAGTATCCAGGGGGTATTTAATGCGGAAGTAACAAAACAAAGCAGTATCTGGCTTTCAGCAGCATTTGTGCAGATCACGGCATTTGTGGTGTGCGTTCTGGCGTGGTTTATTACCGGGAAAGAGGGGACGATATCCAGCCTGTTTCAGGTACAGCCGAAATACATGCTTTTAGGCGGCGCGATCGGGGCTTTTATCACATACACGGTAATTCAGGCGATGAATCAATGCGGACCGGCAAGAGCCGTTATGTTTATTGTTGCTGCCCAGTTGATCGTTGCCTATCTGATTGAATTGATGGGATTGTTCGGCGTTGATAAGCAGCCGTTTGAATGGCGTAAGATCATAGGCTTGATCGTGATGATCGCAGGAATCATAACCTTTAAATGGAAATAAGAAAAAACTAAAAGTTTTTGTTGTAAAAAAATCATTTCAGTATTACAATAAAGATGTGCATTTTTGATTGTTGTTCCTGGAGACAGGAGAGCAAATATATGAAACAAAATACGATAATATTGTTACTTGCAGTGGTAGGAATCTGTGTTTGCGGCGGCATCTGGTTGTGTCAGGGGAAACAGGTGCAGCCTGCGGAGGCGATTGTGTCAGAAGGGATGAACGATAGTTTGACGCAGCAAACGGCAGAGCCAGAGGATGGTCAGATTTATATCCACATAGTAGGGGCCGTAAAAAAGCCCGGTGTGTATACCTTTCAGAAAAAGCCACGTGTGATCGAAGTGGTTGAGAAAGCCGGCGGTTTTACAAAAGATGCGGTTACTGCTGAGATCAATCAGGCAGAACTTGTGGAAGATGGTACTCAGCTTGCGATTGCTTCGCAGAAGGATTTTAAAGAAAAAGACGGACAGCAGGCAGAACAGACGGAGACAGGGAAAGTAAATCTGAATACGGCGGCCAAAGAACAATTGATGACATTGACAGGAATTGGAGAAGCAAAAGCAATTGCGATCATAGCATATCGGGAAGAAAAGGGGAAATTTCAAAAACCGGAAGATCTGATGAATATACCGGGGATCAAAGAAGGCGTTTTTGACAAGATTAAATCCCAGATATGCGTATAAAAATAGGAATAGAGAAGATTGGAAAGGAAGAGAGTAAATGGCAAAGAAAGTTTTGGTGGTAGATGACGAGAAAATGATCGTCAAGGGACTGCGTTTTAGTCTTGAACAGGATGGTATGGATGTGGATTGTGCGTACGATGGAGAAGAAGCATTGACGGCAATCAAGCAGAATACATATGATGTGGTCTTATTGGATGTGATGCTTCCAAAATTTTCCGGCTTTGATGTATGCCAGCAGGTTCGGGAGTTTTCGGATGTGCCGATTATTATGCTTACTGCCAAAGGCGAGGATATGGACAAAATTCTTGGATTGGAGTATGGTGCGGACGATTATATTACCAAACCTTTCAATATTCTTGAAGTAAAGGCGCGTATCAAAGCGATCATGCGCCGCAGTTCCAAACGCGAAGCAAAAGAACGGGAAAACTCTTCTATCCGCATGTTTGGAGATATGAAAGTAGACATTGACAGCAGACGAGTATTTATTGATGAAAAAGAAGTAAATTTGACCGTAAAAGAGTTTGACCTTCTCGAACTCCTTATGAATAATCCAAATAAAGTTTACAGCAGAGAAAAACTGCTCAATGACGTCTGGGGATACGAATATCTCGGAGATGTCAGAACGGTAGACGTTCATGTAAGGCGGCTTCGTGAAAAGATAGAAAAGATGCCGAGTGAGCCTAAATTTATACATACAAAATGGGGTGTTGGCTATTATTTCCAAGCTTAAAAACTTTTTTCATCAATTTAAAAGTACGCGTGTTCAAAGTCTTGGTGTGCTGGTAATTATTGGAATCATTCCTCTGATTATCTTTTCTGTTGTTTTTTTGAATGTATTTCGTTCGCGAAGTATCAGTCAGCGGGTATCGGAGATTCAAGTGCGTGGAAATGTTATTTCCAATCTCATTGTAGGTTCCGGTTATCTGGCGGCAGGAGAACCAAGTGAAAAAGTAGATACCGAATTATCACAGGTCTCGGATATGTATGATGGGAGAATCCTTATCATCGATTCGAGACTGAAAGTGGTACGTGATACGTATGGACTGGAAGAAGACGGAATCGTCGTACTTCCGGAAGTGATTCAATGTTTCCGCGGGGAGGCGACAAAGATTGTAAATCAGCACAAAGATAATGTGGAGATCTATCTCCCCGTCGACAGCGCAGACCATAAATCCGTTTATGGTGTGATTGTTATGAATTTTTCGTTTCAGTCGATACAGACATTGTATGACAATATCCGCACGGTGAGTATTTCCATTATTTTACTTCTTGCAGTCAATATTATCGTGGTTTCATGGATTTATTCCGGACATGTAGTAAAGCCGTTAAAAAGTGTGGTACGGGCAATCGGACATATTGAATCCGGAGATTTCAGTGAACAGATGGAAGTGCGTGACAATATTGAGGTGGAGCAGATTTCAGATGCGATCAACTCCATGCTTACAAAAGTACAGAATCTGGAGGATTCGCGGCAGGAGTTTGTGTCTAATGTATCACATGAATTGAAGACACCGATCACATCGATCAAAGTCCTTGCGGAATCTCTGACGATGCAGGAAGATGTTCCGGTGGAATTATACCGGGAATTTATGGGAGATATCAATCAGGAACTTGACCGCATGAATAAGATCGTCAATGACCTGCTTTCTCTTGTAAAAATGGATAAATCGGCGGTTCAGATGTCAATTGAAGAAGTAAATATCAACGAATTTATCGAAGGTATTTTGAAGGGAATTACGCCGATTGCATCAAAACGGAACATTGAAATTATCTTTGAGAGTGTGCGCCCGGTAAGTGCCCAGATTGACAGTGTCAAATTGGGAATGGCGTTTACCAATATCATTGAAAATGCAGTAAAATACAATTTTGACAATGGATGGGTGAAAGTTACGTTAAACGCAGACCATAAATTTTTCTACCTGCGTGTGGCAGATTCCGGAGTAGGAATACCGGAAGAACTTCAGGATCACATTTTTGAACGTTTCTATCGTGTGGATAAGGCGAGATCCCGAGAAACCGGCGGAAATGGGCTGGGTCTTGCCATCACGAGAAATGCGATATTACTGCACCGCGGTTCGATCAAAGTACATAGTGTGGAAAAACAGGGAACGACGTTTGCTGTGAGAATTCCATTGATCTATCAGGCACAAGGAGGAAATTCGTGATGAGAACAATTCGTTTGTTGAGTGTGTTAGTATGTATCCTTGTGTTATGCTGTGGCTGCCAGAGGACGGTAAATCCGGATCAAAATGGTAATATTACACTGTATCAGATGGCAGAAGACGGCTTCAGACTTCAATCCACAAAATATGAGATTCAGGCGGATGGGGAAGATAATGTTGCGGTTATTCAGGAATTGCTTGATTGTTTTAAAAAATGGGTGTCTGTTGATGATTTCCAATTAAAGGA
>FR894070.1:12247-15962 GCA_000434115.1 Roseburia sp. CAG:309 | reverse complement strand
CGTCGAATATGTCGAATTTTATGTGGGCGAGGAGCCTCTTATGATCGATGGAGAACCGGTAGGGATCATGAGTAAATTATCGTTTCTTGACTCGGTCGGAGGAGAAGGCTATACGCAGGAAAAATATGTCACATTGTATTTTTCTTCCAATGATGGAACAAAGATGCAGGAGATTTCTACAAAATTGACGCATGATATGACGGTGCCGCTGGCGCAGCTTTTGATCGAGCAGCTGCTGAAGGGGCCAAATGAGATTTCCGATGCCAATACGTCCGAAGTAAGGGATACGATTCCTTCGGGTACAAAATTGAATTCTTTGACAATTCGCGATCATGTATGCTATGTGGATTTTAGTAAAGAATTTATGAATATGCAGGCAGATGTGAGTAGTGGTGTAGTGATCTATAGTATAGTGAATACGTTATGTGAGTTGTCCAATGTAAGTAAAGTGCAGTTTACCATTGACGGAGAACAGCAGGAGACATACGGGGATATTAAAAACTTTACGGGTTCTTTTGAACGAAATCTTGACATGGTTCAGGATGCCAGTAAAGGCTGAAAAAGGGGATGAAACAAATAAGAATCAATCGACCATTGGTGGTTTTCTTTTTTCTTGTCATACTGGGAATTGTTATCTGGAATCAGTTCCGGGACAATTCCCCGGAGACTTGGAAACAGAAGGCTTTTACATGCAGCGGTGTTGTCGAAACGATACAGAAGACAGCTTCGGGAACGAAGGTACTGACGTTATCTAAAGTAGAACCGCAGTATACAAAAACAGAAAAAACAAGTTCTTTCAGAAAAATACTTCTTTATGAAACATCCGATCAATTATCAGAACAACATTTATTTTCCCATATCCAAATCGGAAATGAAATCCAGGTAACAGGAGAGGCAGAAAGTTTTGAACAGGCAGGAAATCCCGGACAGTTTGATGCTTTTTCGTATTATGAGGCGATGCAGGTAGATGCCCGCATATTTGTGTCGGACATGCACATACGCGATGACTCGTGTAATCCGGTCAAACAAATGCTGTATGAATGGCGGAGTAAGGCGATGCAGCAACTTGTCACAGCAATGGGCGAAAGAGATGCGGGACTGCTTGGGGCAATGATCCTCGGAGATAAATCCCAGCTGGATGGAGAAATCAAGGAATTGTACCAGCAGACCGGAGTGGCGCATATGCTCGCTATATCGGGATTACATATTTCTCTGTTAGGAATGGTTCTGTTTGACTGGCTGCGCAAGCACCTTCTCCCAATGAAAACGGCGGCAATCGTTTCGCTGGTTCTTTTACTTTTGTATGGACAGTTTACGGGATTCCCAGTAGCGACGTCGCGGGCAGTGTGGATGTTGTGTATTCGGCTGGTGGCAAGGTATACGGGAAAACCCTATGATGGATTGACGGCACTGGCAATAAGCGGAAGCGTGATCCTGCTGCAAAATCCATTGCAGTTATTTCAGTGTGGTTTTGTTCTGTCGTTTGTCGCCGCCGGTGGAATTTTACTTTATCAGGAGATGACAAAAAAGAGGCAGAAACGGATGAAAGAATGGCAGAAAACACTTCTTTCTACGGTTTGGACATTTTTCCTGACACTTCCGGTTATGTTCTGGTTTTTTTATGAAATATGTCCGTATTCGATTATTGCGAATCTCATCTTACTTCCGTTTTTGTCCATTCTTCTGGGAGTCGGTATCTTAGGTTGTATACTCTGCTTTATTACTCCGGTTGCCGGCGGTTTTATACTGGCATCCGCCCACGGAATTCTGGCATTTTACGAGCTTGTCTGCAAAGGGATCAAAGTGCTTCCGGGAAGTAATTTGATTGTGGGACGCCCGGAGATATGGAAGATAATAATATACTATAGTTTTTTATTTTTATCAGTGTATATCTGGGCAGAGTATGGGGATAAGATCAAAACCTTTTTTAGCATGGCGGCGCTCTGTCTGGTACTTGGCTTTTTCCGCCCGGCATTTGAATTTCTGTACATTCAGATGGATATCGGACAGGGAGACTGTGCATGTCTTTTTCAAAAGGAAAAAACGTATCTGATTGATGGAGGAAGCACCTCGGAGAAAGAGATTGGAAAATACCGCATTTCTAAGATGTTAAAGTATTATGGACGGGATACCATTGACGGCGTTTTTGTTACCCACGGGGATGAGGACCATGTGAACGGAATTGAAGAATTGGCAGAGCGGCAGGAAAACGAAGGAATCACGATCCGTCAGATCCTTGTCCCTGATCTGCAAAAGAAAGAAGAAGGACTGCAAAAATTTATACAAGCTGTAACCGGCAAAAAGATACCGGCCGCTGCGATACACAAGGGACAGCAGATAACAAGCGGAAACCTGCAATTGCGCTGTCTGCATCCTGCCGCAGAGTATGAGTGGGAGGATGCCAATGACTGTTCGCTGGCTTTTGACCTTTCCTACGGGAATCTGTCCATTTTGACAACAGGAGATCTGGGGGTGCACGGCGAAGAAAGTATAACGGTTCCAGACAAGCAATATGATATATTGAAAGTGGGGCATCATGGCTCGAAAAATTCTTCTTCCGACGTTTTTTTACAAAAGTGCAGACCGCGGTATGGCTTTATTTCTGCGGGAGTGAACAACCGGTATGGACATCCGGCAAAAGAAACATTACAGAGATTGGAAAATATTTCCTGTAAAAACTGGAATACCGCACAGAAAGGAGCCTTGTTCGCAGAATACAAAAGGGGACAGAAACGCTTCTGGTATTTTAAGCATTGAGAGAATGTGGCAGATGTGTTATACTTAAAAGAGTGAATGCAGGAAGATGAGGTGAAACGATGCTGACAATAGATGCCCAGTTAAAAAACGGCGATCTTTCCCGTTTTCAGTTAATTTATGGCGAAGAAGCGTATCTGGTCCGCAATTATAAAAATAAATTAAAACAGGCGTTGTCTGTGCCGGGAGATGACATGAATGCCTCTTATTTTGAGGGAGAAAAATTTTCTGTGGAAGAAATGCAGTCAATTGGCAATACGCTTCCTTTTTTTCAGGACAAGCGTCTGATCCTGATTGAAAACAGCCAGGCATTTAAAAAAGCAAACGATCTGCCGGAAGTATTGGAGCAGTTTCCAGAGACTACGTTTGTAGTCTTTGTAGAAAAACAGATCGATAAACGGAATCGTTTGTATAAATGGATTCAAAAGCACGGCTGTATTACCGAGTGTACACTGCGTGCAGAAGTTGAACTGGTGCCATGGATCGCACGATATTTATCCCAATACGGAAAAAAGATTTCCAAGCACACTGCGGAACTTATTGTATCGCGGGCAGGATTCCAGATGGATCTGTTATCCTGTGAACTGGATAAACTGATCGGTTATACCGGTGACAGAGAAGCGGTTACCGCAGAAGATGTGGAGATGATCTGCTCCGGGCAGACGGTAGGAAAATTATTTGACATGATGGATGCCGTCATTGCGGGACAGCAGGAGAAAGTATTTACTCTTTATGCAGACCTGCTGGAGCTAAAAGAGCCGCCACTGCGTATCCTGCATATGTTAGGCCGCCATATCAATATTTTATTGCAGGTAAAGGAACTGGGACCCCGTATGTCGGATCGTGATCTTGCAGCCAAAGCTGGAATCCCGTTCTTTACGGTCAAAAAATACCGCAGCCAGGAACGGCATTTTACCAGGGAACGGCTGATGGAACCTCTGGAACTGCGGGCAGATCTGGA
>FR894070.1:7435-12224 GCA_000434115.1 Roseburia sp. CAG:309 | reverse complement strand
AGCGGTTTAAGACGGGAAGAATGCAGGAAAATCTTATCGCAGAAATCTTTTTGACAAAAGCATTGACAAATGCTTGAAAAAATGTTACAAATATAGAGGTACTTTTTTCAAAAAGGTACATTCGGAGACGTATCGAAGTGGTCATAACGAGAACGACTCGAAATCGTTTTGCCTTCACGGGCACGAGGGTTCGAATCCCTCCGTCTCCGCTGTAAAAATGGCAGAAAACGACGGAAACCCGTCGTTTTTTGCTTAAAAATCGAAAGAATGTTCTGATTACCTCATGATTACCCCCAAAATTTAAAAAGGAATTTCCACAAAATCTAGTTGACATTTGAAAAAAAAGTGATATACTAGTCCCTAGATATGAAATATATTGAAACCGATGAGCAAGAGTAAGTAAAAATGAGATTTTGTTTTCAGAGAGTTGTAGGTTGGTGTGATACAGCAGCAATATCATTTTGAATGGACTTGTGAGGGCAGCTTGAAAGAGTATCGAGTAGACGCTGACGGAAACCTGTACCGTTACGAACAGGAGTGCATGGTGGTGCATGATGAGTGGGTTATACCGATTAGCCAATAAGGGTGGTACCGCAGAAGTTGATAGCTTTTGTCCCTGTTCTAGTGATAGAACATGTGACAGAGGCTTTTTTTATTGCCTTAGGTATCGCACAATCGGACAATCTCTTTTGCACACATCGTAGCAATAAACAAAAAGGAGATGTTTACGATGTTGTTAGAAAAAATCAAAAAATATGCGGCGGATTATGATGTGATTCCGGTAAAAAAAGAAATTTATGCGGATCTTGTGACGCCCATTGCGCTGTTACAGAAAATTGCGGCAAAGAAGAAACGTTTTTACCTTCTGGAAAGTGTAGAAGGTGGAGAAAAATGGGGACGTTATTCTTTTCTTGGTTACGATCCGGTGATGCGGGTGTCCTGCTTCCGGGATAAGGTTGTGATTGAAGAAAAGGGAGAAAAAAAGACGATCACGACAAAGGATTCGTTTCAGGTGATCCGGGATATTTTAAAACAGTACCGTTCGCCAAAGATGGAAGATATGCCGCCATTTACCGGAGGATTTGTCGGATATTTTGCGTATGCGATGATCGAGCATGCAGAGCCGGTGCTAAATATCAAGCGCGGCGAATTTAATGATTATGATCTGATGCTTTTTGATAAAGTGATTGCGTACGATCAATTAAAACAAAAGATCATTGTGGTAGGAAATGTAAAGACCAAAGGGGATTTACAGCAGAATCTGCAAAAGGCAGAAAAAGAGATTGATGATATTATCACTATGATTCAGGAGGAGACAAAATTACCGGAATTTCCTTCTTATGATAAAGTAAAATTTGAATGTAATGTATCGGAAAAAGAATATGAAGATATTGTTGAGAAGACAAAGGAATATATCCGCGATGGAGATATTTTCCAGGCGGTAATCTCCAGACGATTTGTCAGTCCATACGAAGGAAGCCTGATTCAGCCGTACCGTGTGCTTCGGACGACAAATTCTTCGCCGTACATGGTTTATATGAATCTGGACGATGTAGAGATCATGAGTACCTCGCCGGAGACACTGGTTCGCTTGCAGGATGGCAGGTTGACGACATTTCCGGTGGCAGGATCCAGACCGAGAGGAAAAGATGAAGCGGAAGATGAAGCACTTGTTAAAGATCTTCTCAGTGATGAAAAAGAATTGTCAGAGCATAATATGCTCGTTGATCTGGGACGAAACGATCTGGGACGTATCGCAGAATTTGGCACGGTGGATGTGACGAAATATATGATGATCCATAAATATTCGAAGATCATGCATATTTGTTCGCAGGTGGAAGCAGATATCCGGAAAGATGCCGATGCACTGGATGCCGTGAAATCGGTACTGCCGGCAGGAACCTTGTCAGGTGCACCGAAGATCCGGGCGTGCGAGATCATTGATGAACTGGAAAGCGAACCGCGTGGAATTTACGGAGGGGCGCTTGGATATCTTGATTTCAGCGGCAACTTAGATACCTGTATCGCCATTCGTATGGCGGTAAAGAAAGACGGAAAAGTCTATGTACAGGCAGGAGGCGGTATCGTCGCGGACAGCCAGCCGCGATTGGAGTACGAAGAATCCGGCAACAAAGCAAGAGCAGTGATTGACGCAATACAAAATGCAGGAAAAGATATGACAGGAGGTTTGATGATATGATTCTCTTAATTGATAATTATGACAGTTTTTCTTATAACCTCGTTCAGCTGATCGGGGAAATCAATCCGGATATTAAAGTAATCCGAAACGATGAGAAAACCGTGGAGGAGATCCGGACGATGAAACCAAGTCATATCATTTTGTCACCGGGGCCGGGGTATCCGAAAGATGCCGGTGTGTGTGAAGATGTGATCCGCAGTTTGGGCGGCGAGATCCCGATCCTGGGCGTGTGTCTGGGACATCAGGCAATCTGTGAAGTATTTGGAGCTACCATCTGTCATGCGAAACAATTGATGCATGGAAAAAAGAGCAATGTAAAAATTGATACCGAAGATCCGATTTTCCAAAATCTTCCAGAGCGGATTGACGTGGCAAGATATCATTCTCTGATCGCAGACATTGAGACGATCCCGGAGGAACTCAAAGTCATCTCCGTTGATGACAATCAGGAAGTAATGGCAGTAAAACACAGAGAAAAAAAGATTTATGGATTACAGTTTCATCCGGAATCGATTCTGACACCGGATGGCAGAGTGATCTTAAACAATTTTTTAACTACAATATAATTTCAAGGAGGCATTTATCATGGTAATCAAAGAGGCAATTCATGAAGTAATTAATGGAAAAGATTTAAGTTATGAGATGGCACAGGGTGCGATGAAAGAAATTATGTCAGGGGAAGCATCCCAGATATTGATGGCAACCTATCTCACGGCACTTCGTATGAAAGGCGAAACCATTACGGAAATTACAGCATCTGCACAGGCCATGCGTGATCTTGGTGTACATTTGGCACCGGATTATGATGTCCTTGAAATCGTAGGAACCGGCGGGGATGAAGTGGGAACTTTTAACATTTCCACCACATCCGCATTTGTTATCGCTGCCGCAGGAATTCCGGTGGCAAAACATGGAAACCGAAGCGTATCCAGTAAAAGCGGTGCGGCAGACGTGCTCGAAAGTCTGGGAGCAGATATTACGATTGATGATAAAAAGAGCAAAGAAGTTCTTGATAAAGTGAAAATGAGTTTCTTATTTGCACAGTATTATCATTCTTCCATGAAAAATGTCGGCCCGGTTCGTAAAGAAATGGGAGAGCGTACGATATTTAATATCCTTGGTCCTCTTACGAACCCGGCAAATGCAAGCATTCAGCTTTTGGGTGTATATAACAACGATCTGGTTGAAAAACTGGCAGAAGTATTGAAAAATCTTGGAGTAAAACGAGGCATGGCAGTTTGTGGAAACGACGGACTTGACGAGATCACCCTTACCGGTCCGACACATTGCTGTGAGATTCGTGACGGCGGCTTGACATCCTTTGATATCACACCGGAACAATTCGGATTTGAAACATGTGATCTGAAAGAACTGATCGGAGGAACACCACAGGAAAATGCACAGATCACAAGGGATATCTTATCCGGAAAAGAAACCGGCGCAAAGAGAAACGTGATCTTAATGAATGCCGGAATTGCCATTTATCTCGGAAAAGAAGGCATTACGATGGAAGAAGGAGTCGCTATTGCAAAAGAAATGATCGACAGCGGAAAAGCTCTTGAGAAACTGGAAGAATTTGTAAAAGAAACCAATGCCTGAGTGAGGCAGGGAGGAAGCTTATGATTTTAGACGAGATCGCAGCAAAGACAAGAGATCGAGTGGCGCATTGTAAAGAGAGTGTCAGTTTGGAAGAAATGAAAAACAAGGCGCTTTCACTGCCGGCGGAGACGGGCTTTCCTTTTGAAAAGCAATTGCAGAAGATGGGCGTTTCCTTTATCTGCGAGATAAAAAAAGCGTCTCCTTCCAAAGGCGTGATTGCAGAGGAATTTCCGTATCTTGACATTGCGGCGGAATACGAAAAAATTGGCGCTGACTGCATTTCCGTATTGACAGAACCGGATTATTTTATGGGAAGCACCGAATACTTAAAGCAAATACATGAAGCGGTAAATATTCCGCTGCTTCGGAAGGATTTTACCGTGGATGAATATATGATCTATGAAGCGAAAGTCATCGGGGCGAGTGCAGTGCTTCTGATCTGTTCCCTCTTAGACGAGGATACGCTTCGCGAGTGGATCGCTCTCAGCCGTAGTCTGGGACTTTCGGCATTGGTAGAGGCACATGACGAAGAAGAGATTCAGATGGCGGTACGTGCCGGAGCAAGGATCATTGGTGTCAATAACCGCAATCTGAAGACATTTGAAGTCGATATCAATAACTGCATTCGACAGAGAAAGCACATTCCTTCGGATATTTTATTTGTGGCAGAAAGTGGGATCAAATGCAGAGAGGACATTGCTGCACTGGAAAAAGGCGGTGTCGATGGAGTGCTGATCGGAGAAACGCTCATGCGGAGTCCGGACAAAGAGGCGACGTTGCGCCAGCTGAAAGGACGGTAATCCAATGAAGTTAAAATTTTGCGGCATACGCAGACCGGAAGATGTAGCCTATGTGAATGAAGTAAAACCGGATTTTGCGGGATTTATCTTTGCCAATACCCAGCGGAAGATTACGCTGGAACAGGCGGTTGCATTTCGTTCCCGCATTTTGCCGGAGATTCCGGTGGTTGGCGTATTTGTCAATGAGAGT
>FR894070.1:4114-7414 GCA_000434115.1 Roseburia sp. CAG:309 | reverse complement strand
GGAAACGATCATCCACTATGTAAAAGAAAACGCGATCAATATGGTTCAGCTTCACGGAGATGAGACCAATGACGAGATTCTTCGGATTAAGGAAGCGACGGGGGCCGAGGTGATCAAAGCGGTTCGGGCGAAAGATGTGGAAAGTATCCGAAAAGCCGATGCGATGGATTGTGACTATCTGCTGATCGATGCATACCAGCCCGGAGTGTACGGAGGAACCGGGAATGCCTTTGACTGGACCATGATTCCGGAAGATCTGCATCATCCGTTTTTTCTGGCAGGTGGCTTGAACGCTTCCAATATACGGAAGGCAATGCAGCAAGTACCGGCATATGCGCTGGATATCAGCAGTGGAATTGAGATAGACGGTTGTAAGAATTTGGAAAAAATGAAAGAGATTAAAAAGATTGGAGATGAAGAAAATGTCGAAATCTAGAGGACGTTTTGGTATTCACGGAGGACAATATATCCCGGAAACACTGATGAATGCCGTAATTGAATTGGAACAGGCATATCGAAAATACAAGGAGGATCCGGATTTTGTAAGAGAGTTTAATGAAATGCTTGCGACGTATGTAGGCAGACCATCCCTTTTATATTATGCGGATCATATGACAAAAGATCTGGGAGGCGCGAAGATTTATCTGAAACGAGAAGATCTGAACCATACCGGATCCCATAAATTAAACAATGCACTTGGTCAGGCATTGTTGGCAAAACGAATGGGAAAGAAACGTCTGATCGCGGAGACAGGAGCCGGACAGCATGGTGTGGCAACAGCAACGATCGCAGCATTCCTTGGAATGGAATGTGAGGTGTTTATGGGAAAAGAAGATACCGAGCGCCAGGCATTGAATGTATTCCGTATGGAACTTTTGGGAGCCAAAGTGCATGCGGTGACAAGCGGAACGCAGACATTGAAAGATGCGGTAAATGAGACCCTTCGTGAGTGGACCAACCGTATTGAGGATACGCATTATGTAATCGGTTCGGTCATGGGGCCGGCACCATTTCCGGAAATTGTAAGAGATTTTCAGAGTGTTATCGGAAAAGAAATTAAATCCCAGTTGATGGAACGGGAAGGAAAACTTCCGGATGCGGTCATTGCCTGCGTCGGTGGCGGAAGCAATGCGATGGGCGCCTTTTATGATTTTATTCCGGATGAATCGGTACAGCTGATCGGATGTGAGGCTGCCGGACATGGGGTAAATACCGATAAAAATGCAGCAACGATCGCCAATGGAACACTGGGCGTATTTCACGGTATGAAATCATATTTCTGTCAGGATGAATATGGACAGATCGCACCGGTATATTCGATTTCAGCCGGACTTGATTACCCGGGAATCGGACCGGAACACGCACATCTTCATGACATCGGACGTGCTCAGTATGTGCCGATCACAGATGAAGAAGCCGTTTCTGCCTTTGAATATCTGTCAAGAATCGAGGGAATCATCCCTGCGATCGAGAGTTCCCATGCTCTGGCATATGCGAGAAAACTGGCACCGACGATGAATAAAGATCAGATCATTGTAGTAAATATTTCAGGACGTGGCGACAAAGATGTGGCAGCCATTGCAAGATACAGGGGGGTCGAACTTTATGAGTAAGATAGCACAGGCTTTTGATCATGGAAAAGCATTTATACCATTTGTAACAGCAGGAGATCCGGATCTGGAAACAACCAAAGAAATTCTTCCGGTTTTACAGGAGAGTGGCGCGGATCTGATCGAGATCGGAATCCCATTTTCGGATCCGGTCGCTGAAGGAATTGTCATTCAGAAAGCCGACGAGAGGGCATTGGCGGCAGGAACGACGACCGACAAAATTTTTGATATGGTAGCATCCATTCAGGATAAGATGCACGTTCCTATGGTATTTATGACATATGCAAATGTAATCTTTGTGTATGGCATTGAAAAATTTGCCAAACGTTCCAAAGAAATCGGAATGAGCGGTGTGATCATCCCGGATGTTCCGTTTGAAGAAAAAGAAGAAATGGATTCTGTATTTTCCAAATACGAACTGGATGTCATCTCTCTGATCGCACCGACATCCCACGATCGTATTCAGGCAATTGCGGCAGAGGCGAAGGGATTCGTATACTGCGTGTCCAGTCTCGGCGTAACCGGTATGCGGAGCACGATTAACAAAGGCGTGGCGCAGATGATTGAGCAGGTCAAGAAGACAAAAGACATTCCGTGTGCGATCGGATTTGGAATCTCGACGCCGGAACAGGCAAAAGAAATGTCAGAGTTTTCAGACGGCGTGATTGTGGGAAGTGCCATTGTAAAACTGGTTGAAACTTATGGAAAAGAGTGTATCAAACCGGTTTCTGAGTATGTGAAAAGCATGAAAAATGCCATTTCTTAAAATCGTGAACAAAAATTCACTTTTATTTTCTTAAAAAGTGTGATAGAATGAGTATTAAAGTTAAGTTATTAGGAGGAAAACGAAGTGAAAAGACGAGCAGTTATTTTAAGTATGGTATTATCCGCTTCTTTGGTGCTTACAGGATGTTCCTGGAGCGAAATAAAGAGCAAATTTACAGGAGAAGATTCCAGCACGACATCAACCGCATCGCAGGACGATGATTACGTTGCGTCAGAGTGTGTGACAATTCCTGAATATAAAGGGATTGAAGTAGATTGTACCGTGTCGGATGACGAAGTACAGACCCAGCTGGATTCCTTTGTCAGCCAGAACTCGACCGAGAAGAAGGTTAAAAAAGGAAAATGTAAAAAAGGCGATACGGTAAATATTGATTATGAAGGAAAGACAGATGGCAAGGCTTTCGAGGGCGGAAGTGCTTCGGGAAGTGCCATTACTCTTGGAGCTTCCGGATTTATTGATGGATTTGATGATGGTGTCATCGGTATGAAACCGGGTGAAACCAAAGATCTTAACTTGAAATTCCCGGATGATTATTCCAATAACAAAGATCTTGCCGGAAAAGCAGCAGTATTTACGGTAACTTTGAATTACATTTCAAAGACCAGTACACCAAAACTGACAGACAAGCTTGTTTCCGAAAAGACAGAATACAAAACGATTGAAGAATACAAAAAATCAATTGTTGAGAATCTTAAAAAGGAAAAGAAAGACAGTGCAGGATCTACTGCTTATGGTAAAGTGGAAGACAAAGCCGAAGTAAAGAAATATCCGGATTCTATTGTGAATACGGCAAGTTCCCAGCTGGATGCGTATTACCGTTATACAGCAAAACAGTATGGCTTTGATGATTTCAATACGTTCCTGACACAGTCCGGTATGACAGAAGATACCTACAAAGAGCAG
>FR894070.1:1421-4084 GCA_000434115.1 Roseburia sp. CAG:309 | reverse complement strand
GGCACAGGGCATTGCCAAAACACAGCTTTTGACAGAAGCCATTGCAGAAAAAGAAGGTATTACTGTTTCTGATGATGAGATCACGAAAGAAATGCAGAAGGTGGAAGAACAGGGCGGAACCGTAGATGAATTGAAGAAAAACTTCAAAGAGCTTTACGGAGATGTGATTACGATTGAAAAATATTATAAGATCACTCTGCTTACCAACAAAGTTATCGATATGGTCGGTGAGAACGCCAAAATCAAAGAATAATAAAAAGAACAGAAAAAACGAAAACTGTCCAGGCAAATGAAAATTTGTTTGGACAGGTTTTTATTAACAAACTATTGCAGGAATCTCAAAAAATGATAAAATAAATCTGTATATTTTATAAACAAATGTCAAAATTGATATAAATAACAAGAGTAAGCGGTCGGGCGAGTGGAATCAGTAAGACATTTTATTTCATGGTAACCGATGATCAGAATGTAAAGCCATCTGCCATTGAAATTATCGGCAGCAATACAGTAAATGTCGGTCAATCGATCCACTTGGATGTAAAAGTAAAACCGGTTAATGCAGCGAATAAAGAAGTTCCATTTCGAGAGTTAATAATGCCTCTTCAACGAAGAAAGGTTATGTGGTAACACCAAATAATACGGATGATAAGATTGAATGGACATCGAGCAATGACAATGTTGTGTCCGTTAAAATGTCAGGAAACCGCGCTGATCTGAAAGCAGTTTCCGCAGGAACAGCGACTTTAACTGCAACGGCGACATCCGGAGTATCAGCATCCATTACGCTGAAAACAAATACGAATCGTTCTGCAAATTGCAGCGTTACAGTAAAACAGCCGGCAAAAAGTATTAAAATTTACCTGAATAAGCCAAATGTAAAGAAAGTATATATGGCAAAAGGCCAGACACTTTCGATAAAAGCTGAGAAAAATCCGCTGACGAGTACAGATACTCTTTCATATAAGACAAATAAAAAGAAAGTGGCAATTGTTTCTGCGTCAGGTGTGATTACAGCGAAGAAAAAAGGAACGGCGAAGATTACCGTACAGGCTTCTTCCGGAAAGAAAGCAGTTAAGAAAATTAAAATTAAATAAGTAACATATCAGAAAACCTCTTTGCATATACTGTAACAGTTTAGCAAGGGGGTTTTTTTATGGACAATGAATATAATGTATATGAAGATATCAATACAAGAACCGGCGGAGAATTGTATCTGGGTATCGTAGGTCCGGTCCGCACCGGAAAAAGTACATTTATCAAAAATTTCATGGAATTGATGGTCATACCGGAAATGCAGGACGAAGCAGAAAAAGTACGTACGCGGGACGAATTGCCGCAGTCATCGGATGGAAAAACAATTATGACGACAGAGCCGAAATTTATTCCCAAAGAAGGGGCAAGAATCCAGATGCCAAGCGGAGAAAGCGGAAAAGTGCGTTTGATCGACTGTGTGGGGTTTGTTGTAAAAGATGCTGTCGGCTATCGTGAAGAAGAGAAGGAGCGGATGGTAAAGACACCATGGTACGACGAAGAAATTCCGTTTACAAAAGCAGCTCAGATCGGAACAAGCAAAGTAATTCGTGAACATTCCAATATCGGAATAATCGTGACGACAGATGGGAGTTTTACAGAATTATCCAGAGAACAGTATGTTGAGGGGGAAGAAAAAACGGTGGCAGAATGCAAAGCGGCAGGAAAGCCAACAATCATGATCTTGAATACCCGTGTACCTCATCAGGAATCCACCAGAGAACTTGCCGGAAAGCTGCAGGGAAAATATGGAATCAGTGTTTTGGTAATGGATTGCAAAAATCTGAAAAAAGACGATGTGTTTTTCATGATGGAAACGATTTTAGCCGATTTCCCAATTGGTCAGATTCAGTTTTACTTTCCAAAATGGGTTGAATTTTTAGACCGCGATCACTGGCTGAAAAAGGATCTGATGACAAAATGCCTGGAAATGCTGAAAAATATGCACGTCATGCGTGATGTCAATAAAGATACGGTAAAACTGGATGCAGACTATGTAAAAGGAATCTATATTCAGGATAAGCAGATGCAAAATGGTGAAATCCATGTCGCCATCGAGTTTGAAGAACAATATTATTATGAGATTTTAAGTGATTTGATCGGCACGCCGATTTCCGGTGAATATGAGCTGATTGCGACGTTAAAAGAACTTGCCGGAAAGAGAGCGGAATATCAAAGTATAGAGACCGCGTGCCAGCAGGTAAAGGGCCGCGGGTACGGTATCGTCACTCCGACGATGGAAGAAATTGAGATCGCAGAGCCGGAACTTATTAAACATGGGAACAAATACGGCGTAAAGATAAGGGCCGTCTGTCCTTCGCTGCATTTGATCCAGGCAAATATTGAAACCGAGATCGCACCGATCGTAGGAAGTGAAGAACAGGCAAAAGATCTGATTGAGTACATCGAAAAAAACGGAAAAGAAAATCCGGATGGAATCTTTGATACCAATATTTTTGGGAAAACGATCCGGCAGCTGGTGGACGACGGAATCCTAAATAAAGTAAATCGTCTGACGGAAGAAAGTCAGGTGAAATTGCAGGATACGATCCAAAAAGTGGTAAATGATTCCAATGGCGGTCTGGTGTGTATTATTATATAAAAAAGATAACGATTCGGAATCTAGTGTGTGG
>FR894070.1:0-1343 GCA_000434115.1 Roseburia sp. CAG:309 | reverse complement strand
CTGTACCGCCAGTCTCATTTATGAAAGATAAATGCTTTTATTTGTTAGAGCGTCTCCAAATATGCATGCTTTCTGCTTCTTTGATCAGATCATCGCGGAAATCCGGATGGGCTACGGAGATAATAGCCTCTGCTTTCTGCCAGGTGGAAAGTCCTTTCAGATTTACTTTACCATACTCGGTAACGAAATAGTGGATGTTTGCACGCGTATCCGTAACGATTGAGCCATTTGCTAATGTCGGGCGGATACGGGATACTTTTTCACCCTGCTTATTGGTAAAGGTAGAAGAACAGCAGATAAAGCTCTTTCCACCCTTAGAGAGATAAGCACCAAGAACGAAATCAAGCTGTCCGCCGGCACCACTGATGTTTTTGATTCCGGCACTCTCCGCATTGACTTGTCCGTACAGGTCGATATCTACTGTATTATTGATAGAGATAAAATTATCCAGTGCGGAGATTGAGCGGATGTCGTTTGTATAATCGACAGGAGCACTCATACACTCCGGATTGTCATTTAAGTAATCGTACATTTTCTTTGTACCGGCACCGAACGCGTAGGTCTGACGGTAGCGGTCAATGTTTTTCTTTGCTCCGGTGATCTTTCCTGCTTTTGCAATATCGACAAAGGCATCGACGTACATTTCAGTATGTACACCAAGATCTTTCAGATCGGATTCCGCAATCATCGTACCGACAGCATTTGGCATACCGCCGATACCGAGCTGGAGACAGGCACCATCCGGAATTTCTTCTACGATCAATTTGGCAACTGCCTGATCGACATCGGTAGCAGCAGCGCCGCCGCCCATTTCACCGATTGGTGGGTTATCGCCTTCTACGACCATATCAACCTTGGAAATATGAATGCCATTCTCAAAGCCGCCAAGACAGCGAGGCATATTTTCATTCACCTCGACAATGATCACTTCTGCACGTTCGCAGCAGGCAGCCAGATGGGAAGCACTCGGACCGAAACTGAAATATCCATGTTCATCCATCGGAGATACCTGAAAGATTGCTACACGGGAAGGACAGCTCAAATCACGATAATAACGTGGAAGTTCCGAATAACGGATCGGAGAGTAGAAAGAAAATCCCTGTGCAACGGCTTTTCTTTCAATGCCTCCCATATGCCAGGAGTTCCATGTCATATGAGCCGCAGGATCTTCAATCTGGAAAATTTCCGGAACCCACATTAAGATTCCACCGCGAAAATTTACATTCTCAAGGGATGGCAGTCGTTTTGCCACTTCTTTATCCACGGCAACCGGTGTGTTGACACACCAGCCGTAATCGACCCAGTCACCGGATTGAATAACGTTTGCAGCAGAAGCTGCTGTC
>FR894069.1:81285-82641 GCA_000434115.1 Roseburia sp. CAG:309 | reverse complement strand
CGGCTACCACGTAACCGCGCCACATCCGGATGGAATCGGTGCGATCGCCTGTATGGAGCATGCCGTAAAGAAAGCCGGCATCTCTCTCGACCAGATCGATTACATCAATACCCACGGCACTTCTACCCCAATGGGTGACACGATCGAAGTAAACGCCGTAAAAAAACTTTTTGGTGCGCACGCTTATGAGATGGCAGTCACCTCGACAAAAGGCTCTACCGGCCATATGATGGGCGCAGGCGGCGTCACAGAGACCATTGCCTGCATCAAAGCCATCCAGACCGGCATCATCCCACCTACGCTGGGTCTTGTCAATCCGGATGAGCAGTGCGACTTAAACCACGTTCCGGGCAAGGCCGAAAAACGCCCAGTTCACTATGCTATGACAAATGCCTTTGGATTTGGCGGACAAAATTCAAGCCTTGTTGTAGGAGAATATCACGAATGAACTTCAACAAAAAGATTCGCATATTAATGGAAGAAAATTACAATCTGACCGACGAGCAACTCGGTCAGGCTGTCGATTCCTTTTTGCAGATACATACTGAAGAAATACAGGAAGACGGATTGGACACCTACCACTGCCACCGCTACGAACCGACACCGTACCGCGTGCTGGAGGTTCTTTTTGACGCCTTTCCACTCACAAGCGAGGACGTACTTCTTGATTACGGAAGCGGTCTCGGCCGTCTGGCATTTTACACGGCAGCCCGTTTCGGATGTCCGTGTATTGGCGTGGAAATGGCAGAAAAATGGTATACGGTTGCCGAAAATAACCGCCTTTCTTTTGTAATGGACGATGCCGATATCCATTTTGTCCTTGATACCGCCGACCATTACGAGGTGGATGACCGTGTGACGTGCATTTACTGCTTTAATCCCTTTTCGCCGGATGTATTCCGCACGGTATTAACCCGGATTGAATGCTCCTTTGAGCGAAATCCACGTGTCCTCACACTGGTTTTGTATTATCCGGAAGATGACACCATTTTTTATATTGAGCAGCATACCGCCTTCCGCCGGATCGATGAGATCGCCGCTTCCGAGGCAGTAAAAAAAGACCGCAGAGAACGTTTCAGTCTTTACCGGCTTACACCAAATGACACTTTTAATACTTAAATTTTTATGAAACAGTTGTAAATATGATCCGAATCGGTTATACTTAGATATATAATAAATAAGAAAGGAAGTGAGTAACCATGTACACCAATGAATTGATTGAAAAAATGCTGATGACGTTCGATCATCAATACGATTTCAATTCAAAATTTTACGATTCACTTCCTTATGTACGGGATTACGATCTGTGTAATTGGGCTCCGCTTCGCATGCAGAGCGGAAATATTATCAAATACT
>FR894069.1:68553-81252 GCA_000434115.1 Roseburia sp. CAG:309 | reverse complement strand
TCAATATCAACTGGAAAAACCTGTTATCCTTCAGACAGATGCGGATAACGAATAAGATTATTCTTCACCGCGTTCTTTTTTCTTTAACTCCCCGACAAACACTTTTCGAATACTGTTTACCGTTCGAAAAGTATAGGTACTCTTTCCACAATGCGTACAAACTTCATTGTCTTTATTAAAATCTTCTACTTCTTCCTGATATCCACATACAGGACATGTAACGAGAATTTTTGTATTTTCCTCTTTCAAATCTATGCACCTCATTTTATACTGCTTCCAGCATTGCCGAAGCATAATTAACTTTATTTATTATACTACACAACGTCAAAAAAATCAATTAGAAATTGGTGGAAAAGAGGCACTGCCAGTCTCTGCAAGTGCCTCCTGATTGTTTCCTGTCTTAATTTTTCGACCATATCCCATCTCTTTGAACACGATCCCAATCGACGGTCAATACATCTACAAGTTTGCCATTGTAACCAACCTGCTCTGTTTCCTGAATATATTTTTGACGAAGCAGATTATCTAAGGCAAGCTTTACCCGTTCTTTCGGAACTTTGTTGTACTCTGCCACACTTTTCACCGTTTTCCAATACGTAACTAACGTACGTGGTTTCGCGCGCAAACGGTACAAACTTACAAATATCAAATCATTGTAATGATCCTTTTCCTGTGACTGCCGTGGCATCTCAACATAGCTTGTCGCTATGGATTTCAAATGATTGCTAAAGGCAAACTTCACGCCGTAAATAATAACTTTTTTCCCAAGTTCTTTCAAATACTCTGCCACTTTAAGAAAATGTGCATCACCGGTAAATAAAATATACACATCCGGACTTTTCTTTTTTGACGCATAGCGGTAAATCTGATCCAAAATGATAACATCAGTAAAATCTTTATCTACGCCAATTTTCTCGCTCGCTGTATGCACGATACCAGATGTAATTTTTTTAAGACGATCCAAGTCTTTTCCAATATTTGGTTCTGAAAAATCCCCAAAGAAAAATATGTCTTTCATATGAAATTCATTTTTTAATTCCTTCAGCCATTCATCTACATTGGGACGCATCTGAAAACGATTTGAATATCCGTAAAACCAGTGTTCATAATCGACAAAGGCAACCGCCTCTCGTTTTTTCGATTTCCCGAACATTATCTTCCTCCTTTCCTTATTATTTGAATCACCATATACAGTGTAACACAAAATAACAACTATTGCAAATAGTTGCTTTTTTCCCACAATTGCTGCCGCCGCTTTTCGTCCACTTCGATCCACTCGTCCAGCGTCAACGGAGTGTAATCGGAGAACATACAGAAACAGTTTATCATATGACAGGGAATCGGCCTCGGTTCTTCCACATAACGCGATTTTACCATTGACTGCCGCGTGCGGTATATAAATTCATTGACAAGAACTTCATCATGCGAATCATGCACATGTCCGTAAAGCATATAACTCTTTGGATTCCCCTCGTCGTCGAGGCGGTACTGTCCGTTGTAACAGAAGATGGGATAATGGCTCAATATGACCTTGCGCTTGTTGTCGTGTACTTCCGCATACGGCTTAATCCAGCCAAAGCGTGAGGCATCAAATTTACGGTGGCGAATCACATGATCGTGATTGCCTTCGATCAGAAACACTCTGCCGTGCAGACATCGCAGCACCTCATTGGTCTCTTCCGCATGACCGGCAGAAAAATCTCCGAGGATCACCACTTCATCCCCTTCTCTTACTTTTTTATTCCACTTTTCAATAATATATTCATTCATTTCACGCGCCGAGGCAAATCCCCGGCAGTCGAGACTATGATTCAGATTCTCATGAAAAAAATGCAGATCGGATATATAGTACCGCATCGTATTCTCCATTTCTATCTTTGATTTGCTTTCGCCTGAAATTTTTCATCATTTACGATAAAACGCTCGTGAATCCCTTTTCCGATCGTTCCTCTCTCATCTTTTGCTTCCACGCGGAACGTCAGTTTTCTTCCTTCTACAGCGATCAATTCACTCTCGCAGGTCACCGTCATGCCAAGCGGTGTCGGTGCATCGTGTGACACATCCAGATGGATCCCTACGGTTCCACAACCCTCGTCTAATTCATCTGCAACGCTCTTCCACGCCGTCTCTTCCATCAATGCGATCATTGCCGGGGTAGCAAACACATCCAGCATTCCGCTTCCCATGGTCTTTGCAGAATTATTTTCACCCACAACTACTTTCTGTATTCCTTTTATACCTGTATTCATATTCTTTTCCTCCTCGTACTTGTCCGTAAATCAGCAGAAAACTTTCCGATGTTTCTGCCACTTATATTTTCTTACAAAACGGTCTTCAAGTCAATAAAATCAACATAAAATTAAGCATAAAAAAATTTTTCAATTTTTTTCAAAAAAAGTATTGACAAATGTTTCCCCGTATAATATAATAGGTCTTGCGTTGTGACAAATAAGACATCGCAGAGAACAAGCCGGGGTGTGGCTCAGCTTGGCTAGAGCGCCTGGTTTGGGACCAGGAGGTCGCAGGTTCGAATCCTGTCACCCCGATCATGAAGCATCCTGTTTCATTTCAAAATAAATTTCATATTGATGCTATAGTTTAAACTATAGCAGACACATGCGGGTGTAGTTCAATGGTAGAACACTAGCCTTCCAAGCTAGATACGTGGGTTCGATTCCCATCACCCGCTTTTGAAAACCGTTTTTTGATAAAGCGGATTTTTCAATGTGTGTCAGTAGCTCAGTTGGATAGAGCAACGGCCTTCTAAGCCGTGGGTCGGGGGTTCGAATCCCTCCTGACACGATACATATCCATATTTCGGATATGTCAGGATGAGCAGCTGATATGCTGGAATTTCATCTGGTGGGTATAGCGCAGTTGGTTAGCGCGTCAGATTGTGGCTCTGAAGGCCGTGGGTTCGAATCCCATTACCCACCTTTTCCTATTTTAATATGTAGGATGTTGGGCTATCGCCAAGGGGTAAGGCATAGGACTTTGACTCCTACATTCGCTGGTTCAAATCCAGCTAGCCCAGTTTGAATTTTCAAAGACACGATAAACATCGTGTCTTTTTTCTATTTCTATCTAATTATCCTCTTCCGGACATTCCCGTGGGCGAAGCACGGTACTTCGGTCTGCCAGGATCTTCTCCGTGAAGTAATCACGATCCACGGTTCCCTTGATCCCTCTGACGCGCCCTGCGTCCGTATACTGCCATCCGGCCCACTCACGCCAGTCATTGTTCATCTCCGGTCGCTTTACGCCGTATTCGGCGATCCAGAGCGGATAAAATGCCAGCCGCTCGTCAAATACATTGGCTGCGTTGCTGGCATCACTGTAAACCGCCACCGTTTTCTTGGTAAGCATCTCTAATTCTCTTAAAAAGGCAAGCGACACCGCATTGATCTGCTCTCGGTCCAGATCTGCAAAGGATTCAAAATCCATGACCGGGCAAGCCTCGTAGTGCTTCTCCCGAATGACCCCGGCAAAATGTCTCGCTTGTTCCCGTCCCTCTTCGACCGTCCGCGCGGTCAGATAATGATAAAACCCAATCTTCAGTCCCGCGGTCTGTGCTTCACGGTAATTGCGCTCGAAGTCGGGATCTACTCCCCGGTCTCCCTCGCTCGCCTTAATATAGACGATACGTATACCGGCACGGCGCACCTCGGAAAAATCAATCCTGCCTTCCCAATGACTGACATCGATTCCTTCTAATTTTCTTCGGCTTTGCATTTCTTTTCTCCATTCGGGTAACATCTTAGTATTATCCTATGATAGAAAATCCGATGCGTGCCTTACTGCTGTAAAATCGCTTTTACTTCCTTTAAGAAGCATTCCATCTGTTCATCGGTACCAATCGTAATACGCAGATAATCACAAATACGCGGTTTATTGAAATAACGCACGAAAATGCCCTTTTCACGGAGTTTCTCAAATATTTCTTTGGCCGGAACGTCCTTGTGTCCCGCAAAGAGGAAATTGGTGCAGGATTCTTTGACATCAAATCCAAGTTTTTCCAATCCTTCTTTTGTCTTTGCGCGGGTGTTCATAACCTTCTTAATATTTTCCTGGAAATACTCCTCATCTTCCAGAGAAGCGGCTCCGATCAAAATCGACTCGGTATTCATCGTATAGGAATTGATGGACTCCTTCACGTCCTTCATTGCCTGGATCAATGCCGAATTTCCCATCGCATAACCGATACGCATACCGGCCATAGAACGCGATTTGGAATACGTACGAACGACAAGAAGGTTGTCGTATTTGTCAATTAACGGCAGTACGCTTTCGCCGCCAAAATCCACGTAAGCTTCATCGATAATGACAACGACTTCCGGATTGGCAGCAATGATCTCTTCCACCTGCGAAGTTCCCAACGCGATCGATGTCGGCGCATTGGGATTGGTGATCACAACTCCACCATTTTTCTTTTTATAATCATTCACATTTATTGTAAAATCTTCCTGCAATGGCGGGCATTCATACGGAATGCGGTATACTTCCGCCCAGACCGGATAAAACGAATAGGTGATATCCGGAAAAAGGATTGGCGTATCCGAATTAAAAAAGGTTAAAAAGGCAAGTGCCAGCACATCGTCAGAACCCACACCGGTAAATACCTGATCTGCTCCGATTCCGTGGTATTTTGCCAATGCTTCGACCAAAACGGAAGCCGAAGGATCCGGGTACAGGGAAAATCCGGACACATTTACTTTTCCATGCTCGTCAAATACTTTCGGTGACGGCGGATACGGATTTTCGTTGGTATTTAATTTAATGATATTGGTCTGTTTTGGCTGTTCTCCCGGCACATACGGGGTCACTTTGCGGACATTTTTTGCCCATTTCATCTCGTTACTCATCATAGCCTCCATTTATTTATAACTTTCTGCCAGTCGTTCAAATGCCGGCAGCGATCTCTCGATCATATCATAGTCTACACAATACGCGATACGCACGTAACCCGGGCACGCAAAAGAACTTCCCGGCACCAAGAGAAGATGCTCTTCTTTGGCTCTCGCCACAAATGCTTTGTCATCGTCTTCCAGCGTCTTTACAAACAGATAAAAGGCACCATCCGGGCTCGCACACTCAAATCCAAATTTGCGCAGGCTGTCTACGAGAAGTCTGCGGTTTTTGTCATAAATTTCCACATCCACTTTGGCATCCAGACAACGTGCGATCGTCAGCTGCTGAAGTGACGGTGCATTGACAAAGCCGAGGATACGTGTCGCCACATTGGCGGCTCCGATCATGTCTTCCGCATCTGCCATTTCATCCGGCAGCACGAGATAGCCGATACGCTCTCCCGGTAAAGATAATGACTTGCTGTAAGAATATCCAACAATCGTATTGGCATAATATTTTGTCACATATGGGACTTCCACACCGCCATAAACGAGTTCTCGATAAGGCTCATCGGAAATCAGGTAAATGTCTGTACCAAATCCGGTCTGCTTGTCCTCCAGCACTTTTGCCAGATCCTGCAGCACTTTTTCAGAATATACTACACCTGTAGGATTGTTTGGCGTATTGATAATGACAGCTTTGGTCTTTGCTGTTATTTTTTTCTCCAATTCATCTAATTTTGGCATAAACGTCGCGGTGTCCGGAGAGATCACAACGACCTTTCCGCCGTAATTTGCCACATAATTATTGTATTCTCCAAAATACGGAGCAAACACAATTACTTCATCGCCCGGATTTAACAAGGTTTTCAATGCGACATTGAGCCCTCCGGCGGCTCCCACGGTCATGACAATATTTTCCTCATGAAAATGGGTATCAAATTGTGTATTCAGATGGTTTGCGATGGCAGCACGAACTTCCTCATAACCGGAATTACTCATATATCCATGAACATATCCCGGCGGCTCATTTTCCAGCACGTCGATCATCGCCCGCTTCACTTCTGCCGGCGGCTCTACACTCGGATTTCCCAAGCTGAAATCATATACATTTTCTGCTCCGTATTTTTTCGCCATGATCTTTCCTTCTTCAAACATGGCGCGGATCACAGAACTTCCTTTTACCAATTGCTGCATCTGTTCTGATATCATGATGCCCTTCCTTTCCTATGGCTGTTCTCTTATGCCAGTGCATTGTTCACATACTGCATGATCTCATAATTATCTTCCGGCATCTGACAACCGACGATATACGTTCCTTCGTTGTCGGAACAACGCAATATGCGGCCTTCCTGCTGCCTCTGATCTTTCAGTTCAAAGTCAGGTATCGTAATCGCGATCTCTTTTCCTTTTGCCTCAGCAAAAAACGAATTTTTCGTGGAAAAAGCGAATCCATTCGCGCTGATATTTTCCATGCAGCCATCAAATGTTTCGCCGGATTCTTTATCCAAAATCTGACATTTCAGTGTCATGTCGAGACGTGGATATTTACGACGGTTATAAATCTTTGGACGAGATGCAAAAAGGACTTTATACTGTTCTGACGGCTTGGTAATCTTTACATTATCCCAGCAATACAAAATATTACCAACGGTGATCTGCATCTCGCCGTACATTTCCTTCTTATTTGACATTGGAAGCAATTGGCTGCAAGTTACCAGCAAACCGTCTTCGTGGCTCTCCACAAGTTCACCGTGATATTCTTCCGGCTCGCCCTCTCCTTCTTCCGGATGGGAGATGAGCATAACTTTCATGCCCTTTTTCAAATCTTCCACACCCATAAATCCGCCGATTCCAAGCTCAGTCATCAAGTTTTCGACAACGTGCTCAATGCTGTCGATGTTCAATGCCGTCTCCGTATATTTGCTGAGCATGGTCTTCGTCGTCTCGTCAGAATGATCGATGCGGTCAGTCATTGTCTCCACAACGCCGGAAACCTGTTCCATATTTTCCACAAGATGGGTATTGGATTTTGCCACTTCTTTCATCGCGGAATCGATTACTTCGATGTTTCTTCCCAATTGACCGGAATCTGCCGTAATCTTCTCCACACTCTGATTGGTCTGATTTACTTTTTCAAGCGAAAGCTGGATCAATTCCAATGTCTTCTGAATCGCCTCTGTCATATGCGCTGACGTTTTTTCCAAATGTTCAAGAGCTTCCTGAATCTGACCGGAAGACGTCTGTGTCTCTGTGCTGAGTACACGGATCTGATCTGCCACGACAGCAAAGCCCCTGCCGCCCTCGCCCGCTCTTGCCGCCTCAATCGAAGCATTGAGTGCGAGCAGGTTTGTCTGATTGGAAATCCTCTCAATCGTTCCGGTTTCCTCTTTTACCATCTCAAACTGCGAAGCAAAATCCTGCAGCACTGTTTCTACTTCTGTAGAAAGTTCTGACATATGCTGCGTCGTTGTAATTACATTTTCGAGATCTTCCTGACTAGCATTTGCATGTTCCACGGATTCGTGAACCAGCTCTACCATCTCGCCGATCAGCCCTGCCACATTCTGCACCTGTGTATTGATCGTCTCTGTCATATTTTGGGAGGACTGTGTTCTTTCCTGCAAGGTACGATTGTTGTCCGTCAATTCATTCATTCCCATAACAACAATATCTGCACCGTGTTTATTTTCGGCTGCAAGTTCACGCACGACAGCCACACCATCTACGATCGTATTGCTCGCGGTCTTTACTTTATCAACGGTCGTAACGACGCGCTTCAGATCGGATTTTACGCTGTCAAGCATCGCACCGTCGGATTCGTTCAAATGACGGATGGACATGACGTAGCAAATGTAACACAGGATAATACAGGCAAGCTGCAAAGTATATTCTTTGAAATCATTCTCCGAATTGATGCCATTATTATATTTTATGACGGCACTTACAATGATAATGATCGTATTGACGACGCCGCATTGTATCATAAATGTCCGGTTTTTATATAGGACAAGCAAACTGGTAACCGGCAGTATATACGTAAACGCAATGTGCGAAGGTGTCGTACAGATTACAAAGGTATAGAAAATCCCATATCCGATCGCAATTTCATATTTATAATAATCTGTCGCCATTCCCTTCACTTTCAAAAGAATCTGTCCTGCAAAGAACGGAATCCAGCAAAGCAGTACAAAAGTCAGAAAATACGGACCGCTGCGAATCCCTTTTGAGGTATCCGAACCATAGTTCGCTGTCAATAACAAGGCAAAAATAAGCCAGATCTTTCTCGCCCGCTGATTTGCTTTTGCTTTAAATATATTCTCGTCGTAGTTCATCTGTCATCCTCCAATCATTTATTTTCACATAACTATTCAGGATTGTTATGCTTTCTCAAAAAAATGCACCATTTGGTCCATTGTCTCTCTGCTCTCTTTCAAATACGGGTCAAACACACTGAATGCGTGTGTGAGTTTTTTATCTTTCCGAAAGTCTTTCAACTGGAACCGCATTCCATTTTCTTTCAAGGCTTTGGCAAATTGCAAGGTGTAATGCTCCAACATGTCCTCTTTACTTGTCGCCAGATAACACGGCGGCAGCGCTTTGATAATTTCTGGGCAATCCGGCTTTTCATAACGTTTAAATGCTTTTCGCCGCTTCCCTTTTCCATAAAGATAACGGGGAAGAAAAAGTCCGATCTGGTCCAATTTTGTCGTATAGAACATTCCACTGATCAATCCCAATGCCCGCAGTGGCAAAGTAGTCGGCAACACTCTTGCCGCCTCGGCAAGCGCCCCACAGTTCTGCATTGCAGCCACATAAGTAAGCAGGCAGGCTCCTCCGCTATCCGCCACAGCATAAATCTTTTCTGCATCTCCCTGATACGTTTCGATCAATGTCTGAACCTTGTCCATCGCACGGCTTACTGCCTCAAACTGATCATAAATCATACAGTCCGGGATGAGTGGATATTCAACCGAAAACACCAAAAATCCAAGTTTTACCAATTCCGCACAATAATACCGGTTAAATTCTTTTGTTCCAACCACCATCCCACCGCCATGCACATTGACAATCACCGGCAGTTTCTCCTGCATCCGTTTCCTTGGCCGGTAAACATTCAGCCGGTGCTCTTTTTTTCCATCTTCTATGTAAGCAATGTCTGTAATCTCTTCTACTTCTTCAGAAAAGGTAAAACGTTTTTCCTGTTCTTTTTGCTGCTTTGCAAAATCCTCTCGCTGTTTATAAAATACATTTGTCAGAATGCCCAATTTATCACGCCCCATTCCTCCTTGTAATTTCTCTGTAAGTCTCTTTCTAGCGTACCACATTTTTTCGGTTTTGTAAATCGGAAATGCAATGTCTCTCATGTTTTAAATGATAACTGAGGCTGTGATTTCCCCATTCGGGACCGTTCGCACTTAAAAGGCGCGCGTAACGGTGCATGAGGGCAAAACACGTCCTCTACGCACCTGCGTCGCCTCTCCTTTCTCTTTACGTTACCTTTTGCCGCTTCACAAGCCCAGAAAGGCAACCTGATTTCACATTTTCTTCTCTTTGCGTTACCTTTTGCCACTTCACAAGACAAGAAAAACAACCTGCACCACTGCACACCCCATCTCCCCCCTCCGGGGTGCCCCCCTTAGCCCTACGGGGGGGACCATCGGTTTTCGTGAGGGATTTAGAACGCCGCCGGTGCATCGAGGGCGTACTTCGCCCTCATGCACCGCTGCGTGCGTTCTCTAAGCGCAAGCGGATCCCGAGGCGAAAACCGATGGTTCCCTATTCAAAGGTAATACTCTCATACGCATCGACCGTTCCATACCCCCACTCCTGGCTCGGATATTCCCCGCCGTGCGGAGAGGCTCCGCGGATCAGCAGCTCGGGAACGATATTTCCGTTGAGGTCGGCGACATCAAACTCCTGTAAAAAAAGTGCGGCGATGCCGGTCGTGACAGCGGCGGCGACACTGGTTCCGGTCATTGTGCCATATTGCCCGCGAGGATACGGGCCAAATATTTCGACTCCCGGTGCTGTGACATCCGGTTTGATAATACCATTTGGCGTAAATCCCCGGCTTGCCTGTGCGTAAAAGGCATTGTTGACCGGGTTATAGGCAGAGATTGTGATGGCATTTCGGGCGTTTCCGGGTTCGCAGATCGTCGTGTCCGGATTTGGGCGGGTAAACACCGTTTCTCCTTCCAAAAATTGGGAGATTGGAAGCCACATATGATACCTCGGATTGTCCTGCCTCGAGTTGACAATTATTTTCCACACGCCCGGCTTCGTGTCCTCAAACCGAAATAAAATCACCTGATCCCTCGTCTGCTCCTGGAGACGACCACTGCGGATCTCAAGATTTGTATTTTCAACAGGGAAACGTTTCTGTCGCTGCAAGCCATCCTCCGCCCGGGTTAGTCCAAGCGAACTTCCACCCGGCGAAATCACATCAAATGACACACTTCCCGGTGTCTGCCACCACAATTCACAGACAAACCCGAGACTTGCCCTTTGTACGTCAATTTGAATTTCTTCTTCTTTTCTGGTGATTTCATAATGATGTCCAGCAGCCCCTTCATTTCCGGCGCAAGCGACGATACTTGCCCCTGCCATATTATTGATGTCGATGAGATGACAGAGCGGAGAAGCTCCGTCGTGATTTCCCAGACTGCTCCCCATCCCCACGCAGATTGCAGCCGGTCTCCCCAGAGAATACGCCACTTGCAGGATATACATGATCCCCGCCATAATATCATTTTCCTGATAACACGGAACCTTCGATGGTACGCGGTAATATTCGCGGTAGCTGTTTTTTGCCTCTTTGCATTTGACGGCAATGATCTGGGAAAGCGGTGCCACACCGGAAAATTCCCTGCCGGGAATTTGATTGCCTGCTGCCACGCCCGCCAAAAACGTGCCATGCCCGATTTCATCCCTCGTCGGCAGATAGGAAGACGACTGTTCCTGTTTTAATGCGGCATTGATCTCCTCCTCCGAAAACACACGTCCGTAATCAAACTGCGACGGCCCGCCCTCGCGGATCGTCTGATCCCAGATGGAATGAAGGCGCGTCGTTCCATCGGCATTGAGAAAGGCTTCATGCGTAAAATCAATGCCGGTATCGACAAATCCTATGATCACTCCCTGTCCATAAAGATCCAAATAAGGCTGCCTGCGAATCTGCATCACGCCGGCAGCCTCCAAAGCTTCGTATCCCATAAGCCCATATACATGTGGCACAACACCATAGCCAAATTGATTGATCGTCTGACTGTCAATCCTGCTTTCCTCACGGTATACGATCGTTCCACCGCTGCTAATCCGGCTGTAACATGTGGGCCGGTATCTCTCCACCAACGTCTCTTCGCGGATATACGAAGAGACAATATAATCCAAAACCTGTTCCGAATAAATCGCTTCTGTACAAGTCACAAGTCTGCCTCCCGGCTTTTTTAACAATTATATGCAGGAGCCGTTCATTGTATTAGTTGAAAAAACTCATTGTCCGAAGCAGTTCATCCGAAATCTCGTCCAATTTGGATGCAAATTGCGATAATTTCTTGATATTTTCATTCATTTCCCCAACAGAAGCGCTGGTCTGTTCGGTAGCAGCGGCATTTTCCTGCGAGATTGCTGACAAAGACATAATTACTTCATTTACCTTGTCGGCAGCATCATGACATGCATTGGCACTTTCAAAAACTGCATGAATATTGTTTTGTGTTAATTCAATCTTGTCCGAAACTTCGGCAAATTTGCTCTTTGTCTCATCCAGTTTTGACTGCTGTTCTTTCGTTTCTCCGTCCAGAACGCTCATTGTGCTGACCATTTTGGCAGACTCTTCTAAAAGGTTATCCACAATCTCTTCAATGGTGATCGTCGATGCCTGCGATTCATCGGCAAGCTGCTTGATCTGATCTGCCACGACAGCAAACCCTTTTCCTGCTTCGCCTGCTCTCGCCGCCTCAATACTGGCATTCAGACTGAGAAGATTGGTTTCTTCCGCGATCTGTGCGATAAGCTGCGTACACTCTTTGATCTCCTGTACAGAAGCATTGGTCTTTTCAATCTGCTCTGCCACATTATGTATTGCACCCTTTGTCGTATCATTCCGTTGCTCAAGCTCTGTCATAATGACACCGGCATTGTTTCCCGCCTCATACATCTCACGTGAAAGCTGATCCATCACCTGAATTTTGTCATTCATTTTTGCGATCATCTTATCCATCACTTCAATTTGATTGGCAGCATCCTGAGTTCCCTCTGCCTGCGCAACCGCACCATCGGAAATATTGCGGATCGCGCTTGCCATTTCATCGGAACTTTGTTTGCTGTCGCCGGAGCTCTGTTTGATAACTTTTCCGGTTTCCACGATTGCATGGGAACTTTTCTTAATCTCTTGCACGATCTGTTTCATCACATCGTGGACTTTTTCAAGACTTTGCCCGAGGATTCCTATTTCATCGCGGCAGCGAAGGGCCTTTTTACTCACCTCAAAATCCACATCTCCCTGTGAAAATTTTACAAGATTTTCTTTCAGTTCAATGATCGGACGCAGGATCACTCTGGTCGCTCCCCAGCAGACAATGACTGCGATTACCAGCATCACAACAACGGCTATCGTAAGCTGCAACGAAATTCTCTCAAGGATTGCGTCCATATTATGGCTGGTATCTTTCAGCTGTGAACGCATATCATCCACATAATTTCCCGTGGTAATAACCCATTTCCACGGTTTAAATTCTTCCGAATATGCCACCTTGGGCGCTACCGTTTTACCATCTGATTTTGTAAAATAAAATTCATTGAACCCGCCGCCTTTTTCTGCTGTTTTCATGATATTCTGAAGAATATA
>FR894069.1:58142-68521 GCA_000434115.1 Roseburia sp. CAG:309 | reverse complement strand
CCATTCTGGTCTTTTATTTCTTTTCGATTATCGCCTTCCTGCTCGGCAAGAATCGGGTGCATTACCAGGGTATAATCGGTCGAATCAATCCAAAAATAACCGTCATTTACTCCATCTTTATCGTAATCGTCACCGTACCGCATATTTCGAACTGCCTCCAGTGCCTGCCCTTTCGCTTCCTCTTCTGTAATTTTCCCAGATTCTGACAATTGATAATAGTGTGAAATAAAAGAAATTACTGTTTGAACCTGAGTTTTAATCTCTTTATTATACCCATCGTTCATTGCACGTTTATAATTTTGTATTCCATTTTGATTCATCTTGTCAACACCCATCAATCCGATGAATGCAGTGATAAAAACAGAAACAATCATAATGCTCATACATGTCAGCATCAATATTCCACGGGTTCCAAGTTTCCTCATTTTCATAGCGTTTCCTCCTTGAAGCCACCCAAGTCATATTGCTTATTCCATTTTCTGTTACTATTCTATTATAATCTTTCTATTTTAAAAAAGCAATGTTTTTCATAACATCTTCTTTCTCTTAAAATAAAGGATCAATAGCAGGACAACAAGTACACCGGCAAAGATCACTCCCGGGTATCCACTCCGTAATTCCGGCATATTTTGAAAGTTCATGCCATACCATCCCGTGATGAGTGTAAGCGGGAAGAAAATGGTCGATATCACAGTCAAAAACTGCATATTAGCATTCTGTCTGGCATCCACATAACCCTGATAGGCGTCCCGGACCTGTCCGGCGTATTCGAGAAGGTGCACCGCCTTTGACATAAGCCGGTCGGCGCGGTCCGTCACCGTACCAAAATATTTCGTCTGTTTCTTCGCAAAAAATCCATTTTCATTCGTCTCTAATTCCCGTCCGAGATCCATAAGTTCATCGTAATAACTGCGGAGCGTCTCTAGAAGTTTCGGAATATAAAAAGAACCAATCATGCACTCCTGCTGGTTTTCCACCTTGCAGAATCCGATTTCGGAAAGCTGCACTTCCCCTTCATAACGCATCTGTGCCTGTTCCAATGCCGCCTTGGCTCCTGCCTCCGTCGTCACAAAAACCCGGGAAGGCACGTCCTCCCCGAGCTCCGGTAAATCCGTTTTTTTCTGTTCCCGCAGACACGCCCCCAGCGTGAATATCATACGGCTGCCTCCAATTCCAGTTTCATTTCTTCGATCTGCTCTTCTTCAAGTCTGACAAATACGACACCATCCATCGTCTCTTCCGCAATGCCGACACAGTTATCCGCCACACGATCCAGATTGTAAAGAATGCTTGAATACGCCTGTGTCAACGCCGGATCGCATATTTTCTTCTCCACACGGTTCAGATGCGCTTTCGCATTTTTCTTCTGCGCCTTTCTCATTTTACCACGGTTTTTGATAACGATTTCTGCCTCCGCACAATCGCCGTTGATCACCGAATCCATCGCCTCCGTAAACAGATTCTGAGCGATCTCGATGCACTGACGGAGCTCCGCAACTGCCTTGTCCGAAAGATCTTTTCCATGCAGCTGCATATCATCACTCGCTGCCGCAATATCCGCACACCGGTCGGCGATGCGGTCAATGTTATTGGTAACAAATAAAAATCCCGCGGTCTGCTCTGACTGCTGCTCCGTGAGCATTCCACTCGAAAACAGCTTGGTAATATAGATGGAAATACACTCCTGAAGTTCTTTTACCGTCTGGTACGCATTGTCATACTGCTGTCTCGCGTAACTTCCACCTACACCGCTGATACTGTCTTTCAATGCACTGACCATCATTTCACTGTAATTTGCCAGCCGTTTCATTTCCTCTGATACAAGGTACATTGCCGGCAGCGGTTTCCCGATCATCTTGTCGTCCAAATACTGCGGTGCCTGATCCATCACTACCGTCTTGTCCTTTCCGCGGACAATAGTACTTACAATTTTTACCATAATCGGAATAAGTGGCAGCCAGATGATCGTACAAACTACATTGAATGCTGTATGTGCATTTGCAATCTGTCTTGAAATGATATCTACTTCATTTCCTTTTGGAGATATAAACTGTACAAATTTTGCAAAAAATGGAATGATAAATACAAAAACAATAGTTCCGCTTATATTGAAGATACTGTGTGCAATCGCCGTTCTTTTGGCGTTTTTCGACTGACCGATCGATGCTAATAGAGCAGTAATAGTCGTTCCGATGTTATCACCAAGCAGGATTGGAATCGCTCCGGTAAGTCCTATTACACTTGTCACTCCATCGGGCATTGGCTGCGACGCAAAATTTTGAAGGACCGCGATCGTCGCCGAACTGCTCTGTACAACAAGTGTCATCACGGCACCGAGAACGACACCAAGCACCGGAATATGTTTTACCTGAACCATCATGTCTACAAAGATCGGACTATTTGCCAGTGGTTTCATAACGCTTCCCATAATTTCAATTCCTTCAAAAAGCAATCCAAATGACAGGATAACCATTCCGATATTTTTTACTTTTTCTTTTTTTCCTAAAAACTGGAGCATAAATCCAATGAAAATAATTGGATAAATGTAATTGCTTATTTTAAATGCCATGAGCTGCGCCGTCATGGTCGTTCCGATATTGGCACCAAAGATAACGGATATTGCCTGTGGCAGGCTCATAAGTCCGGCGCTTACAAATCCGATCACCATAACCGTCGTCGCTGAACTGCTTTGCAGCACTGCCGTAACAAGAGCACCCGCGAGCGCACCCATCAGCGGATTTTTTGTCAGAAAACTAAGAACCTTTTTCATCTTTTCCCCGGCGGCCTTCTGCAATGCATCACTCATGGAATTCATTCCAAACAGAAACATTGCAAGTCCACCCACCAAACCAAATATAATCTTTGCTGTCTCGTTCATAAGTATTTCCTCTTTTCTCCTTCATTTTCTTTTACCTTAGCACCACTTTGTATAATCTAATTCTTGTTTATGTAAAAGTTAAGTAAAATTTGGGAGAAATCAGGAAACTGTGGGATAAACAAGATGTAGTCTAATTAGCACGAGACAGGAAATCGAAGATGTTTACACAAAAAACTTGACACAATCGAACATTTTTGACTTGGATTACATTTTTTCTCTTCTAGAACATACAATATCTTTCATGCGTTTGACCCTATTTGCTTTTTTCAAGCTTTTTAACTAACTGTTAACATGGAGTTCACTAATTGATATAACATTCATTACAGAACAAAAACCGTTTGAGGTTTTTACTAGGGTGATGCGTGCACTAAACTAGATTTGAGCTTTTGTAAAAAGATTCAATAGAGAGCATTTACATACTTTCTATTGAATCTTTTTTGCTACATTGAGACAAACATATCACTAAAAAATAAGTGCTTCCTCATGAACAATTTTATAAAGTGCTTCGATATCCGGATAAAAATACCTGTCTTCGTCAGCAAATGCCACTTCTTCCCGAATTCTTTCCTGTACTTTCGCTGTCGCCGTGGAACTCTTCAATGGTTTCTGCAATTCGATGGCCTGCGCTGCCACCATAAATTCGATCCCAATAATATATTGTAATTTTTTGGCAATATCAATCGCTTTCTTACCTGCAAAATAAGCAAAGGAAACCGGAGATTCCTGCTCTGCACAAGTTGGGATACTGTCAATGCTGCAGGAAGTTGCCAGCACTTTCATCTCATTCAAAAGTCCGGCCGCGGTATACTGTGGAATCATAAAGCCGTTATTTAAGCCTGGGTTTGGTGCTAGAAATGCCGGAAGATCATTATTCAGATAACGATTGACCATACGATCCACACAGCGTTCTGCCAGATTTCCTACCATGGCTGCTGCCATACCAAGCATATCTGCGTGGCTTCCCACGTAACTTCCGTCGAAGTTGCCGCACATCAGAGCCACACCGCCATCCTCGGTTTCAAACAGTTCCGGATTATCACTTACACCGTGCATTTCATCCACGATAACTTCTTCCGCCTCCAGCACAATTTTCTTTGCTGCACCGAGAATATGGGCCATTGAACGAAGCACATAGGGATCCTGCACACGTACATTTAGATATTTTTCACAAATCTCACTGTCCGCTAACATTTCGCGAATGATCTTTGCGGACTCTATCTCCTCTGCGTGGTTTTTCGCTATATGAAGCCGTTCATCCAGCGATTTGACGGTTCCTTGTAGCGCTTCAAAGACCATCGCGCCAACCACATCAAGATTTTTTACTGCAATCTTCATTTCATTTACTGCAAGAAGTCCCATTGCTGTGACAGAAGTCGAACCATTCAGAAGACTGAGGCCCTCTTTACAGGCGAACTCAACCGGTTTCAATCCTTTTTTCTCCAATACCGGAAAACTTTCCACTTTTTTTCCGTCTTCCCAGACATAGCCTTCTCCCATATAAGTAAGAGCAATGTGGCCTTCGACAGCGAGATAGCCGACAGAACCATCTCCCGGGGCAAATGGATAAATTTCTGCATTCAGAAAATCTTTGATCAAGGTTATCGTATCTAATTTAATTCCCGATAACCCCTTTCCGGTATTTAAGATCTGCATCAACATGATTGCACGCACCTGTTCCTCTGGCAACGGCTCGCCTACCGATACCGAATGCGAGCGCACAATATTTTTCTGCAGCTGAACGGCATCATCCGGTTTTATAACATAGCGTACATTTTCACCGAATCCTGTCGTCACACCGTATATCGCCCGGTTTTCCTCTAAAAAATGATCTATCATCTGACGGCTTTTTTTAATTTTTTCGACCATTTCCTCACTAAATTCCAAAATGGCTTCTTTTTTTACAATTTGCATAAATTCATTAAGTGAAATCTTGCAGTCTGTCAATACAATCTTTTTGCTCATTTTTTCTGCCTTCTTCCTATTTGTAGTAATCCAGCTTCTTCTCGATAATATTAGCTGCTTTTCCGATAATGCAGTTCATGATCAGATAAAATACACCCGCTACGATCAACGGCACGGTAGAGAAAAAGTGTGTCATCTGGGTACAGGCAACTTTGAAAAGTTCGGCGACACCGATTGTCTGTGCAAGAGAAGTATCTTTTACTAATGTCATCAACTCGTTCGTATATGGTGGCACAATTCTCTTGACTACCTGCGGAAGAATTATTTTCATAAATGTTTCTGTTTTCGAAAATCCGAGAATTGAAGCTGCTTCGTACTGTCCGACCGGGATGGAATCAATTCCTGCACGGAAGATCTCACACGTATAAGCCGAGTAGTTCAAAGAAAATGCCAGGACAGCTGCCCAAAAACGTGGCAAAGTTGCATGAAATACATAGTACGGAGCAAAATAAAAGAACATCAACTGCAATATCAGCGGGGTTCCTCTCATAAGCAAAAGAAATGCTCCAATCGGCATACTCACTATCTTCAGACGATTTTTTCGACCGATCGCCAGGAGAATACCAAGTACGACCGAAGCTGCAAATGTCACAAAGAAAATTCCCAGCGTCGTTGTGGTTTCTTTGAGCATCAACTGAATCAAATTTATTAAATCACTTGTCTCCATATGTCTTTCCTCCTTTTATTTTGCGGCGGAACGTCTCTGTTCCGCCGCCTCAGGTATTGCGCCCGGCGCAGTTTATCAAATCATTTCGCGGTCCCTTATTCTACACAAGTAATGTCTTCGCCAAACCATTTATTGCTAATTTCTGCCAGTTTTCCATCTTTCTTCATTTCCTGAAGTTTTTCATAAACAGCATCACACAACTTCTGGTCACCTTTTCTAAAAGCTACACCAAGTTTGTCTGTAGAAAGAGATTCGGAAAGATATCTGTATTTTCCTTCATTCTGTTTCATATAGTAACCTGCGATCAGAGAGTCAATAATAACGAAATCGGATCCATTGACATCCAAGTCAAGCATCGCTTTTACATTATCTTCCACATAAGTGAGATCGCCAAATGTGTCTACAATACCCTTGGCATCTGCATTTTCAAGTACGGAAGAACCGGTCTGAACGATACCTTTCTTTCCTTTCAGATCATCCAGTGTCTGAATGCTGGAATCTTTCAATACAACAATTTCAGAACTTTCTGTTGCATATGCTTTCGAACAAGTTAATGCTTCTTCACGCTCCGGAGTAAGACCAAACGCATTCCAGATACAATCAATGTTCTTTGAACTAAGCTCCTGCTCTTTTGCTTCCCAGCTGATTGGCTGGCAAACCAGTTCTACACCAAGACGGTTACAAACTTCTCTTGCCAGATCGATATCAAATCCTACGATGTTATTGTCGTCGTCGCGGAATCCCATCGGTGGGAAGTTGTCATCCAGTCCTAATATAAAAGTTCCTTTATCCAATACATATTGTAATGAATCATCCTCACCCACTGCTGCGCCACTGGCAGATCCATTGGAAGAGGTTGATGTCGAAGTATCACCACATCCTGTGAGGCACGCCATACCCATTACCAGTGTCATCATTAATGCAATCAATCTTTTCATGTGTCATTCCTCCTAAAATATGTTTTGTTTAAGCATTGCGCCAGACAAGCAAAGATGTCTGACAGTCTTATGCTGCACTAAAAAAAACGAGTGGCGTTTATACTTTTATAAACGCCCTCGTTTATATTAGCAATTATACTGTACCATTTTAACATTGTCAATACCAAATTACGAATTTTATTACTTTTTCATTGTATTGGTATATATGAATATTCTTTTATGAAACATTTCCATATTTGCCAAGAAATTCTCGAACACGCGGATTTTCCGAATGGAACATTTCTTCCGGCGGACAATCTTCCACGATAACACCTTTGTCCATAAATACGATACGATCCGATATTTCTTTGGCAAACAGCATCTCATGCGTTACGATCACCATCGTCATATGAAGATCTGCCAGAGAGCGGATTACTTTCAAAACTTCGCCGGTAAGTTCCGGATCCAGTGCGGAAGTCGGCTCGTCAAAAAACAAGATTTTTGGTTTCAATGCCAAGGCACGTGCGATTGCAACACGCTGTGCCTGACCACCGGACAACTGATGTGGATATGCATCCGCTTTTGTTTCCAAACCAAGTTTTTTCAGCAGTTCCATCGCTTCTTCCTTTGCCTGTTCCGGGGGAACTTTGGCGATACAGACCGGTGCCTCTGTGATATTGCGCAGCACATTCCAATGCGGAAACAAATTAAAATTCTGAAACACAAGTCCGATTTTGGATTTGATCCGTTTCAACGTCTCCGCATTTTCATATACAACGGTTCCACACGTAGTTTCGACCATCATATCGCCATCGACAAAAATCTTTCCTCCGTCAATGGTCTCCAGGTTGGTAATGCAGCGAAGCAGAGTTGATTTTCCGGATCCCGAAGATCCTATGATGGATACGATTTCACCATCATCCACTGACATATTGATGTCTTTCAGAACTTCCAGTTTTCCAAAACTTTTTTCAATCTTGTTTACACTTAGGACATTCTTACTCATAAAGCCACTTCCTTTCCAAAAAAAATAGAGCTGACACGTCTGATATCAAACGTTCACTCCATTGTGAATCCATTTCTTTTCATTTTATTATTCTTATACAAACTCAGGAACGCAGTCAGAAACAATATCTAAAACTTCTCCTGATCGTACAAGCTGATTCATATATGTTACATCTTCTCGCAATTCGCGGTCTTTGTCAAGTTTTTTTACCTGACTTCGTATCTTTTCCTGAACTTTTTTATTGACCGGCGATGGTTCCCCGCCTCGTAAATCAATCGCCTGGGCTCCAAGCATTAACTCAAAAGCAAGGACGCTGTATGTATTTTCAACGATCATGCGCAATTTTCTGGCTGCTGTCGTTCCCATACTTACATGGTCTTCCTGATTGGCAGAACTTGGTATCGAATCCACACTCGCCGGATGTGCATACACTTTATTTTCCGAAACCATCGATGCCGCACTGTACTGACATATCATATAGCCGGAATTCAAACCGCCGTCTTCAATCAAAAATGCCGGAAGACCTTCGCTCAATGCTTTATTTACCAATCGTTCAATACGCCGTTCCGAAATGTTTGCAAGTTCAGAAATCGCGATTCCAAGAAAGTCCATAATAAAAGCAATCGGTTCGCCATGGAAATTTCCACCGGAGATCACTTCATGTGCTTCCGGAAATACGATCGGGTTGTCTGTCACGGAATTCATCTCCGTTTCAAGCACCGTTCTGGCATATTCCAATGTATCGCGGACCGCTCCGTGAACCTGCGGCACACATCGAAGTGAATAGGCATCCTGCACCCGCAGGCTCTGTGATTTTTCCAATATTTTACTTCCTTTTACCAGGTTTCGGATATTTTCCGCTACCGCGATCTGTCCCGGATGTGGCCGAACGGTCTGTGCTTTTTCATCAAATGCATTGGTCAATGCTGTCAAACCATCCATTGTCATCGAGACAGCCACATCTGCCAGTCTCGCGGCACACAAGCTGTCGTAATAAGCAAGTGTTCCTACCGCCATCATTGCCTGCGTTCCGTTGATCAGTGCAAGACCTTCTTTGGCATGAAGCTTGCAGGTTTGAATTCCCGCTTTTTCCATCGCTTCTGCTCCGAGCATTTTCTGTCCCCGGTAAACGGCTTCTCCTTTTCCGATAACCGGGAGTGCCATATGGGCAAGAGGCGCCAGATCTCCACTCGCTCCAAGAGATCCTTTTTGCGGAACAACCGGGTGTACCCCTGCATTAACCATATCAACAAGAATCTGCACTACTTCCGGACGGATTCCGGAAAAACCGGCACAAAGCGCATTCACACGCAATGTCATCATCGCCCGAACTACTTCTTCCGGATAAGGATCTCCTACTGCCACACAATGACTGAGAAGTAAGTTATTCTGCAATGTTTCTATATCTTCGCCATGAATGCGGATCTTGCTAAAATCACCAAATCCGGTATTGATTCCATAGGCTACTTTTCCCTGTGAAATGATTTCCTCGACAACGGTTCGTGATTTTTTTATCCGTTCCTCCGCTTCCCGGCTCAAATGAATTTTTGCATGATATCTCGCAACCGCTACAACTTTTTCTACTGTGAGGCTGCTTCCATCCAATTCTACTGTCTGAATCAAATTTGGTTTTATCAATTTCAACACCTCCTTGTAGTATATATGTAGCACACTTTTTTCTGTTTGTCAACATATTCATATATACTTTTATAAACTTTTTAACGTTTTTATGCTATTTTTAATCAATTGGTATATATGTATATAGATTTATCTAGTCCAACTCCTCTTCCTGCCAGTAAACATTTGCCAGCCCGGAAAATGCAGTCCGGTATCTCTTTTTCATTTGCGAATTCGGCGGTTCCATGTCCGTTAGTCCGTAATCAAGTCCTGAAATCTCGTACTTGCCGACGCCGTAACTGTGATACGTAAGCGGTTCAATCCGTTCGATTCCTTCCATCTGCTGCAGAAATGCACAAACAGCTTCTAATTCTTCCCTGCTGTCGTTCAATCCGGGAATCAGCGGGATACGAACCCAGACTTTCGCCCCAGCCTTTTGCAGTTTAGAAAGATTTTCCAGGATGATCCGATTGGACTGTCCGGTAAGCTCAAGATGCAGTTTTTCCGTATAGGCTTTGATATCAAACAAAAACAAGTCCGTATACGGCAGTATCTTCTCATACCATTCAAACGGAATACACCCTGCGGTATCCACGGCAATCGGTATTTTTTGTTTTTTCAGTTTTTGCAAAAGAGGCAGAAGATTCTCATATTGAAGCATCGGCTCACCGCCGGAAAAGGTCACGCCTCCTCCGGATTTCCGATAATAAGCAGCATCTTTTTTAATCTCCGTTTCCAATTCTTCTGCCGTCATCTGCTGCCCCTGCAAAGAGAGTGCTCCATAGAGGCACTCCTCGACACATTTTCCGCAAGTTTTGCAATACTCGCGGTTCACTGCATGCCGCCCCTCCCGGATTTCATGCACGCCTTCCGGGCAGACCTGCACACATTTTCCGCAAAATACACACTGTTCTTTATGAAACTGTAAAATTTTGTCATTCGTTATATTTTCCGGATTGTGGCACCATAGACAGCGGAGATTGCAGCCTTTCAGAAAGACGGTGGTCCGAATCCCCGGACCATCGTCAACCGAAAACCGCTGTATATTTCCCACTCGTAACTTTGACATCCGACCGCCTCCTTACGAAATCTTTTCGTACTCCGTACGCGCGATGATCTCATCCTGCGTCGCCTTCTGCAGAGAATGAAAATACGCACTAAAACCGGATACACGCACGACAAGATTTTTATATTTTTTCGGATCTGCCTGCGCCGCTTCGAGCGTCTCCCGGGACACTACACTAAACTGGATCTCCAGACCGCCCTCTTCAAAATACGTCTCGATCAGAGCACGGAGCGCCATAATATGCTGCTTTGACTTCATAAACTGCG
>FR894069.1:45689-58080 GCA_000434115.1 Roseburia sp. CAG:309 | reverse complement strand
CGGTTCAATTCCAAGGAAACGACAGAATTCACCAAAGCTGTCGGGCCATGTGTATCCTTTCCCTGCACAGAAGCCACTGAGTTAGAAAATGCCGTTCCGCCGAGCCGTCCATCCGGCGTAGCCTCTGTCCGCATCCCCATGTGCGCATGATCTTCCACCGAGTAAATTCCCATGACAAAATTTCCGCCCCGTGGCGTCTTAAACTGCTCCACGGTATCGGAAAACAAATTCAAAAGTTCTTTTGCAATATCGTCAACTTCCGGATCATCATTGCCAAATTTCGGGCATACGTCACTGACAAAATGATGCAGTTTCTCATAGCCTTTAAAATCCGCTGTCAGCGCATCTCGAAACTCTGAAAGTGTTACCAGTTTTTTCTCAAAAACCGCTTTTTTGATCGCGATCAGCGAATCTGCCGTCGTCGCGATACCACAGGCATTTACTGCGGAATTATTGTACTTTGTGCCGCCTTCGGTAAGATCTTTTCCACTTTCATAACAGCCACGCATGATCGACGACAAATACGGCAACGGATAACATTTTGGCAGCATCCGGTCAAAGAGATTGACGCACCTAGCCACCAATTCCGTAAAAGCCTTCAATTCCGCTTTGTACCAGTCATAAAATTCAGCAAATGTGTGGATATCCTCGCATCGTTTTCCCGTCATTAGCGGATATTCGGTATGATTCCAAACATCTTTTCCATCATTTAACATTAATCCGATCAATTTCGGCCAATTTAACCGCGATATCTCAACCATAGTAAATTCCTCACCGGGCGTCCCCATTTCCACGCAGCCGACGATTCCGTAACGGACCGCGTCTTCTTTCGGAACGCCTGATCGTATCCTGGCATCGATACACGTTTTATCATAAAAGATTCCCGGAAATCCGGTTCCCGTCTGAATCAAAGCAACCAATTCTTCCCAGGTTTCTTCCGGAAGATTGTCTGTATAGCGGAAACTCAGCGATGGCTGGTCATAACGCAGTTTTCTGGTCGAATGCATACACAGATAAGTCACCTCATTATAAGCCGGATTTCCATTTGCATCCGTTCCGCCAAGCGTGATATTCTGGTATGCCTGCAGATTTGCACTGAATTTGATCCAAAGCGCATCCAGAATCTCTGCCGCATCTTCTACCGTCAATGTTCCGCTTTCGATGTCTTTCTTATAAAACGGATATAAATATTGGTCCATCCGTCCCAGAGAAATCGAGGACGGAATGCTTTCACAGATCATAAGTTCATGTAAAAACCAAAGAAGCTGTACCGCATCAAAAAAGGTCTCCGGCTTTCCCTCGCTGATCGTCTGACAACTTTTGTAAATCCTATCCAGATACTTCTTTTCTTCCGCATCTTCTGTCGTTTGCAGAAGTTCTGACGCCCGTGCGGCATATCGCTTGATGTACTTTATGGCTGCCCGATCACAGATGAGCATGGATTGAACGACATCTTTCCGATGCCCCTTATACTTTTCCAAGGCTTCTTCTCCTTTTTTAACAAGGGCAGGAAGACCGAGTTCCAATACATAATCATATCCAGGCAAAATGTGCCCGGAATGCCAATGTTTGAACAGCCAGGTCAACGTTCCTTTGGCAAAATAATTCCAGTCCTGCATTTCCTTACTATCCGCGGACAAACCAAGCGCCGCCATAATATCGCGTGCCTCCCGCTCTCCATCCAATTCAATATCGGGGCGGTAAGCCGGATCAAAATCTTCCTCCATCGCGATCGGGAATGTCGTATTGTAACCATAGTGGTAGGGATATCCTGCCAGCACATCCTGCTCGATGATGCGGATCGACTTTTTCTCCAGGAATTTTGCAAATCCCAGAGCAAATTGCACATTTTTTGATTCGTTTGGACAACTGTCAAAAATTTCCTCATAAATAGCGTCCCGCAGCGGAATCTCTTCTCGTTTAAACGCCTCTTCTCTTGTATCACTTAAACACTGTATTTTTTCCGTTACTTTCAATGCGTCTTTCATCTTAACACCTCCCTAATACTCAAGCGGTTTCATACAGGAAAATCCACCATCTACCAGCAATTGATGTCCCGTGACATAATTCGAGGCATCACTCGTCAGATAGATTGCTGCTCCAACCATCTCGTCAACATCTGCCATGCGCCCAAACGCATGCACCCGGTTTACGGCATCGTAGTATTCCTGCTCACTTCCATCGAGCATCGGCGTCATCATCCAGGTCGGCGACAACGTATTTACATTAATATTGTATTTTGCCCAGCAAGTCGCAAAACTTCTTGTCAGGGAATGTACTGCTGCTTTGCTCGCCTGATATGGCATCGAAGTGTACGAATGACAGACAACACCTGCCATAGAACCGACATTGACAATCTTTCCGTTAAAATCGGAATGTTCTTTCTGCCAGGCGATCATGCTGCGGCCGACAGCCTCGTCTACATACACAGTTCCGATCACGTTTACTTCCATAATGTCATGTAGCAGTTTCGTGTCAAAATCATCGGTATCGCCCCACGGCGCAATTCCCGCTGTATTGATCAGCGCATCGATGTGCCCGTATTTTTCCGCGATTGCTGCGACCGTCTCATCCACTTCCTCTTTCTTTGTCTGATCCATCGCGATCACATCAAGAGATACCCCTTTTTTCTGCATTATTTCTTTTGTCTGTGCAATCTTTTTTACTGTGGAATGTGTCAGAATCACTTTTGCCCCATTTACGGCATAGGCCTCTGCAAGTTTCAGACCCAGTCCGCCTCCTCCCGTAATAAGGACAATTTTATCCTTGATAGAAAATAATTCTTCGATTTTGAGTGTTTTAATGTGGTTTTTCATAGATTATCTCTCCTTTGCTCTGTGCGGATCTGATCCCATACTGCGAGCATCGTCGCCGCAAATATGATAGCACAGCCAATAATCATACGTACCGTAAATACTTCGTCCGTCAGAAGTGCCGAACTTACTGCCGCGATCAGGCATTCTGTCGCCAGCACGACCGACGCATGAGAGGAAGTAGCATACTTTTGTGCGTAATTCTGCAAAAGTCTCGTTACTACACCATTCAGTATAGAAAGATATGCTATTCCAATCAATGGCTGTATCTGCATATTTCGAAAGTCCGGTGCCTCTTCAACAAAAAGTGCAATAACAAATGATATCACACTCGAAGAAAGCATTTGTATGATAACAAAGCCCATTGGCTCTACTTCCTTAACACATTTTCCGATCAACGTAATTTCAATGGCAAAACACAATGCCCCCAAAAGACCTTCTATCTCGCCGAGGCCAAGATGCATCGTACTTCCATCAAAACAGAGGATGCCAATTCCTAAAACTGCCAGAAGACAAAATAGTATGCTTTTCCATTGAAGTGCCTCTTTGCTGATCAGTCGTGCCACAAAAGGTGTCATTAATATGTAAGTAGCAATCAAAAATGATTCTTTTCCGGCAGATACCTGCTTCATGCTTGCAAACTGCAAAACATTTCCAATCACAATAACAACACCTACCAATAATCCGGCACGAAATGTCGCAAAATCCATGTGAATAATTTTTTTCACGAATAGGATTCCTAAGATAATCCCGGGAATTCCAAAGCGAACTCCTGTCTCATAAAAAGGTTCAAAACCTTGCGTCGCCCATTTGGTCATCGGATATCCGAGTCCCCATATCAGCGACACGATCATTAATGCTACATCAGAAAAAATAACCTTGTTTTTCATCATTCCATTCTTCGCCTGCCTCTCTGCGCCAATACTCTTTGGCGCTGGCACCAAGGGAAACGATAGAACCTTCATCTAAAAAGTAACGATATACTATCACTTTGATATCATTCTCCATACCAAGCCGAACGATCTCATCACGAATCTTTTCTTCATCTGCGACCCCTGCCACAATTGCATTGTAACGATCCAAATGTTCCAAAAGACTCGAATATTCATCATTTGCCTGATACGCCGTAATCGGTACTTTTACGGACAGATCTACAAACTGCTCGTAGATACTCCGCAGCATCCGCTTGCTGTGGTACAATGCTGCGACTTTGTCCGTTTCTTTGATCTTAAGATTTTCTCTAACGGCAGTCCGGTCGAGAGAAATCGCTGCACGCAGTATCTGTCTTGATGCTGCCGATGCCAATTCTGGATAATGTCGGGCGGTTGTTGCAATAAGATCATAGTTTTTCTCCAGATACTTAATATGGCGGATGGCATCTTCCAAAACAAAACAGTCCACTTTAAAATTGCATTCTTTTTCCAGCTGTTCCTGAATTCCTCCAAAGAACTCATGGGTACAATCTACCCAGGCAAACCGGATTCGTTCGTTTCCTTCAAGATGGTGCATAATATAATCTAACACTTTCTCTTTCACTTCTTCTTTCCTCAGATGATGGCGGTCCATCTTCTGAAGCATGATATCCAGCTGCTCCTCCATATATTTGCTTTCCTTCTCCGATTTTCCACCGGCTACGAAGGTACCGCTTCCTTGAATGATCTCGACTTTTCCCTGATACTCGAGTTCTTTAAACGCCGTCTTTATCGTTCCCCGCGATACTCCAAGCAAATTACATAGTTCTCTCTCTGTCGGCAATTTTTGTCCCGGATTTAGTTCTCCTGTTTCAATCTGCTGTATAATATAATTGACAATCTGTTTGTAAATTGGTGTATTTTTATCAAAATCCATTTATTCCACCTCCCGGCTTTTATCCAGTAGTTCCTGTATATATAACAAGGATCCCTGATCCACTTTCAGCACATATTCGATAATCCGCTTCCCCTCTTCTTTTTCCTTTACCAACAGCTCCTGTACTTTTGCCGGTGCATCTTCCGAAAAACTCTGCGGGATAATGATTGTCTCTGTGTCTAACTTCTCCATATTTTCCGCCTCTTCGTATGAGATCATACGCAGCGAAGCATCATTTCCCATCTGGTTCGCTGTCATTTCAACAGTTTCCAGAAAATGGCAGGTTTCACATAAGACAACCGCTTCTTTGCCTGTAAATGATGCCAGTTTTGCCAGCGTCTTATGGGCAACATCCAAAATAAACACTTTTACCGGAACATTGCAGCCCCAAAACACATTGCGGTATTCTTTATAATGTTCTCTCGATATAAAGATATAATCATAATTGTGAAACAAAACATCTTTCTGCTTCTCAATCGTATCCATATCGGAAAAAGAAACATCCACACGCGAATAGCCATCGAAAAAATGGCGGTAAACCGAATGCATTTCATTCGCAGTTTCAATCACTAAAATTCTTATCTTCGCCTTCTTCTGATAAAAAACATCCATTTTCTTTAAAAAGCTTCGATAAATCTCGCGATATCCACAGGCATACATACTGCGAATCCTCGTAAAAGTATCATCTAATATAGAATCCACACTGGTGACGATGTCCTGCTTTTCCACTTCACTGACATAGGTTCCGCTTCCCTGTACCTTTCGTACATAGCCGCCTTTCTCCAATTCACTCAGTGCTTTTTTTACCGTTCCCATCGAAACACCAAACTTTTCACCAAGTTCTGTTTCTGTGGGAAGTTTGTCATTTTCCTGCAGCTTGCCTTCCTGAATCTGCCTTATAATGTTGTTTTGCACTTTCCGGTAAAGCGGCTGCGTCTTTTCTTTGTTCTCCTGTGATGGCATACGCACCATCTCCCTTCTCTTTTCATTCTCTATTCCAATTACTTTTCAAAATCCACGCACTTCCCATGCGCGCATGGGTGTGTCTGTCTTTTTACAGCCTTAGTATAGCATACCTTTTTAAAAATATCAACACCATTTTAAAATTGGTATTGACATATTCTATTTTTGTGGTATGATTTAAGAAAATATAAGCATTATTCATATATACCATTTCAAGAAAGGACTATATGTTTTATGGGAAGGATAGCAATTAACATCAAACGGCTGATACATAATCTGGATTCCCTCGGGAAAATCGGATGCAACCGTAACGGCGGTATCGACCGTGCTCTGGGAAGCCGGGCAGATTACAAAGCGAGACAGTGGATATTGGATTACTGGTCCAATATCCTTGGTCTTGAAGTTCATATTGATTCCATTGGGAATATCTGGGGCATGCGAAACAGCGGTTCTTCGCTTCCGCCGATCGTCATTGGTTCGCATCACGATGCCGTTCCCAATGGCGGACATTACGACGGGGCACTGGGTGTACTCGCCGCCACTGAGATCATGCAGACCTATCAGGAACAGGAAATATTGACCGAACATCCACTTTATCTTGTTTCATTTACCGGCGAAGAACCAAATCCTTACAATGTTTCTACATTAGGAAGTAAAGTGTTGTCCGGGCGTCTGACGACAGAGGATCTTCAGAAACTCACACACCACGATACCGGCGCTCCTTTTTCCGAATGTCTGGAAGAGATCGGCGGGTGTCTGGCGGAAACAAAAACGGCGAAATTGACAAACAAAGATATCGGTGCTTTTATCGAGCTGCATATCGAGCAGGGAAAACGATTGTACGAGCACCGGGACTCAACTGCCATCGTCACATGCATTACCGGCATTTACCGTGAAAACATCACAATCCACGGAACCGCCAATCATGGTGGAACCACCAATATGCCGGACCGCCACGATGCCCTGCTGACCGCCTGCGAATTGAATCTCGCATTCGAGTTGCTGTTATTGGAAGAAAATGACAAAGAAACGGTCGGAACCATCGGTTTTATGGAAGTTTTTCCAAATGCCGTAAGCATCATTCCGGACAAAGTACAGCTAACCCTTGAAATACGGACATGCCAGCCTGAAAAACGAAAACGTATTTTGGAGAAATTGACTGCCGCCTGCGAAGAAATTTCGAAACGGCGCGGGACCACAATCGAGCGGACATTGAATCTGGATCAAAAAGAGATGCCGATGTCTCCGCTGATACAGTCCGCATTGAAAGAGGCAATGATTCATCAGAATGTCCCGGTCCACGAATATGTGAGCATGGCAGGACACGATGCCGCAAACATCGCACGTTTCACCGAATCCGGCATGATCTTTACCCAGAGTGTCAACGGAAAAAGCCATTGTGCGGATGAATATTCAAAGCCGGAAACAATAGAAGAAACCGTCAACGTACTTGCAGAAGCAATACCAATCTTAGATAAGGAGATGAATGCACATGCAGCAGTTATATAACCCTCGTTACTTATATCTAAACGGAGCTTTTGTTTCCGGGCGGGGGATCATTACTCAGGGAAATACGATCTTAGACATCGGTCCCTGTTCCATATTAAAAGACAAATATCCCTCTGCACAGCCCTGCGACTGGAGCAGCCTGGTTCTCATCCCGGGAACCGTCAACGTACATAACCATTGTTTTCAAAGCATATTGCGCGGGCTTTCCTGCGACCGCCCGTTTTTGGAATGGCGCGACAATGCGTTATATAAATTTTCCAACCGTTTCTCACAGAAAGACATATACAACGCGGCTGTTTTCGCTTTTGCCGAAATGATGAAATATGGAGTGACCACCGTATGTGATTTCTTTTATCTTCATCAATTCGGAAAAGAAAGCGACAAAATGATCATTCAGGCAGCAAAAGATGTCGGCATCCGGCTCGTCCTCGCCCGCACGATGTACAACTGGGACGGCGCACCGAGCGGATATGTGGAAAATGTCGAAACTGCCGTCCGCAATACGGAAGAATTGATGCAGGAGTACAATTCCGATCCTTCCCGGATGACGAAAATTCTCCCGGCACCACACAGCCTGCATGCTGCCTCACCGGAGATGGTGATCGCTGGACACGCATTGGCAAAAAAATACAATTGCGGCTACCATATTCATGTCGCTGAGGAGCCATTTGAAGTAGAGCAGGTCAAAAAAGAACACGACGGCCTGACTCCGGTAGAATTTTTGGATTCTCTCGGAGTCGTCGATGATACTATGACGATCGTCCACGGTGTCTGGCTGAAAGACAGCGAGATCGATACCCTCGGAAAAGCACATGCCCACCTCGCCTACTGCCCTTCCAGTAATATGTTTCTGGCAGACGGAATCACCGATATCCCACACATGCGGAAAGCCGGTGTCCAGATCGGGCTTGGCTCGGATGGTGCCTGCAGTAATAACCGCATCAGTATTTTTGAGGAAATGCGTATGACATCTCTGCTTCAAAAGGCCAATACCTGCGATGCGATGTGTCTGAACTATAACGATGTATTTAACATGGGAACCAAAGACGGTGCATCGCTTCTGGGACTTCCCGCCGGCGAGATTAAACCGGGATACCTGGCTGATTTTGTCGGAGTCAGCATCGATGACATCTCGATGCAGCCAATCTCTGATTCCGGAGAACAGTTATTACCAAATATTGTATATTCTATGCAGCCTTCTGCGATCCGGCGTGTCGTTGTAAACGGAAAACTAACCGTAAACGACTGCAATCTGCTGACGATCACAGAAACTACGATTGTAAATAAAGTAAGACAATTAATGAAAAACATCGGTGCGTAAGGAGGTGTGACTATGTCGGAAAAATCCCTTTTGATCAAACATATTTCGCAGCTGGTAACTCCGACCGGAGATTCGATGCGCTGCGGAGCACAGATGCAGGAAGTCAAAAAAATTCACTACGCGGCTGTTTTTATCGTAAATGACACGATCCGTTTTGTCGGAACGACGGCCGAAGTGGAACACTCTCTTGCCCAAGCCGGCATCAACGTAGAAACGTGTATGGATGCTTTCGGAAAATGCGTTCTTCCCGGTTTTATCGACAGTCATACCCACTTCATTTTCGCCGGCTACCGTCCGGATGAGTTTATGATGCGTCTTTCCGGCGCCGCCTATCTTGACATCATGAAAGCGGGCGGCGGGATTGCAGCTACGGTAATTCCTACAAGAGAGGCTTCTTTTGACACCTTATATAAGCTCGGAAAGAACCGGCTTTCCATGATGCTCGCCCAGGGGATCACAACCATCGAGGGAAAAAGCGGTTACGGACTTGATCTGGACACCGAACTCCGTCAGCTTTCCGTAATGAAATCGCTGGATGCAAACGAAGCCATTGATATCATCACGACCTATCTCGGAGCTCACGCTGTCCCTCAAGAGGCCGAAAGCACTCAAAGTTATGTGGACTTTATGATTGAGAAAGTCCTGCCCGAAGTAAAATGCAAAGATTTGGCAAGATTTTGTGATGTTTTCTGTGAGGAAGGTGTATTTTCTGCCGAAGAATCGGAACATCTTCTCACTGTTGCAAAAAAAATGGGATTTGATCTCAAACTTCATGCAGACGAAATTCATGCCATCGGTGGAAGCGAAGTCGCCGGAAAACTCCATGCCGTCTCCGCAGATCACCTGCTTCATATAACAGATAGCGGCATTCAGGCACTTCGTGATAATAACGTGATCGCCACTCTGCTGCCGGGCACTGCTTTCTCCCTGCACGCTCCGTTCGCGCCAGCACGAAAGATAATCGATGCCGGATGTGCGGTCGCGCTGGCAAGTGATTTTAACCCGGGAAGCTGTTTTATCAGTTCAATCTCGCTAACGATTGCACTCAGCACAATCTATATGAAGATGTCTCTGGAAGAAACAATCACTGCGCTTACACTTAATGGAGCAGCCGCCCTTGGTATTGCAGAAAAGACGGGAAGCATCGAACCCGGCAAGCAAGCCGATCTTACGGTACTTTCCTACGACAATGTAAATTTCCTTGTATATCATACCGCAGCAAATATTGTGGATACCGTAATTAAGAAAGGAAAGATTGTATATGAAAATAACGCACCTAACGCCTAACGATTATAAGACGGCAAACTGGTCCGGGGGAAGTACCACAGAATTGTATCTTGCACCGGAAAATGGTTCTTATGCAGACCGTCATTTTCTGATTCGGATCAGTAGTGCGACGGTGGAGGAAAGTCCTTCGGAATTTACCGCACTTCCCGGCATTATACGAACACTGGTCCCCCTTACAAACACCTTAACTCTTACCCACGAAGACGCTCCTCCGCTCATCCTGAAACCAGGGAAACCCCATACCTTTTCGGGAGCTGTCAAAACGGTAAGCGAGGGAACCGGCACCGACTTTAACATCATGACCACTGGCAGCCTCATAACCCATGCTGCCTGGCACAATTTGAAAGAATCAGAATTGTATTCAGTTCCGCCAGAATGTAATTCGTTTACATTTTTCTTTATTGTTTCCGGTGACATTGAAATAAAAGCAGCCGGAAACATACTGGAGACTTATCACCCCGGAGATTTAATGGTCTGCGAGCCACAGATTCTCTCCCCTGCAGAGAAAATCACACTTACATCAGCAACTGCCGCCTCTTATCTGGCGGTCAACATAAACAATCGCCTGTAACAGGCAGAAAAGAGGTATTCTATGGATAACAAATGTATTGAAAAAGCGATGACGATCAAGCTGGATGACACTTTGCCGGAATATCCGGAAATTCTTCCCGGTTACCGCCGCGCACCAAAACGAGAAAGTAAAATGACAAAGCACGATATTGCAATCGCACTGAAAAATGCGCTGCGCTATATCCCCGAAAAATATCATGAGCAGATGGCTGCCGAATTTATGGAAGAACTGCATACCCACGGCCGAATCTATGGATACCGTTTTCGCCCGGCAGGCGCGATTCACGGCAAACCGATTGAGGAGTACAAAGGAAACTGCATTGAGGGAAAAGCCATTCAGGTTATGATTGACAACAACCTTGATTTTGATGTAGCTTTATACCCTTATGAGTTGACTACTTACGGAGAAACCGGGCAGGTCTGCCAGAACTGGATGCAGTACCGCCTGATCAAAAAATATCTGGAACAGCTTACCGACGAACAGACATTGGTTGTCTGCTCCGGCCACCCTCTCGGCTTATTCAAATCCCACAAATTTGCCCCACGTGTTATCATCACAAATGGTTTGATGGTAGGCGAATTTGACAATCAGGAAGATTTTAACCGTGCTGCCGCAATGGGCGTAGCGAACTATGGACAGATGACTGCCGGTGGCTGGATGTACATCGGACCTCAGGGTATCGTACATGGAACCTTCAACACACTTCTCAATGCCGGACGACTGAAACTCGGCATCCCGGCCGAAGGAGATCTGAAAGGACGCCTGTTTGTTTCTTCCGGTCTCGGCGGCATGAGTGGTGCACAGGGAAAAGCAGCCGAAATCGCAGGCGCTGCTGCCATCATTGCAGAAGTTGACAGTTCCCGTATTCAGACTCGTTACGACCAGGGATGGGTCAGCAAACGTTCCGACGATCTGGAAACCGTCGTCAAATGGGCACTGGAAGCCAAAGAATCAAAGACACCATGTGCGATTGCTTACCATGGAAATGTCGTAGATCTTCTGGAGTACCTGATTCAGCATGATATCCACGTCGATCTTCTCTCCGATCAGACATCCTGCCACGCACAGTATGCCGGCGGATATTGTCCACAGGGTCTTTCTTTTGAAGAACGTACCAAAATGTTAGACGAAGATCCGGATAAATTTGTAGAAAAAGTAAACAAATCTTTGAAACATCATTTTGAATGCATCAAAGAGCTGCACAACCGCGGTACTTATTTCTTCGATTATGGAAATAGTTTTATGAAAGCCGTATTTGATGCCGGTGTACCCGAAATCTGTAAAAACGGCGTCGATGAACACGAAGGCTTCATCTTCCCTTCTTACGTCGAAGATATCCTCGGTCCACAGCTGTTTGACTATGGATATGGCCCATTCCGCTGGGTATGCTTAAGCGGCAAACCGGAGGATCTGGATGCGACAGATCAGGCAGCCATGGACTGCATCGATGTCAACCGCAGATATCAGGATAAAGACAATTACAACTGGATCCGCGATGCCAAGAAAAATAAACTGGTTGTCGGAACACAGGCACGTATCCTGTATCAGGATGCCATCGGTCGAATGAATATCGCACTCCGCTTCAATGAATTGGTACGCGAAGGCAAGATCGGACCAGTCATGCTTGGACGTGACCACCATGACACCGGCGGAACAGACTCTCCATTCCGTGAAACATCCAATATCAAAGATGGTTCCAATGTTATGGCAGATATGGCGACACAGTGTTTTGCCGGAAATGCGGCGCGCGGAATGTCAATGATTGCCCTCCACAACGGCGGAGGCGTCGGAATCGGTAAATCCATCAACGGCGGTTTTGGTATGGTGCTTGATGGAAGCGAACGCGTCGATACCATCTTGAAAATGTCCATGCCTTGGGACACTATGGTCGGTGTTTCCCGCCGTTCCTGGGCCCGCAATGAAAATTCAATTGAAACCTGCATCGACTACAATGCAAAATATGGAGACAAAAACCACATCACCATCCCATATCTTGCATCCGATGAGATTGTAGAAAAAGCAATGGAGAAATATGTATGAAAAAACAACGAAATGTCGCAGAATTTGTAGTCCAGTGCC
>FR894069.1:31199-45423 GCA_000434115.1 Roseburia sp. CAG:309 | reverse complement strand
CTCTGACCGGTCAGGTAAGCACAAATAAAATGCACATTACCGCCCACCAGTTTTTAGATCTGGTTCAATTGTTTGAGCCGATCACAAAACGCAGCAAGCAGATTGTGGAACCGGCCTCCGTCAACGAGATTATCCGCCTCGCCTTCAAATACGCGGAAAGTGAGAAACCCGGTGCCTGCCACATTGACCTTCCTGTCAACATTGCAAAACTTCCGGTGGAAGAATCGGAAAAACCATTGATCCGTCGTCAGCTTCCGGTTGAACTTCCTTCGGAAAATGCGATTAAAGTGGCGGTGGACACGATCAATAAAGCAAAGCGCCCTGTCATTTTGGCAGGAAATGGTGCCGTCCGCGCTCATGCCGAAAAAGCATTGACATTATTTTCCAATCTTTTGAAAATTCCTGTCATCAATACCATGATGGCAAAAGGAATTGTGCCCTGCGACAACGCCTATTCCCTGCTTACCATAGGCACACCGCAGAAAGATTATGTCAATAAATACATTGAAAGCGCAGATGTCGTTATTACGGTCGGTTATGATATCATCGAATATTCCCCTGACAAGTGGAACTACCAAAACAAAGCGTCGATTGTACATATCGATGCCAGACCGGCTCATATCAACAAACATTATCAGCCTGTCATTGACGTGGTCGGCGATATCTCCATTTCCCTCCAGAAACTGGTAAGTTTATGTACAGATAAAGAAGATCCTACTCTCGCCTTTCACCTGCGCCGCAAAATGGAACAGGAATATGTACAATATGCGAAAGACAACGCATTTCCGATGAAACCGCAAAAGATTCTCTTTGACATTCACCGGATCATGGGAAAAGACGGTATCTTGATCTCAGATGTCGGTGCCCACAAAATGTGGATTGCCCGCCATTACAATTCTTATCAGCCAAACACCTGCATTATATCCAACGGTTTTGCGTCGATGGGAATCGCACTCCCGGGTGCCATCGTATCCAAAATGATCTACCCCGACCGCAAGATTCTCGCTGTAACCGGCGATGGTGGATTTTTAATGAATGTACAGGAGTTAGAAACCGCTGTCCGTTTGAAACTTGCGTTTGTCGTACTGATTTTTAACGATTCCAGTTATGGATTGATCAAATGGAAACAGGAAGATTATTTTGGCAAGAGCCGCTATGTGGATTTTGACAATCCTGACTTTTTAAAACTGGCAGAGAGTTTTGGCTGCAAAGGCTACCGTATTCAGGCAGCTGATGAGCTTCTCCCGACTTTGAAAGAAGCTTTTTCCCAGAAAGTTCCAACCGTGATCGACTGTGCTGTTGATTATGGTGAAAACCCAAAACTAACCAAACACTTAGAAGACATTCACCACCTGCCATTGGAATAATATGGCAGAAAAGAAAGGAGCCTGCACTATGACTATCCCTACACATTCTATCGAAGAAATGAAAGACCCCAAAGAAATCACCTCCGTAACACTCGGCTCATCTCCGGTTTCTCTTGAAGAATTTATCGCCGTGGCACGTTATCACGCAAAAGTGGAATTTTCTGCGGAAATGGAGGAAAAAATCACTTCCGTTCGAAAACTTGTCGAAAAATTTCTGGAAGAATCACGCCCGATCTACGGTGTAACAACCGGCTTTGGAGACAATGTTCGACACAGCATTTCAAAAGAAAATGCCAAACAGCTGCAGTTGAATATCATCCGCTCTCATTCTACAAGCGTAGGCGAGCCACTGAATGAAGAATGCGTCCGCGCCATCATGTTCGCCATGCTCACAACTGCAAGAACCGGTTTCAGCGGTGTTTCTCTTCCTACGATCACACAGATCAAAGAATTGTTAAACCGCGGTGTCGTTCCTTTTGTTCCGGGCGAAGGCTGTATCGCCGGCTTAAGTGTCGAGGGACATATTGCCCTCGTTCTTGTAGGAGAAGGATACGCCTACGTCGATGGCAAAAAAGTACCTGGTGCGGAGGCGCTCGCCAAAGCCTCACTCTCTCCAATCACATTGGGAACCAAAGAGGGACTTGACCTTCTCAATGGCTGTCTTGGTGCAATCGGTCTTTCCGCCCTTGCCCTTTACAATACGATTCAATGTATGAAATCCGCCGATATTGCTTCCGCGTATTCTTTTGAGACATTAAAGGGCACGAAAAAAGCCCTGGATCCTCGTCTGATGGCCGCAAAATGCCGTGAAGAACAGGCCGATACCGCCAAAAATCTTCTCCACATCCTTGAAGGCAGTGAGATCATCGATGCGAACACCGACCGCACCGTGCAGGATCCTTACGTACTCCGCTGCGCCGCACAGATGAGCGGTGCCGACAAACGTGTCATCAAAGAAGCCTATCGTGCTATCTGCGAAGAATTTAATTCCTGCTGTGACAATCCGGTTATTATCCCGGATGAAACCGGCGAAGACGGTGTCGCTCTGATGGAAGGTAACTTTGACGGTTCTTACACAGCGATGCATATGGATAGCCTCTGTATCGCTATGGCGCATCTTGGCAAAATGTGCGAACGCCGTACCGACCGTCTCGTCAACCGCCATTTCAGTGATTATCCGGGATTCTTAGTTAAAAATCCGGGATTAAACAGCGGTTATATGATCACACATTATACCTCTGCTACACTCCTGATTGAGATCCGGTCGATGCTCACTCCATCCAGCGGCGACTCAATCCCAGTTTCCGCAAATCAGGAAGATCCGAATACTTTCACTTATGTTTCTGCGATGAAAGCCTACCAGTGTTCCAGAAAGCTGGAATATATCGTTGGCATCGAACTTATGACACAGGCACAGGCCAAAGATTTTATTACCGATCTGAAATCTGCTCCTGTCATTGAAAAAGTGCATTCCCAGATTCGAAGTGAAATTCCTACCGTAGAAGAAGACCGTTACTTCTACCCGGATATGGAAAAAATAAAAGATATGGTTCATGAGGGAACCCTCGTAAAGACCGTAGAAAAAGAAATCGGACATTTACTTTTCTAAAAGATTTATGATTGCCAAAAAGGTACGAAACCTTACCTCGTTTCGTACCTTTTTTATTTCAATACTTATCTTTCCAATTTCTTACAACACTTCTTTGATCGCAGCCATCAGCTCGTCATACGTTTCATATGCCGGAAGCTGTGGGTATTCTGCCTTGATTGCGTCGGTACTCTTAAACAAAAATCCCGCTTTACTTGCAAGGATCATTCCGATATCGTTGTGGCTGTCTCCGCTTGCGATCGTATCGTAGCCGATCGACTGAAGTGCCTTTACGGTCGTCAGTTTCGACTGCTCGCAGCGCATTTTAAATCCGGTGATCTCGCCATCTTCTGCCACGACAAGTTCATTGCAGAATATAGTCGGATACCCTAATTTTTTCATAAGCGGTCCGGCAAACTGGGAAAATGTATCGCTGATGATGATAACCTGTGTCATGCTGCGAAGTTCATCCAAAAACTCTTTTGCTCCCGGGATCGGATCGATCGTTGCGATCGTTTCCTGAATTTCCTTCAAGCCAAGTCCATGTTCCTTCAGAATTCCAAGTCTGAAATTCATCAATTTATCATAATCCGGTTCATCTCTCGTCGTCTTTTTCAATTCCGGGATTCCTGTCGCCTCGCTAAATGCGATCCAGATCTCCGGCACCAAAACTCCTTCTAAGTCCAAACATACGATTTCCATCTTTCCGTTACCTCCGTACTTTCCATTTTTTGTAAATAGTAAATTTGCTGTTTTTTTCAGCTTCACCATCATTATTATAAAATATCCCTGCCACTTTGACAAGCACATATATGATTTTCCTGCACTTTTTGTAGAAAAACAGGAGGTATTTACTACTTCTTTTACTGTTCTTCCAGCTTCCCACGATAATATTCATAATGCTCTGACAAAATCTTGTCGGCATTCCACGGCTTTCTGTGTCCTACGTAATGAATCACAGCCGGATCTTCACGCCGGAGGTCGGCATACAGTTCTTCACTGTAACGGTTCCCACTTTGAAGCTGTTCTGCCACGCAGGTCATATAGTTCCAGCGGATATCGAGCGGAAGCACCCTGCCATCAAACAGCATATTGAGAACATCTTGATCGCTGAATGTGTATTTGTGTCTGGCAAGCAGCTCATAGATCTGCGGCATGGTAATTCTCTGCCTTGCTGCCTACATCCTCCAGAAAGATCATATCGCAGTCCAGATACAATATTTTTCCCATAATTTGTAAACATTTTGTCAAGCAGATACAGACGGTAATTGATCGCCGCCGTATAATAAGCATTGGCAGTTTTTGGAAAATAATCGTGGACCGGCGCGATATCAATAAACCGGATCCGCACACCATGTTCGTCTTCTGCCAGCCGCAGTATCCGTGCTTTCACCTCTTCCGAAAAGTTCTCATACAGTATCAAAATGTCGTATAACCGCATTTTATCCCGGTTACATAAGAGCGAATACAGGGCGGTGCGGAGTGGCTCCGCATACCCTTCATCGCTTACAAAACAGATATTTACCGGCGTTCCAAACGCCGTCTGAAGTGGATATTCTTCCATCGTTTCTCCTTTTAGTCTGTTACTATCTTTTGTTTTCCGCCGATTCCGCGCTTTTTCAGCCATTTTTTGTATGCCTTCTTCTTTTCCTTTGGTACTTTTACAACGGCTTTTTTGTGAATCTTTGCAAATGCTTTTGCGCCGACGGATTTCGCCTTTAATTTAGTGGTTTGGATTGTAACCTTTTTCAGGTTTACGCATTTATAAAATGCTTTTGCCCCTATTTTCTTGATATCTGCTCCGATCACGACCGTTTTCAGTTTTTTATTGCCGGCAAATGCTTTTTCCGCAATTGCTGTCACTTTATAGTTCACACCATCCACTTTTACCGTCTTCGGAATTACAACCGTTTTTGCTTTCTTTTTGGCTGCACTCTTTGTCAGTTCGACTTCCGGTATTTTGCCGGAAGTGTCGGTTACTTTGTAGGTGTCGCCTTTTTTTGACGCAATCTTCGTTCCTGTTGTCTCCGGTGCCTTGGCAGCTGCAGGTGCTTTGGTTTCGCCCGGTGCAATGACCGGTTTGTCGCTTGGTGCTTGGGTCGCGGTGGATTTGTTACCCTCTGACGGATTGGCCGAAGGGGTACTTCCCGGATTCGTGCCTGCCGGCGTAACGGACGGTGTTGCTGCCGGGGTCGGAGCCGAACTTACCGCCGGAGCCGCAGTCGGCGTCGGCACGGCTTTGATCATATACATCACTTCGGCCGCTGCATCGCCCATTGTCACAGATGCTTTGATCGTTCCGGTGCTTGTCAGGTCGGTTGTTGGTTTGCCGTCTCTCGTATAGATAATTTTCGCATCAACGTCTGTATCTGCTTCCTTCCACGTATCGCTGTAGGTCTTATTTAATACGGCTTTGTGTTCTTTTCCATCATATGTCGCATCTTCTGCCGTCAATGTCATCGTTACTGTATGCAAAGAAACATCCGTACATACGCCGGTCAGTACATTTCCCTCTGCCGTATAATTTAGTTTATGCCGTGGTGTATCCGGCAGCTTGGTATTGGAATATCCCATCGTCTTACAGCCCTGATACCCATAATAAACGGTTCCGTGGGAAGTATCTGCCACAGGAGCGACATCCTGCTCTGCGTCGTTGTCGATATTCTGATACCAGATCTGGCTTCCGTCCGTCACGCCCTTGTTTAACAGGCTGCACACTTCACCGGACGCAAACTGCTCTGCTGTCTTTGCAATCTCTCCGGACTCCACCTCTGCCTCATAATATGTATTTTCGATCGTACTATACGGAAGTTCGTGGGCAAGCGGCCAGGTCACTCCCGCTCCATCAAAAGTAATATCGCTGGCAAAACATCCCCGGATCGTACCAAAGTTTCCACCGACGAGAGCACCGTATTCCATTACTTTACCATAATTAGAATTTTCCTTTTGCGCCATGGTTTCAATCACAGCACTTTCCACCGAACAATTTTCAACGATTCCATAATTGTCTCCACAGACAATCCCCTGACGAGTATGCTTACCATCATAGCATTTATCTGATATATTCTTAACGTGTACGTTTTTAATTGTGCCAAAATTTTGCGGTGTGATAACCTCATAACCCGTATCGGACCTTCTCACATTTGAAATGGTATGGTTATTTCCATCGAAAACGCCATAATACTTCGTCCATCCAAGCAAACCAGGGGCGTAGGTGTCCACCTTATTATAATCAAAATCTGCATCCAGAAGAACATTGATCGTATTATCTATTTGCATCATGTTCTGAATCTGTATTACATCCTTTTCCGATTGCAATTTCACATACCACTCGCCATTTTTTTGAACGGATGGCACTCGCTCCAATACAATATTGTTCCCTGACGGTATCGGATCTCCCGGATAAAATATACCGTAAAAATAATCATCCTTTTCCCACATATACATGCTGTCTGACGGCACCATCTCTCCGGCAAATGGTTTCCCGTCCAAAGTTACCGTGCTGCTCTTTTTTAGTGTGAATTCCGAGCTGCTTTCAATGCGAATCTCCGAAAGCTGCTTCCCGGTGTCATCAACATACGTATAATAATTTTTGCCGTCATAGTATTCTGACTTCATCGTAAAACCGTCAACTGCCTGAATCTCTTTTTTCCCGATCGGCGTACCATCTTCTTCTGTCAATTTTAATGTGACATCGTGAACAACCGGTGAATTTTCCGTATCTGCCACCATCGTTCCTTTTTGATTTTCACTGTCATACTTATAATCGAATTTATACAGCGTACCGTTTTTCATCTTAATCAAATTGGAACAACACGGAAGTGCGGCATTCTTCCATTCTCCGTCCGATGTCGTCTGTATCCCCTCGACCGGGTAACCATTGACCTCTGCCACATCTGCATTTTTCGGAAGGCCTGTCAGATCAAACAGCCTTGTCTCATTTCCATACGCATCCAACGTATCCTCAAGCACAAATCCATCACCCGGTTTAAGATTTCCCCCGATAATATGTGTACTCGGAGAAGAAAATGCCACGACATCCCAAGGAATTGTTTGAAGCCATCTTATCTGGATATTTCCTCCACTAACTTGTATATTTCTGTATGCCTCAAATAAGCTTTGCTTACCATGCCATGCATCAAAGTTTTGATCCCAGATTCCTCCGGCAATGGTAATGTCATTTGCTAACACCACCGTACTCGCATCTGCGTACCGGCATGTTGATGCAATCTTCCCCCCTGTCATCGTAAACTTGTCGATAGACTTGATGTATCCCGTAACATCAAGGTTTCCTCCCTCGACCGTCAGGCTGCCAGCCGGCTGTATCGCGCCAGTCATATTACCACAAATTACCATTTTACCTTCACCTGGGTTTTTCTCATCTGCCCTCGGTGTAAGTTTTAAGACCGCCTCGCTGTCTTTTACCGTCATTTTCCCGGTCACTCGAATAACCGGATTTTCCTCTGCCCCCGCAGACATCAGTTCTGAATCTGACTCGACGTAAATATTGGCATTTCCAAAAATATCTATCACCGGAAATATCGGATTATATATGATACTTGTCCTTTGTGAACATACCGCATACTTGGTTTGATTCTTTATCGTCGCCCCATCAAAGGTGATATTTGCCTCGACTCCCTCTGCCACTGTGATATGAGTATCGATCAACTCACCATTGATCTCATTGCTTCCTTTGATCACATAATTACCATCTTTTGTAATATTGATCTCGATGACTTTTACCGTCATTTTCTCGCCATAGTAATCCATAAACGTTTTATTCGTTATAAGCGACGCATCCGCCAGATTGTAGGTAATGGCATTTTCCGTCGGTATCGAAAGTGCTTTCATTTCCTCCAGTGTCGTTTGTCCTTTCGCATACGCATCGGTATACGTCGCAAATGGAATACTCGTAACCAGCGTCGCCGCCAATGCCACGATGCTGATCACTTTCTTTGCTCGTCTGCGAATCTTTCTGTTGCTAAAATAATTTTGTCGTCTCATAGTTTCCCTCCAAGTCTCATTTCCATACATTTTCGCCTTTTAATGTTTTTCCTTTAAGTTTATCATATTTTTATATTTTTTCAATCTTTTTGCAGGATTGTTATTATGACAACAGAATTGTCAATTTCAAAATGAGTCTTGCGCTACCGTGTGATTACTGTTAAAATATGGTTATCACGTGCAGGAGGAGGATGTTTTTATTATGGGGCAGAGAATACGGTATAACTTTAACTTATTGTTGTTTTTGACTGCAGGCATTCTGGCAATGGTTTTTTCGGACGAATGTGCGCAGGCAAAAGTAAAAACAACAATTAAAAACGGGGTCTGCATTGTCTCCGGAAAAGGTGCCATGACGGACGACTACGGTTATAATAAAGAAATCAAAAAGGTCATTATTAAAGACGGAGTAACTTCTCTCCCGGAAGAGGCCTTTACTAAGTGCAGAAATCTAAAAGAGGTTTCGATCGCAGACAGCGTAAAAAAAATCGGCGCTTATGCCTTTATGGGTACGGATCTTCGCAAGATCACGATACCAAATTCGGTGAAAAAGATGGGGGACGGCGTTTTAAATTACTGTAAAAATCTGGAAAGGATTAAAATGCCGGGGAATGTAAAACTGGGATACAGTGACGAAATCTACCGGCGGATTCAATACGACCTTGGCTCCCCGGTCAAAACCATACAATTGACAAGCAGTCTGAATCTCAATACGTTTACTTACCTGGCTGCGGAAAATGTCATCGTTTCCAAAAAGGATCCCCGGTACACTTCAATCGATGGCCTCATCTATACGAAAGATGGGAAAAGTCTTGTGCGCATCCCCTCTCACCGCAAAACAGCGGTGATTGCCGAAGGATGTACGGAATTTTGCACCAATGCCATCGAATGGTGTGCCATCGATTCTGATAAGGGCTATACCGGATGTCAGAAATTAAAATCTGTCGTACTGCCAAAAAGCATCCGGACCATTGATGTCCGGAAATTTGTCGGTGATCTCCAGCCTGTTCCTTTTTACGATGCCTCTCAATCCACCGTTTTTTACGATGCCGCTGCCACAGGAAAGAAATATCTTTCCTTTACGCTTCAAAATAAGGACATGACATGGGAGCAGATTTCTTTTCTTCATAACAAATTTAACACGCCATATCTGAAACTCTATAAACAGGTTCCCGGCGCGTTCGGACCGGGATCTGAGCAGGGTTTCGTAACTTCAAAAGACGGAACGGCGTTATTAAAATACATTGGAAAAGAAAACGATGTCCACATTCCACAGGGAATCACACAAATTGGCGAAGGCGCTTTTTCCGGCGCACCGCTCACGGAAGTCACCATTCCCAAAAGCGTGATAACCATTGATTCTGATGCTTTTCTAAACTGTAAAAAGCTGGCAAAAGTAACTTTTGAGGGTACCCCGTCTGTCATCGCATGCAGCGCCTTTACGGAAAGGTCTTTACTTATCGAGCCAGGCAGCATCGCGATACAATACACATGGGCAGTTCCCTGCAACATAAAAGGCAGCCGCAGCTATTATACCATTTCTTTTTACTGTCTTCCCCTGGAAGGTGCCGACGGATATGAATTACAGATATCTACCGTAGAAAATTTTGCTAAGAATAAAACGAAGACATTTAACGTAAAAAAAGATGGCAAACGGGTCTGCAGACGTATCCCCAACTACCTTTCAAATATGCTGTATTACCGGGTTCGTCCTTACAAACTTATGGGACAGACAAAATTTTACGGACAATGGACACACAACCGCTTCGATCCTTGAAGTTTATTTGACAAAATGCAATAACAACGGAGGATGAACTATGATGAATCAACGAAAACGTTCTATCTTATTTTTACTTTTCACCGCGGGGCTTTTTGCCGGCGTGCTCTTTTGCACCGAAACTACCCAGGCAAAAGTGAAAACAACGATTAAAAACGGAGTCTGTACGGTTTCCGGAAAAGGTGCCATGACGGACGACACCAGCTACAATAAGAAAATCAAAAAGGTCATAATTAAAGACGGGGTGACATCTCTCCCGGAAGAAGCCTTTGCGGGCTGTCTGAAACTAAAAGAAGTTTCCATTGCCGACAGTGTAAAAAGCATCGGAGCGTGCGCCTTTATGCAGACGGATCTCCGCGAGATTACGATACCAAATTCGGTAAAAAAACTTGGAAACAGCGTTTTAAGTTCCTGCAAAAAATTGACAAAGATTAAGATGCCGGGAAATGTAAAAATAACCTATGAAAGCGACCAGTATTTTCCTGTCGTTCAATTTGACGTTGATTCCCCGGTGAAAACCATTGAATTGACAAGCAGTCTCAATCTGGAAATATTTATGTATCTGTCGGCAGAAAATATTGTGGCATCCAAAAATGACCCCAAATACACTTCCATCGGCGGCATTCTCTACACAAAGGATGGCAAAAGCCTCGTCCGCATCCCGAACCTCCGCAAAAAGGCAGTTATTGCGGATGGCTGCGAAGAATTTTGCACCGCAGCTGTAGAATGGGCTGGCGACGATGATGGTGATCCTTATATGGGATGCGAAGACCTCAAAGCGATCACCCTGCCGGAAAGCATTCAGACCATTAACACGAAAAAACATTTGACCCGCTGGGGAATCTGCCCTTATACAGAGGATTCCATCTTGGAGAAAAAAGAATATATTTCCTTTACCATTGCAAATAAAAATATGCCGTGGGAGCAGGTTTCTCTTCTTCATAAAAAATTTAATACGCCGTACGAAACTCTTCAAAAAGAAGTTCCTGCCGTATTTGGACCGGGCGCAGAGCAGGGCTTTATAACTCCAAAAGACGGAACGGTGCTATTAAAATACGTCGGAAAAGACGACAATGTATGTATTCCTCAGGGGATTACAAAGATTGAAAAAAATGCCTTTGCATCCTCCACTTTAAAAAATGTTGTTTTCCCGGAAGGACTGGAAAAGATTGGTGAAAACGCCTTTGCTAATTGTAAAAAGCTTACAAAAGTCACCATTCCGGGCAGCGTAAAAGTCGTTGATGGGTTTCGCGAAAGCGGCATCCGGGAACTTACTCTGGAAGAGGGTATCCAAAAAATTTCCGAAAATGCTTTCTGCGAATGCAGTCAATTAACTTCCGTCACTCTTCCGGACAGCGTAACATCTGCCGCCGGTTTTGCACGTTGTAAAAATTTAAAAAAAGTGATTCTCGGTAAAAATGTGCATACTATTGATTTCTATGCTTTTAACCGCACATCGCTTGCCGAAATCATCATTCCCAAAAGTGTGGACATAATTGATCAGGATGCTTTTTCAAAATGCAAGAATTTAAAGAAGATCACTTTCAAGGGCACTCCATCTGACATTTCGCCTTATGCCTTTGACGGAACCGCCGTTGTCACGGAACCGGGCAGCATCAAGACACAATACACCTGGGCTGTCCTTGACCGCTTAAAGAGTACCCGCAAAAAGTCTGTCTTCAACGGTACATTTCACTGTCTCCGTTTAAAAAGCGCAGACGGATACGAACTGCAAATATCTTCCACCAAAAAGTTTACGAAGAAAACGGCAAAGACTTTCGCTATCAAAAAGGACGGAAAACGGGTATGCAGAAATCTAAAACTTCCTAATGACCTATATCTCCGAATCCGTCCATACAAACTTACGGGCAGCGAGAAAACCTATGGAAAATGGACATACGCAGACTACGATACTTGGGGTTATGCCGACGAATCCTGACAAAAAAAGAGAGGCTGCGCTTCTTTGCACAGCCCCTCTCTTTTTGTAATATTATCGGATGATTTCAAAATACGGAAGCACATTGGAAATGTACGTATTCAGAATGTCTGTAAATTCTTTTGCCTGTTTTTCGTCCTGAATCTCACCATATTCAATGGTATACGTAAATCCGTCCCGGCTGTCTACGTAGGTCATCATGTCGTTTTTCTTTTCTTTCACGCTAATGAGTTTCACAACTTCTTTTGGAAGTGCTACGCTGCCTCGGTATGGAATGTCCAGTTCAAGTTCCACCTTCCCTTTTTGACGATAACAAATTTTCCCTTTGCATTTTTATATCCTGCATTTTTCAACGTCATCGCAGATTTCTCCTGCTCTGCTTTTTTATTTTCCTCCCCGAGTCCCTGCAACATTTTTTCTATATCTCGCATAACCCGCTCCCTCCTCACCACGCAAAAACCGAGCCCGGCGCTCCGCGCCGGACTCGGTCCCAAGCTTCCCAGGCTCCCCTAACTCCCCCAATCCTCCCCATTTCCTACCTTATCCTCTCAACCCGCTTCCACTTCGCAGATTGCTTCTTCCAAAATTTGTAATCCTTCGTCAATTTCCTCTCTCTTGACATTCAGCGGGGTTGCAAACCGCATGCCGTTTCCGTAAACTCCGCAGTTCAATGTAAGCATATGGCGTTTCAGGCAGCCAGCCTTGACGGCGGTCCAAAGATCCGGCGCGGGGCTTCCGTCCTCATGCGAGAATTCAATCGCAACCATCAGCCCAAGACCGCGGACATCCGAGATACAGCTGTGGCGGCTCTGCATTTCACGAAGCTTTTCTTTCAGATAAGCCCCCATCTCATTTACATTTTTCAAAAGACTGCCATCCTCGAAAGCATCCAGCACCGCATTTCCGGCGGCGGCTGCACACGGATTTCCGCCAAAGGTCGTTCCGTGGGTTCCGATCGGCCATTTGTGCATAATCTCCGGTGTCGAGATAACCGCACTCATCGGCAGACCGCCAGCGATGGCTTTTCCGACCGTCATAATATCCGGCACGACATCAAAATGCTCGCTCGCCCACATTTTTCCGGTTCTTCCATAGCCACACTGGATTTCGTCAAAAATCAGGAGAATGCCATGCTCGTCACAGATCTTGCGGACTTCCTGCACAAATTTTTTGCTCGGGACGACGTAGCCGCCCTCGCCCATAACCGGTTCCATATAGATGCACGCCACGTCTTCCGGATCTACGACGTAACGTAACAATTTTTTCAATTCAAACAGTGCGTAGTCTGTCCGTTCCTCTTCGCCAAGTCCCGGCGGGCAGAGATCCTTTCCCGGATATGGGGCAAAATACACATTTCCCATGAGCGGATTGTAATGCCTGCGGTATTTGGAATTGGATCCGGTGATTGCGGTTGCACCGACTGTTCGTCCGTGGAAGGAACCCATAAAAGCGATCACCGCACTTCTCGCGCTATAAGACATTGCCAGTTTGAGGGCGCTATCTGTCGCTTCCGCACCGCCGTTACTGAAAAAGATCGAGCTCAATTTGCCCGGTGCTTTTTCGGAAAGCCGCTTTGCGAGTGTCAATGTAGACTCGTAGTTTACGAGGTTAAATGACGCATTGACAAGATTTCCCGCCTGCTCCTGAATGGCCTTCACGACAGTCGGGTAGTTGTGCCCCAATGCGTTGACGGCAATTCCCTGTACAAAATCCAGATAACGGTCACCATTGACATCGGTCAGATAGCACCCCGAAGCGCTTTTTGCCACCAGATTTGTCTGCTTATAAAAAACGGGACTTAAATACTGTTTGTAATCTTCAAATTTAATCATAATAAAACCTCCATTCTAGTGTAACTGACTATTCATATGCTTTTTCCAAAATTTCTTCGACATCCTGCTCTGTGATCTTCACCGGATTGACCGCAAGAAGGCGGTATTCCATCGTTCCCTTGATAATCGCCGGGAACATTTCTTTCGTCACGCCAACCTCCGTCAATTTGCTCGGAATCCTCAGATCCGCAGCAAGTTTTTGCACAGCGGTAATGGCACATTGTGCCGCTTCCCACTTACTGAGGCCTGTGACATTTTCTCCAAGCAGCGCCGCAATCTTTCCAAATTTTTCCAAGTTTCCCGGAATATTTTTCTCGATTACATACGGAAGCATCATGGAATTGGCGGTTCCATGAGCGACGTGCGCCACGCCTCCCATTGCCTGTGAAATTCCATGCACCGCACCCAGACCGCCGTTGACAAAGGCAGTTCCGGCAAGTGTGCTCGCGACTGCCATTTTTTCGCGCGCCTCCAGATTCATCGGATCGTGTACTGCCGTGCGAATATTTTCCCCGATCAGGCGGATCGCCATTTCGCCGTACGCATCGCTAAACGGATTCGCATTGAGCGAAACATAGGACTCAATGGCATGCGTCAATGCGTCCATTCCCGTCGTTGCCGTGATAAACGCCGGCATATGTATTTGCTGCAGCGGATCAATGATGGCAAATTTTGGCATTAAGTATTCGTGCGAAACAGATAATTTATTGTCATTTTCTTCAT
>FR894069.1:26002-30970 GCA_000434115.1 Roseburia sp. CAG:309 | reverse complement strand
CTTCAGCACTTGCGCCGCCGCATCACAGACATCGATCGGAGGATCCGGCTGTGTGTCTGTGAAAAGCTGCACGGAATACCCTTTTTCTTCCAATGATGCAATGATCTTGGCAAATTCGTCGGTCTTACCAACATGCTTCCCGGTAACAATAAATGGCTTTTTTGCGCCCATTTTCTCAAATATTTCATACAATTGAAATGATATGCCTGCGCCAAATTTGACTTTGGTCGGGCTTTTAAATAAGAAATCTTTCATGCCCGTCTCCTTTCCATATACAACACAACGAGGCACAAAAGGAAAATTCCTTTCATGCCTCGTCGCATTTCTTACTTATTTGCGCTTATCTTATCATCTTTCTTTGATTCTGTCAATAGGCAGCTGCTAAATATACTGCGATAACGTTTTCACTGCATCCATCCATAGGCAGTCCTTTTCAAAACCCCGTCACATTGTTCTGGTGATTGTAATTTTTCATCTTAGCCTGCCATTTATTTCCTTCGCGTTCGTAATAACGGTATGTTTTTTCATTGATCTTACCACTCTCTTTCAGTTCTGCCATGCGTTTCCAAAACGTCTCGTAATCTGCCTTCGCCGCATCCTTATAATTGTTGGAACTGTTCATTTGTACGGAAGTCAGCAGCTGCTCCAATTCCGCGATTCTCTTTCTTCCAAACATTTACATTTCCCCTTTCCATGTCACTTTCGGCTTCACGCCATGCTCGCCGATGTGCTTTTCCATCCAAGCCATGTTGTACCAGCGTCCAAACTTAAATCCGCATTTGTAAAATTCACCCGCCATACGAAATCCCAGATGTTCATGAAAATGTACGCTGTCGCATGTCAAATATTCATCCTCGACCTCCGGTACGCCGATACACGCTTCCATATTTTGGATGCCCATTTCCCGCAGTTTCTTCTCCAGCGCCGCATACAGTCTACCACCTCGCGGATCTGTATATTGGGTTCTAACATCGTATCGCTTCGTTTCCTTTTTCTTAAGTATAACACAAATGGAGCGAAAGGGGAATAGTCCGTGCAAGGCTGGGTCTTGTGGGAGCACAGCCGCCGGCTTTGTTGACGCTAGTCAATAACTCTATTGCCGGCGACGTCCTGCTGACGTGGCTTACACGCGGGGCACTTCCCTGCACCACTGGAATAACTTGTTTCCCCTCAAACACCCGCGCCAAAAAGGGCGCCCCTCCGGGCGCCCTCTTATCCGGCAAACAGCTAACCATCGTCATCGCTGCTTTTACTGCTGTACTTCAAATGTCGTGTAGACATCTTTTTTTGCTGCCATATCTTCTGTCACTTCGTCTTTCCCTTCTGCTGTGGTGTCAATCCCCGCTTCTTTGCCAGTCAGAATTTCTGTTCCGACTTTTATATCAACGGATTTCTGTGAGCCATCTTTGTATGTGGCTGTGCAGGTGATTACTGTGTCTCCGATCAATTGCTGACGTGCTTTCAAATCTTCCTGCAGATTTTTTCCGACATTTTCAAACAACGCTGAATAGCCTTTCTTTGTCAAATTGCCTTCCCCGACAAATGCGATACGGAATTTTTTTTCCGGTTTTTCTGTGCCGCTGACCGTAAAAGATGTGTATTCATTCTGGTCATAAAGGGAATCTGCTTCCGGGTCTTCGGAATCCGAAAATTCCAAAGCGACACCAAACTTGTTTTCCGGCTTTTTACGCAGTTTACTCTCGGAAGCGATCAGATATTTGGAATCCTTTTTTGCAGCCACTGTGAAATAGCCTTTATTAATCGTATATGTGACACTCTTGATATTGTCGCCTGTGCAGCTAATCGGCGCAAGAATCCAATACGATGCCTTTTTTCCACTTTCATCCCCACTCCAGGCACTTCCATAACTCGTACTTGCTGTCGCATATATTTTCGGCTGTGCCTTCCCGGACGCCTCTTCGCCCTGAGTCGATGCACCGGAGGCTTTATTCTTTTTCACCTCTGCCGCACTGACTGTTACCGTAAAGGAATTCAATACACTCTGTGAAGTTGTCTTTGTCATTTTCGTGTCCGGCTGCGCCGGACTCTTTCCGATATCTGAAAAATGTCCGTATCCGATGCCTGCCACAAGTGCCAGACAAGCTGCTGCCGCAACCGTAGATTTTATTATTGTATGTCTTCTCATAGTATGTTCACTCTCCATTCGTGGTGCCCTGTCCCAGACTTCCAATTCTTCCTCGGAAACTTCCGGTCTGAGGGCCTTTCTGAGAATTTGATCCAATTCTTTATCGTTCATAATCTGCAACCTCCAATTTCTTTTTCAAGATACTTTTTGCCTTGCGCAATCGACTCTTTACTGTGTTTTCTGAGATTTTCAGACAGTCGGCGATCTCTGCGATCTTCATGTCAGCCGAATAAAACAAGTAGATTGAAGTGCGGTATTTTTCCGGCAGTTCACTTACTAGGTTTCGCACCAGTTCTACGGTTTCCTTCTTCAATACCTGATTTTCCGGAGTTTCCTCCGAAGTCGACATTGAAAGCTGATCCCCGCTCTCCAAATGTGCCTCATAACTTTCAAAAGATGCCAGCCGCTTTCGCCAGGCAAATTTTCTCCGTCTATTCTTCCACAAAAAAACTGCCACAGACAATGCATAACTCTTTATGTTTTTGTCAGAATCCAATTTATTTAATTGTTCAAGCAATGTCAGCATCGTGTCCTGATACAGTTCCTCTCCCTCGCTGTCACTTGCTGTCGTCATTTTGCAGAAGCGGAGGATATCCGGACCATGCGTAAAAACATATTGGTCAAATTCATGCTTTGTCATCTTTACTTCCTTTCCCGGCAATCATTCCGGACTAACTGCCTTTCAATTCTATATTGTAATAACCCTCAAAAAAGTTTATAATTAATTCGTAATTATTTAAATATGAGAAAGAGGACTTACTTATGAGACAATTAAAAATAATCCACTTAACCATCCACAAAATGCTACGGAACATCCACACTTTCGTGCGCTGGGGACTTCTCGCCGCTGCAACCGGCCTTGTCATCGGGGGGTTCAGCACTCTTTTTGCCGCCAGCCTGCGTTTTGTGACCGATTTTCGCACCGAACGCCCGTGGATGATTTTTTTCCTGCCACTTGCCGGCATTTTCATCGTATTTTTGTACGGACTTTTTCAATATAAAAATGATAAGGGCACAAATATGGTTTTGTCAACCATTCATGCCGAAACCGAACTGCCTTTTAAAATGGCACCGCTCATCTTTATCTCGACCGTGATCACCCATCTTTTCGGTGGTTCTGCGGGACGTGAGGGAGCTGCATTGCAGCTCGGCGGAAGCATCGGAAACCAGCTTGGAAGGTGGTTCCGGCTTGATGACCGTGACCGCCGCATCCTCGTTATGTGTGGCATGAGTGCCGCCTTCTCGGCGATCTTCGGTACACCGATTGCCGCCGTCGTCTTCGCCATGGAAGTCGTCAGCGTCGGTGTTATGTATTATGCGGCGCTCGTTCCGTGTGTATTCGCTTCGCTCATTTCCTTCAAAGTTGCCAATCACATGGGGATCGGACCAAATGTATTTCATTTGCTTGATGTACCTAGTTTCCAATTATTACCAAGTATTAAGGTGATTGTTCTCGCCATGCTGTGCGCCGGTCTGAGTGTTCTGTTTTGTATTATATTGCATTCTCTGGGGGATGTCTATCGTGCAAAATTGAAAAATCCGTATGTACGTATCGTATTTTCGGCAGTTATCATTATTCTGCTGACATTGTGCCTGCAGACCGATGATTATATGGGAGCCGGCGTGCCGGTCATCGCGCGCGCGATTCAGGGAAACGTCCACCCAACTGCCTTTTTCTGGAAAATTGTATTTACTGCGCTTACGCTGGAAGCCGGTTTTAAGGGCGGTGAGATTGTACCTTCGTTTTTCGTCGGTGCGACATTTGGCTGTCTGTTCGGTCAGATTGCCGGAATCTCGCCATCGCTGTGCGCCGGTGTCGGGATGGTTTCCGTGTTCTGCGGTGTGACCAACTGTCCGATCTCGTCACTCCTTATTGCATTCGAATTATTTGGCTACGATGCCGTTCCATATTTTATGATTGCCATCAGCGTGAGTTTCCTGCTTTCCGGCTATTATGGGCTTTACCACGATCAAACGATCGTTTATTCCAAATACCGTTCCCAGTACGTAAACAGAAAGGCACGAGACTAAGCTCGTGCCCTCTGTAACAATATAGAAAGATATTCAAAATCATCCACACAGTCGTTTTTCACTTTCCCCATACAACACCACTTCGCGCTTTCTCCCCTGTGGATAGATTTTTGACACAGGCACCTCCAAACGCACTTTCATACAGCTGAGTGGCAGTTCCTCAGTCAGAACAGCCATCTCTTCCTTTTTTCATCCAAATTCATACCTTTCTTTCCCGGATACAAAAAAGTGCATCCTGCTCACCCTTTTTCAAGTTTAAAAAGCAAAACGCACTGTTTTTTACTATTTATCCCTTTTTTCGAATATCATACGAAAAATGAATCGCACCAATTCCATAAACCATGACTGTCGCCATGATTAACGTAAATACTGCATCTTGAAATTTGTTCTTTGGCATAAAAAACCTCCTAATAAAATAATAATAAACGTTGTTTCCTGTGTTGTTCGTTATCATCCCATAGGAGTGTGCGTTTCCAATTAAAACCATATTCTTTTAGAAATTCTAACACAATTTCAGCCTATATGCAAGCGTTTTTTATTGACAACCTTGTACCCGATTTGCTATCCTTATACTAACACATGTTAGGAGGGGACTTTATTCATGCAGCATTTACTTACCCAGATCGTAGACGGTCTGTATTCGGTTGTCAACACGCTTGATAACCTTGTATGGGGATGGGCTATGATCGTTCTTTTATTGGGAACTCACCTTTTTCTTACAATTCGCACCAAATTTATCCAGTACAAAACGATTACAAAGGGAATTCCGCTTTCGGTAGCAAAGGAAGAGG
>FR894069.1:25416-25946 GCA_000434115.1 Roseburia sp. CAG:309 | reverse complement strand
AGGCGCTTGCCACCGCACTTGCCTCAACGATCGGAACCGGTAACATCATCGGAATCGGTACCGCGATCGCACTCGGCGGTCCCGGAGCCGTGCTTTGGTGCTGGCTGACGGGTGTATTTGGTATCGCAACCAAATATGCCGAATCTCTGATTGCCGTCAAGTACCGCGTAAAGACCGAAGACGGCCGTATGCAGGGAGGTGCAATGTACGCTCTTGACCGCGGTCTGAATCTCAAATGGCTCGGTACTTTGTTTGCCATCTTTGCCGGTTTTGCTTCGTTTGGTATCGGCTGCGCCACACAGGTCAATGCGATCGCCGAAGTGTGCAATACCAATCTCGGCATCCCTCGCTGGTTGATCGGTGTTATTGTCGCTGCGCTCATTGCTTTTGTTATCTTTGGCGGCATCCAGAGTATCGCCCGCGTATGCGAAAAACTGGTTCCTGTCATGGCAGCATTTTATGTTCTCGGCTGTCTCATCATCTTATGTATGAATTATGATTATATTATCCCGGCGATCACAACGATCTGA
>FR894069.1:6719-25236 GCA_000434115.1 Roseburia sp. CAG:309 | reverse complement strand
CAGGCACTTGTTTCTTCGACCGGTACGTTCTGGGATACCGTTGTGGTCTGCCTGATGACCGGACTCGTGCTGGTTTCCACGATCATGAAAAATCCATCGATCAATGCCAATGAGATTACCGACGGAGGAATCCTGACGACGCTTGCATTTGGACAGATCTCAATTCTCGGGCCATTGATCCTCGTCGTCGGAATCATCTGTTTTGCTTTTTCCACCACACTCGGATGGGCATATTACGGCGAGCGCTGTGTCGAATATTTTGCCGGTAAAAAAGCACTCGTCCCTTACCGCATTTTATACATATTAGTGGCACTTATCGCACCCGTCATTGCGCTCGATCTCGTCTGGCTGATCGCCGATGTGCTCAATGCTCTGATGGCGATTCCAAACTTGATCGCCGTGCTTCTCCTGTCGCCGGTCATTGTCGCCGAGACGCGAAAATATATCAATAATCTGGATGCAACGGATGATACGCCGGTGCCGGTAGTGAAGACGGGAAGGAAATAAATCATCAACATTTTGAAACAAAAAAACGTGTTCTATCAACATTTTGGAAACTCTTGGTTTCTTTCAAAAGATAGCACATATAAATTGGGAGATATATCACATTCCCCTCTGTTTCCACGTTTCCAACTGAAAAAACATAGGCTTTCTCGATATGGTACTGTGGCACATTCATAAAATTATCCAAAGCCTTATGTGTTTTGTAGGATTTTCCGGATTTGACTTCAATCGGAACAACTTTTCCGCTCATTTCTATCACAAAATCCATCTCGCCCATTTTACTCTTTTTGCAGAAATATGGCTCAAATCCATTGGCTGTTAATTGCTGTGCGACAACATTTTCAAAATGTGCACCATTATTTACTTCTCCGTTTTTATTTATTAATTCTACCTTTGTTTCCGCCGGATAAGCACTTGTAAGCAGTCCGATATCGCTTGAGAATAAGCGAAATACATTACTGCTCTTGCTTGCCATAAGTGGAATCACCGGCGCATCAACATTATAAACCGGCAAAGCCACACCCGCATCTTTTAACCATAAAAAGCTATTTTCATATCGATCAAATTTAAGTTCTTTATCTAACATAGTAAAAACGAACTTCTTATTCTGCTTATTTAGCTCCGCAGGAATAATATCATATATTGACTTCAATTTAAGTTTTTTATCTTCAATTTCGTACTGCGTAAAAACCTCTTTATAAAGTGCTATGATATCTCGCTGCACCATATCAACTTCTCTAATATCTTTTGTTTTAACATACATTTTTACTGCATCCGGCATCCCACCGACAATAAGATATACAAAAAACACAACGGTTTGATGAGCCTTACAATCTTCCGGCATAATCATTTTTAATTTAACCAAAAACTCTTCTGCACTCATTTCTGCATTCAAATATTCTACCATACCCGGTTGATCAATAAAATTCACTTCAAACTTCGTATAACTGCTCTTGCTAATCTCATCTCGTATAAGCCAGGTTTTCCCTATCTGCCGTGCTCCCGTTATTAATAATGCCTTATTCGAATTTTTAATCCATTCGCCAACCGCAACAGAGTCTTTTCTATACATGTTCCTGCACCTCCAATTATACAGCACACCATTTGCCCCGTTTTTCAAAAATCATTCCTTGCCCTTAGCATTTACAATGTAAATCCCCACGCACACCAGTCCAAGTGCCAGCACACTGCTCACGCCCAGCGACTCGGTTTCGTTCAGTAAAAGAGCGGACAAAATAACGCCGATCACCGGATTCATAAAACCAAATACCGTTACTTTTGACACCGGATTGTATTTGAGCAGCATTCCCCACAGAGAATACGCCACCGCGGAGATCATTGCCATATAAATGAGCAGCGCTGCCGCACTCACGGTAAATGCTTTCAAATGACCGCCCATGGCAGCTCCGCAGGCAATCATAACAATACCACCCAGTATAAATTGATATCCGCTCAGCATGACAGGGTCTTCTTTTTGCGAAAACCGCTTCATACAAACGGATGAAAACGCATAGGCAACCGTCGACAATAGAATGCACCCGTCTCCTGCCGGCGAAAAATGAAAGTCCATTCCACTTCCTGCGACATTAACAAGCACCACGCCGGCAAATCCGATCAGACAGCCGATCATCTTGCGCGGAGTCACGGTTTCCTGATGAAACAGGTAGCCGGCGACAAGGATCGCCACAAATGTACTGACCGCTTCGATGATTGAGGCTTTTACCCCTGTCGTGTGCGCCAGTCCGATATAGAAAAATAAATATTGCAGTACCGTCTGCAAAAGGCTCAAAAGCCCAATTTTTCCGAGAGCACTCCGCTTTGGCAGCAATATTTTCCGCTGTAGAATGCTTCCTAAAACAACAGTCAGTACACCCGCTAGTGTAAATCGATATCCTGCATATAATATCTGGGATGCTGTATCTGCCGCCGCAATCTCCATCATGCGATAGCCGATCTTGATACATGGGAATGCACTTCCCCACAACGTACAGCAGATCATCGCTCCAACGACGACCACCCAGGTTTTTGTCATGAAATTCTTTTTGTTCTTCATTTGTTTGTTCAACTCTTTTCTAAATAACAGTTTAATGTTTCGTTTATTACTTCATACATATTTCGAGCGGTTTCCCTGCAAAATTCTTCCTCTAATCCCGCACCGGTTCCCACTTCGATCAATTCTTTTTCCGACGGATTCCGTCCATTTCCGGCTATTGTCGTTGTATGCTCACCATAATATGTCGCACTGTAAGTCAGATCGTATGCCGGACTAAGCCGCCAACCCTTTTCTTCCTCATATAAAAAGGAAAAATTCTTGGCATGATCGTCACGGTTGTGAGCATACACATTAAAACACATCCGACGGTACATCTCTTCCATATCCGTCCTATTATTTTCTGTAAGGATTCGCGTCAGTTTCATTAAATCCGCATAGTCTAACACCGGCTGCTCAAAATCCATCTCAAGAATCGCCGAAGCCGTAAGCATATGGATTTTACTGCCATCCGTTTTGCGGTCAAATCGTTTCGTGCCAAAATAACCTTCACACTTTTCCGAATCAAATAATCTGCATTGACTCATCTCAATTCCACATTTTAATGCACAAAGATAGTAGTCATACTCCATTTTTCCAACATCTTCTCTATCCACATGCGCCGGAAATTTAATGATCCAGTCCTCTCCATCCACTTTTGTCATAATCTTCGGCCGCGCTCCTCCGCTGCTGCCTCCCAGACGGTAGATGTCATCCAGTTTTTCTGAATACTGCGTCAGCAATATTTTTTTACACTGTTCTGCCAGCACATCATAATCTTCTTCCCAGACAGCCTTTTCTGACTCCTTTGCCGGTCTGTAGGTCAAGGCTCCCATCCCGGAATCCCCAATTATTGCCAATCGATCCAGCATCCCGTATTCTTCCGGATTTTTCCCCGTTTTTTTCAGCACACGTTCCAGCAAAAGCCGTCCCCACGCATCCGGCAGGCTGTCGGCAAAAGCACCAAACAAACCGCCAAAATAATCTTTCTCCGGCACAAAAACCTGTTTTTTCAATGGCAGTGAAAATGGACTGACCGCAAATCCGCTTTTCAGCCACTCTTCATCGTACGCAAAAGCTATTTTCCAGTTTTTGGTTCTTGCAAGTGTTCCGACCAGTTTGTCATGATAATACACCTGCATCATTTTATTCGGCTTCATGGATGACCTCCTCTATGCTCCGATACGGGACCTCCGTAAACAAGGATTGTATTTCATTTGCTACCCCTAATGCCATCGCAATTTTTGTCAATGACAGCAGCGAAATTTTGCCCGTTGACTCAAAGCGTTTAATCGAACCGTAACTTACGCCACTTTCGTCCGCGAGATTTCGCTGTGAGATCGAACGTCTCTTTCGAATCACTTTCATTCTCTGCGCCAGTTTCCGGTTCATCTCCTCTGCCGTTTCCCATACCATCGGTTCCATCGGATAACCCCCCTTATCATTTTACATAATTTTGCTGATTTTTACTGTTTTTTTCCTTGACAAAGCATAAGAACGGATAATATATTATCCGTTCTTATTTTATCAAAAAAGGGGGTGACTGTCAACGCATCCTTCCTGCCAGTACAATGCTTTGTTATTTTACTTTCTTTTTCAATGATGCCCATTTTCCTTCAATGATACCCATTCCCTGAACCGTAGCAGTCGCTGTCCCCGGCTCTGCATTGTTCTTGTACTGAATCGTATAATCTCTTCCCTCACGCATTCCATACGGCATTGTATCAAAATTTCTGACAACTCCCGGCAAATACGGTTTTCCGCTATACCAGCCATACGTGTTGCAGAGAATAAACCAGTCGTCCTGCATCGTCGATGGAAGCACGACATTTTCAATCTGGCAGTTCGACAGACTATACGGTTCCAATTGCGTGAGACTTTCCGGAAGGATCAAATCTTCCGGCCCATCACAGATGTAAAAGGCTTCTTTCTCTATCTTATTCAGTTTGGATGGCAGATACGGGTGTTTCAGCAGTCCGACATCACAAAATGCCCACTGGTAAATGGTTGTCACACTCTCCGGCACCTGATACGTATCGTCCGCTTTGCCCAGCGGATATAAGATCAGTGTACTTTTGTCTCCCTTATCGGAAACGAGCGTAGCATCCTCAAATTTGTATGCTTTCCTCCGGCAACGTGTAGGATTTCGCCACATCGGAAGCCGCAAAATCATTCCACACCTGGAACGACTGCCATCTTTCTTCTATGGCGCAGATCGTTATCTCTGTCTCCTGCGCCTCTGCACAAGGTGCCGGCAACAGCAGTGTCATACAGATGACAGTAAATATAGCTGTCAAAATAATCTTAATCCCTTTCATAGAAAACCTTCGTTTTCTCCGTTTTTATGTAAATATTTTACAGTAATTCTGATAATCTTAGTATAGCACATGTGTATTTCTAACGCAATTATAAATAACTTGTAAAATAATTTGATTTTTGTCTAGTCTTCCTTTATAATGGGGATACACTATGATTTAGGAAAGGAACATCATCGGATGCAGCAGATAAAAAACTTTATTAAAATAGAAACCGTACTTTGCATTTCTAGTATTCTCGCAATACTGTCACTTTTTCTCGTTCCACCGGATGCAGCTTACATAGATTATATCGATTTCCGCACATTGGCCATCTTATTCTGTCTGATGGCTATCATGGCAGGTTTTCAGGAAAATGGATTATTTGCCTTAATAGCACAATCTATACTGGAATGTGTAAAAAATGTACGGCAGATTCTATTTGTCCTTGTATTTTTGTGCTTTTTTTGCAGTATGCTCATCACCAATGATGTCGCATTGATCACGTTTGTCCCCCTGGCAATTATTGTATTTCATATGCTTGGCTCGGAGCAGAAAAAATGGCTGATCCCTGCCATTGCACTGCAAACAATCGCTGCAAATCTTGGGAGCATGCTGACTCCACTTGGTAATCCGCAAAATCTATACCTCTACGGGAAATCGGAAAGCAGCATCGGTTCGTTTATTCTGCTTATGCTGCCATTTACTCTGTTCTCTCTTATCTTGCTGTGTACATGGATTGTTATGATATGCCGCCGGGAAACAGGCAGGATCCGAGTAAATTTTAAGGAGAAAGTCTCCATTCAAAACACTTTTTCCATAATATTTTTTTCCCTGCTTTTTATGGTCTGCCTTTTGACAGTGCTTCATGTAATTCCGTGGACAATTTCCCTTTTGACCGTACTTATCAGTATCCTTATCTATAACCACCGCATCTTAAAAAAAGTGGATTATTCCCTTCTTCTGACATTTGTCGCCCTATTTATCTTCATCGGAAATATAGGGCGGATCCCTGCTTTTCATGATGCTCTTGTGAAAATCATTGATGGTCACGAAATGCTTACTGCCATCCTCGCAAGCCAGTTTATGAGCAATGTACCGGCCGCCATCCTTTTATCCGGATTTACTGACCGCTATACACACTTGATCATCGGTGTAAATCTCGGCGGTCTTGGCACACTGATTGCCTCCATGGCAAGTCTGATCTCCTTTAAATTTTTAGCCAGAGAAATGCCTGAAAAGAAAAGTGCTTATCTTTTGTATTTCACAATAAACAGCCTCGTATTTCTAGCACTTTTAATGAGTCTTGCTTTTATACTGAAAGTTTGATCCGCTGCATATTTACACCCGGATACAGACGTTACTGCGCCCTGTCGTATCTTTCGTAACGACAATCTGTTTGTCAATTTTTTCCTTCAATTCCGACACATGGGAAATGATACCGACCAGTTTCTGTCCTTCAGTAATCCCAACCAATGCCTTGTACGCAAGCGGAAGTGTCTTCTCCGTATCCAGCGAACCAAATCCCTCATCAACAAACATCGTGTCGATCTGGATCCCGCCCGCCGACTCCTGCACCTCATCGGAAAGTCCCAGAGCCAGTGACAGCGATGCCATAAAGGACTCGCCGCCGGAAAGTGACTTGACGCTTCGCCGCGTGCCGTTATAATGGTCAATGACGCACAGCTCCAGCCCGCTCTGGCTCCGCTTATTATGCGCTTCTCTCACGCGTTCCAGCTCGTATTGTCCATCGGACATTTTCATAAACCGCAGATTCGCGCGGGTAATGATCCGGTCAAAATACGTCATCTGCACATACGTTTCCAAACTGATCTTGTCTTTTGCCGCCAATGTTCCGTTTGCCGTCGCTGCAAGCGCATTGACCCACGCATATTTTTTCTCTTTTTCCGAAAGTTCGCCCGCGTTTCTTCCAATATTTTCCTGTATGTCTGCGTTCGTTTTTTTACGCGTATGAATTTCCTTTATTTTTTCACTCAAAATGCTTCGTTCGCCCACCAAACTCCGCTGTCGCTCCAAAAGCGTCTCCAGGTCTAATTTCTCTGCGGTTTTCATTGCTTTTTGAAGTCCCTCGATCGTACCTTCCATTGAAGAAACCGCCTTGCTTTTTTCCTGATACGCCTTGTCGGCTCTGACAAATTTTTCCTGTTTTTCTTTTACTGTCCTTCGTATCGACTGTTCCTTTTCCTCCGCTTCCCGGTATCCGGAAAAATGCAGATCTGCGGCAGTTTCCTGCTTCTGCTTTTTCGCATTTTCCATCGTTTCCGCAGCTTTGATCCGAACCGCCAGAAGTTCTTCACGGCTTTGTTTTTCGGAACCACATGCCGCTTCCTCTTCCGGAATCTTTTTCTCCAGCCAAATCTTTCTCTCGATTTTCTTCTCTTCTTCTGCCAGTTGTTTCTGTCTTTGCAGAAGGTTTTCTTTTGTCTCTTCTTCCAATGCCTTGATCCGTTCCGGCGCGTCCGTCACTTCACCAAGCAGCTGAGAAAGCTCCTCTTTCAGATAACGTTCGGCCTCGGTGGCTTCCGCACAACAAACACTTGCCTTCTTTGCCTTTTCATTTACGTTCTCATGCGCCTGCTCATATGTCATTTTAGCCTTTTCCAGCTCGTCCTCACGCGGCACCTCATTGGAAATTTCTGCCAGTTTCGGGTGTTCCAATGAACCACAGACCGGGCATGGCACCCCTTCCGTGAGACGACTTGCCAATATGCCTGCCTGTCCGTCACGATACGCCTGATCCATCACCTCATATACCTGCTTTTTCTTCTTATATACTTCATCCGCAGCAAGATATTCCTTCTGGGCTTTTTCTGCTTCTTTTTTACGTTCCGCAAGATCACGCTGTCTGGCTTTGATCTGCTGAATTTTTTGTATTTTATCGTCTAATCGTTCTAGTTCATGTCGTAATTTTTCGCGCAATTCCCCTGTATCCGTGAGACTCTGTAACTCTGTTTTGTATTTTTCAAGTTCTATTTCCAAATGTTGAATGCGTTCTTCTTTTTCCAATAATTGGATCTCATTTTGCCGTACACAATGCTCTGCCTCTCGGATCATCTGATCGAGTTTTTCCACTTTTTCATACTTAGAAAGTTCCAGATGAATTTCTGCCGCCTGACGCAGAAGTTCTTCGATCCCCTCCTGTTCCTTCTTTGCCTGCTCGCGCTGTTCCTTTGCAAGTTCTCTTTCTTCACAAAGTTTCGGGATCTGCTCCTGTGACTCCTGTAATTCCCGTTGCATTTTTTCGATCTGTTCTGCCTGACCGATATTTGCGTTTATTTTTTCTAATTCTTCGTCTATTTGCGTCTCATTTTCCTGTATTTTTTGAGCTTTTACGACATCTTCCCGTTCTAATTCAGCCAGTATTTCCAACACTTTTTCAATCGGAAGTTCTTTCTTTTTCGCTTTTTCTACTTCTAAAAACAGCACATTTTCTTCTTCACATAAAATTCCCTGAATGTACTGCTCCATGCTCTTTCTAAGATCCTGACAATGCCCATACAATTCTCTCGCCTCTCCTGCCAGTTTCTTTTGCAGGTTCAGAAAACGTTCTGTCTGAAACAAACGGCGGAATATCTCCTGTCGTTCTGAAGTAGGTGCGATCAGAAGTTTTAAAAAGTCCCCCTGTGCGAGCATCGCGATCTGGGTAAACTGTTCTCTGTCTACCCCCAGCAGCTCTTCCACCGCACTTGTCACTTCTTTTTTGCCGGATATGACTACACCATCGGGCAGATACAGTTCGGCATTTGCTTTTTCGATTGTCAATCCCTCTCCGCGCTGTTTTTTCCGCTCATACTCCGGATTTCTTGCCACCTCATAGGTCTGTCCGCGGTGGGAAAAAGACAGACGCACCTCGGTTTTGGTGTCACTGTCCGCATACGTGGAACGAAGCATCCATTCTTCGCGGTTTTCCCCACTTGGCCGTCCATACAGCGCGTAGCAGATGGCATCAAATACGGTCGTCTTTCCCGCTCCCGTATCTCCCGTGATCAGATAAAGACCTGCTTTTCCTAATTTTTCCATATCCAGTTTTTTCGTATCCGCATATGGCCCAAATGCTGTCATTGTCAGATGTAACGGTCTCATATCCTCACTCCTTCCACACGGTTTTCATCATATCCTGCACAAATGCGCACTGCTCTTCATTCATTGGCTGATTATTCTGCATCTCGTACAATTCTTCAAACAATTCAATCGGCAGTTTATGCTCCACATCTGCTCCTTTTTCCACAAGCTGATCTTTTCTCGTCCGTGTATTATCATAACTTAATTTCATAAGATTGGGATAAATTTTGCGAAGTTTTCCCATCGCATCCGGAATATCTTCCTCGTCGTTCAATGTGATGTGAAGATAATCGTCCGTCTTCTGGTTCTGATAAAAAGATTCCTTTGTCAAATTTTCAAATGTTCCTCCGATCTCTCTCATATCGTATTTGGGAATCAACGGAGCCGTCCGTATCGTAATTTTTTTCCCTTCGATGTCTAAAATTGTCACGGATTTATGGTGATGTACCTCAGAAAATGAGTATTTGAGCGGTGTTCCGCTGTATCGAACCGTGTCCCGTCCCACGCTCTGCGGTCTGTGTATATGCCCCAGAGCAACATAGTCAAAATCGTCAAATACTGAGACATCAACATTATCAAGCCCTCCAATCATTTCCTCCGAATCCGAACGGGAAGCCCCTGTCACAAATTGATGCGCGATCAAAATATTGCATTTTGTTTTATCAATGTCCATATGTCGGATTGCTGCTTGACAAGCATCCGAATAATTTTTTATCGTCTCGGCTTCCTCTGGAAATATAGATTTTACCGTGATGGGGCGAACAAAAGGGAGCATATAGATGCAAATTTCATTTCCATTGTTTTCCAGTTTGAATGGTTCAATCCTACCCTCGTATACAGGCGAAAAATGTATGCCGCTGTGGTCGATCAGATCCGACGCAAATGCCAGTTTAACGGCAGAATCATGATTTCCACTAATGATAAACACCCGCTGCTTCCGGCTGGCAAGGCTCGACAAAAATCTGTCAAGAAGTTTCACTGCCTCTTCATTGGGCGCAGATTTATCATAAATATCTCCTGCGATCATCACGCCATCCGGCTTTTCTTTGTCGATAATCTCCAACACTTTCCTCAATATGTAACGCTGATCCTCTATCATCGAAAATTCATTCACACGTTTTCCGAGATGAAGATCCGACAAATGCAGCAACCGCATCGGCATCCTCCCCCTATTTATTCAATGTCCAGCAGTTCTTTTACCATCGCCGCTGTATATTCTACCTTTTCCACATGATTTGCTTCAATCTGATACAACGCATGTGCCGCAAGATGTTCTGCTGCCTGCTCCAGCGGACGGATTCCCGTCGTTCCTTTGTATTTTTCCATAATGGCATCGAGGGCATCCTCGCCGACAATACATTCTTCTTTCTGCATACTCATATGTTTCAGCACTTTCGGAAGCGCAAACTGGGAAAATATGGTTTTCTTTTCGTCCAAAGTGTAATCCGGTATATCAATGACTGCAAAACGCGACATCAATGGCGCGCTGATATTTTCCTTGTCATTTGCCGTTGCGATCGGATACACCCCTACCGTCGGAATACGGCATTCGATGTAATTGTCCGTAAATCCAAGATTGTCCAATAAGGTCAAAAGCACATCCGCCGGATTTCCATTTCCCTTTCCGGAATTTGCCTTATCCAGCTCGTTGATAATAAATACAAGATTGGAAGATTCTGCCATTGCAAAGGCTTCCATGATAATACCTGCTTTTGCATTCGCATAAATACGTGAACTTCCGGTAAGCTGCTCCGGATCATTGATCGAACTCATATCCAGTGTCGTCCATGGCAGCCGCAAAATGCGTGCCACCGCATACGCAATCTGCGATTTTCCGGTACCCGCCGGGCCACAAAGCAAAATACCATACGCCGGCAGTGTATGTGTACGATTGATCTGAATGATCGTCTCGATAATACGTTGTTTCACGGATTCCATCCCGTACAATTCCTCATCCAGGATTCGTCTCGCCTCATCGGGATCAATGGATTCAAAATAATTGCTCTTCCACTGAATGTTCATCATCATGGAAAGTGCTCTCTGGGCATGTCTCTTTTCTTCCGCTGTCACTTCGCTTGATCGTGCCACGGCGAGATTCCGTCGCGCCCAAAGCCGCACATTGTCCGGCAGGGTTCTTCCTGCACAATTCATAAAATCGACGATACTCTGAAGGCTTGTCAGTTTCATATTATCGCCGTCTTCATCTTCTTCCTCAAGTTCATCGATCTCCGGTGCGTCACTGGCAAGAAGCCGTCCGATCATAAACTGCAAAAAGCCGTCTTCGGCAGAAAGTTTTGTCCCTCCGCCAAAGCTGACTTCACGCACTTTATAAACCGCATACCCCTCAGCTGTATTTTCGCCGGAAAGGCGCACTTTGATGTGGTTTTCCCCCAGCCACTTGAAAAGCCCGGTAAAACGTGCGTCCATGCGAAGTATGTTGGCACTTACGGTACCATTTTTTCCCTGATATTCAAATGCTGTCTTTTTGACAGGATTCGTAATCAATCCGATCGGATGATGACAGCTTCCTTCCTCCAAAGTTTCTAAAACCATGAGTGGACTATCCACCGTCGGATTTTTCTCATTGGACTGAAATATTGTATATGTACATTCCGGTGCTTTTCCGGCATCCGGCGTGTGGGTAAAATCAAAAACAGGCATGTTTGTTCTCCTCTCAGTTGTATCCTTACAGTTTTTTCATCAATTCCCGAATTCGTTCTTCTGTCTCTTCGCACTCATCTGCAATCTGCGAAAGCGATTTCCCTTTGGCAAGTTTTTTGGAAATTTGTTCAAGAAGATTTGCTTCACGGCCTTCGGCAATTCCTGCTTCACGGCCTTCGGCAAGCGCATCTTCTTTAATTCCCTGACTTAAATTACACATGGTTTCCACTTCCTTTCCCAAAACTCGGCTTGGAATATGATATTCTTCTTCCATGATACTAAGTCGTTCTTCGCTTGTCAAGCCTTTTGAGAACAAAGCCCCCAAAAATCGGTGCAATTCATGCTGTTCGTCGTATTCTGCAAGATCATTGGAAATCCCGATCATCGGCTCTCCCTCAATGTACGGCATGATTTCCTGCGGATTCATATCCTTAAAATCCTCCAGTGTATTTTTCATAATATACGCCAGAACAATCTTCTGTGCCAGCACTTTTTTCGCCTGCGCATCATATTGCGATTCCAATGAAACCGTGTTTAAAATATTGTGTAAATTTGAATTAACCATAGATTCCCTCCTAGTAGTTACTTTGTAACTATTCAGCCTCCCCCTCCCACACATTGATCCTGAATAGTTACGTTACTTTTATATAAAAAGCGTAGCATACAGGATTTAAGAAATCAATTGGCATTTGTATGAAAAAGTGGTCGTTCATACGTGCTCTTTTATTATAGTATTCAATTTTTTACACATCAACCTCTCCCCAAATAATTTGATCTAACGGAATCCCCTTTGGCACCATATCCAATAACGACTTACGATATAAGATTAAAAATTGATACAGGGAAATTTTTCCTTTTAAATAAGCACTCAGCCCCTTCAGAATCTTCTCATGCTCCTGAAATGTTCCGTGATAATATTCCATATCCATATAATTATTCCGCATTAGCGGATGATAAAAGACGGACCCATCCGTCATAGGAAGATAGCCATAGACATACATGTCCGAAGAATCCCCGCTTTTCTGCAGCAATTCTGTATCGCCCCAATTGGATACCCCGTCAACGACGACAATTGTCCTCTTTCGCATCCTCCGCGCAGCTTCGAAAATCCGGAAAAACTTCACGCGCTCTGTTATACTGCTCTATTTCATCATAATACGAATTCTGATAAACATATTTCCCAGGTTCCGGATCTTTCTCAAAATCTTCCCGGATTTCATCCACCAGATCCATATACTCTTGCATCATCTGATGAAGACTTTCCCACCCTGCGTGCCAGGTCTCACGTACCGACACCTCGCAGTCCGGCATCGTCTCGATCACTTCGTGCCACTTCTCCTTTTTTTCGTCAAAGGTAAGATAATCATTTTTGCAAATAAGCCACGCTGTCTCCAGCGAGTTGAATTCATAGTGAATTTCCCGCAAATATTCCGCAATGTCTTTTGAATTGATCAAAGAATAAACATCCATAACAAAAGCCCCTTTCTAAACTGGCGAAACTATTATATGTAACTATTCAGGACCCGCCGCCCTTATTCGCATTTCGAATAATTACCATTATATAGATTTTACCAAATGAGAATGACGCATTTTGTCATGGAAGTCCTCTTTTCAACCCACAATTCTTGCTATTTCCATTACGGTAATTTTCAAAAGCGCCCCTCCGGACATAACATAGAACCAGACTTCCCTTGCCTGCTGGGATTTTGCAATAGGAGTGGCAATGGCCGCATTTTGTATTGTCTTATCTAATCCGTTCAAGATTTTCTTCCCTTCCTTGCACCTCTTTTGCAAACATGCTATACTATTTTCAAATATTTTAAAGGGAAGTGTTCCTATGACTGTTCTTGAAAACCTAAGAAAAGAATATCCGTATTTATATGAAACCCATCTGCACACAAGCGAAGCCAGTGCCTGTGCCCGCTCCACCGGAAAAGAAATGGCGCAGGCGTGCAAGGACGCAGGTTACACCGGGATCATTGTGACCAATCACAACTGGCATGGAAACCATTGTATTGACCGGTCTCTGCCGTGGGAAAAATGGATCCGCGAATATTACCGCGCTTATGAGGAAACCAGGAAATGGGGTGAAAAAATAGGGCTCGACGTTTTCTTTGGCTACGAAGCCGGTTATCAGGGCACTGAATTTTTAGTATATGGAATTACCCTTGAATGGCTCATTGCCCACCCAGAAATCGAGAATGCCACGATTGAAGAACAATATGAGTGGATTCACGAAGCCGGCGGAATGGTTATCCACGCCCATCCGTTTCGTGAAGAACCGTACATCCCGGAAATCCGTTTATTTCCAAAATATGTCGATGGCGTAGAGGGCATCAATGCCACCCACTCCCATCCGAAAAGTCTCAGCCACAACAACCCGGAATTTGACGAAAAAGCAATCGCTTATGCCGCAAAATATCATCTTCCGATGACCGCCGGCTCCGACATTCACAATACGTCTCTATTTGGCGGCGGCGTAGCATTTCGCCGAAAATTAAAGGACATCCGGGATTACTGCGATGCGATCCGCGGTGGAGAAGATTACATTTTAACAAATGGAGAAAATTGGTATACGAAAGAGGGCAGACTGCTGTATTGACTTTATTGTATTTTGAACCTGCTCAATGCATCAACATCTCCAACTTGTATCGCCTCAAGGTTCTGCCGAATCTGTTCTTCATCCCAATTCCACCATCTAATTTTTTCCAGTTTCTTTATCATCTGCTCATCAAAACGTTTACGGATCGGCTTTGCCGGAACCCCTCCAACAATTGTGTAAGGTTCGACATCTTTTGTGACAACCGCCCGGCTGCCGATCACTGCACCATCTCCAATCGTCACACCGGAAAGAATGACCGCTTCATAACCAATCCACACATCATTGCCAATCACGATATCCCCTTTATTATCCCACGCATCGCAAATATCCTTTCCATCCAATTGCCATTCTTCAAAAAAGATCGGAAATGGATAAGTTGACAACGATTTCATTGTATGATTAGCACTTGTAAATAAAAACTTTGCTCCGCACGCAATCGAGCAAAATTTTCCTATTTTCAGTTTATCCTGATTAACCGGATAATGATACAAAACATTGTTCTTCGCAAAATCTATTGGATCCTGTACAAAATCGTTGTACATCGTATAATCTCCAACTTCTATATTGGGATTATTTACAACATTTTTCAGATAAACCGTCTGCTTATCTGAAGTTCTTGGATAAATCTTATCTTTCATTTTCTGCCTCCTGCAAATAACTGTTTTTATACCAGTCAATGACCGTGTTCAAATTCTGCTTTGTCACACGTTTTCCGCCATTTAACATCATATCCAGCATATCATTTTCCTCCTGAGTACGATCTGCTTTTTCCGCTAATGCTTTCCCGGCAGTTTTAACCATAATACTCATCATAAAACGATATGCTCCATGAAGTTTTTTCACATCAAAATTCCCCTGCACATTAGGTTTATTGCAATCCCGTCTATGCGTAGGCGTTTAAAATTATAAGTTACCGTTTGGTTATCTTATATTATAGTTACCGAAAGGTAACTTATCAAGAGAAACCATTAGATCTTCTCTTTTGCGTACAATCCTTTTATGTATAAAAAGTCTTTCAAAAGCCCCCGTCACATCGGCGATACGAATCGTGTCATCCGGCTAAATAATCGACAAACCCAGTTGATAAGCCTCCTCTAATCCTTCTGTATTTTTCACATCCCCCTTATCTTTTGCCCCTCTCACAAGTACCATTCCCGCATCTTCAAGTTTAAAATAATTTAACACCAGTTGATACTGTACCTTAATCGAATCAAACAGCTCCGGCAAAGTGGCTGCACCTACTAATATCAATGCCAGTTTTTTAATCCTAAATTCATTTCGCATAGGTGTGTGCATTCTGTCAATAATTGCCTTTAACTGCGCACTGACGCCATAAAAATATACAGGCGAAGCAATCGCGAGCACATCTGCCACTTTCAGTTTTTCATAAATTTCCTGCATATCATCCTCCTGAAAACACCTGTTTCCCTCTCTTTCAAAGCAGGTATTACATCCAATACAAGGGTTCACTTTGTAATCGGCTGCGAAAATTATTTCAACCGTATTATTTTTCTCGGCTCCCTCCGCAAATGCCTGCACAAGCAGATCCGTATTGCCGCCTTTTCGCACACTTCCCATTAAAACAACAATATTGCTCATTCTCACTCATTCCTTCCCTTCATGTATATTTCTGTCAATCCTGCTCTGCAAATTTCATCCGAAACAGCTGCACTCCCAGCACGGCGTTAAATCCTGTCGCCGCAAACACACTGAACCGTTCGACAACACCAAAATATTCTTTTGGCACTATATTCATACCCATCGCACCAACCAGCATCATTCCAAGCGCAATTGCTGCAAATATACCGTAAGAACGGCAGTTTTTATCCTTCGCTCCTGCAATAATTATGATAATCAGAGATATTATGGACAATAAAACAACGGCCACCGTATATTTCTTTATAGTAATCAAAAGGAAGTTTACTTTTATATCGCACAAGTTCAATAAGCATACGTTCCTTATTATAAATTCGTATATCGTATCCTTTATAATCCGCAATTTCAATTCCTTCCTCAAAAAAATCATCTGAAACAAAATATTGCTTTACTCTTGTATCCTTAATTTTTGCTGCATCGCGTGTTGTTGCAAGGTCTCATTCATCTGGTATAACATCGGTTAAACCATAAAAAGAAAATGCACTCTTCATCGTTACAACTGCATTGGGATATTTATAAACGAGCATGGCAATCTCTGGAACACATTGCTTTTCAGAATATATTCCCTTTTCAATTTTGAACAGCTCACCCTCTTCTAATTTTTTTCAATAAAATAATCCGATCCATATTTTTCCAAACATTCTGCACGTGTTTTCATAACTTGCGCCCCCTTTTCAAAAATAATCCGCATTTTTAATGCTTTTGCGGATGTTTTACAATTCATTTTTCCATTGTATAGATATAATCCCGTTGAAAAACAGATATTACACAGAATTTTTTTCCTCTATCCTATTTCCCAATCACTTACCGTCATATATGGAATTTCAAAATACTCACAAAACTGATGTCTGTTCATACCAACGCTTTCCCTTAGTTCTATCAAAATATCTTTTGCTTCTCTATCGTCATCAATGATAAAATCTTCCATTACAACTTCTCCTTTTCACGCCATGCGTTAAATTTACTTTATCACGCAAAGCGTGATATCTTTTATGTGCAATCCCCCATTATTTACCACCCTTCCTCTTCATCCCCAGCACACACCAACGCACTACCGGCACACGCCTAATGATTTCATATAACAACACCGCACCCGCAAAAGCACTGACGCCCACGATTACATAAACCGCTGCCGCCGGAAGTCCGGGAGCAAATTCTTTCAGATAATAGGCGGTCACCGCAAGCGGCAGATAATGGAACACATAGATTCCCCACGACTTCTTTGCCATCCATTTTGATATTTTATTTTCTACGTTTCCGTATTTTGCCATAAACGCAAGAATGGCAAGGATGGCAGCCCAGCAGTACACACAGGCTGGAACATTATTCAATACCGGCTCGACAGCATAATTTTCGCCAAAATAAGTTACGGTATAAAATACTCCCAACACGATCGCCACGATCATTAAAATCTGCCACCATCTGCTCAGCTGCTCGATCACTTCATCATGCGAAAAAATAAAATATCCCACAAAATAACAAAATCCATAAATGCCAAAGCGGTAAACAGTTATCATTGGCGTATTGAGAACCTGCGCCGCTCCATATACAAAAATTGTAAATACAAGCAGCAACCATACCGGTGTTTTTGCGCCAAGTTTCCAGAGGCGGTCTTTCTCTATTTTTCTTACCAAAAGCAATAGCATCGAGAGGATCCAGAGTACCTGTATGTACCATAATACGCCGATTCCGGATATTGCCATTATGATATACAATACTGGGCCCGGGATCTCTCCGAGCGTATTAAATGCGCCTCCAATCTTCATATTATAATAGCCAAGAATCCATTGAAATACAAACAGTCCGATGGTCGAAGGAACCAACAGTTTACGTGTTTTATCCCGCAAATATTCTTTCATATTATGTCGTTCCAGATAGAATCTCACCGTCATGCCGGATACGGTAAAAAGCAGCGCCATGAACCACGGATACACCAGATACTGAAAACCATCCTGTAACTGATGTTCCCGGAATGCTCCGATCACACCATATGGCTGAACTCCGTTAAACATATAGATCACATGATAAATTACAACAATGCACACCGTGATCCAACGGATATTATCAAGATATTTTTTTCTCGTCGTATTTGTATTATTCATGTCATTTTCTCCTCCCAAGATAGCGAAACACCCGGCTTTTGTATTCCTGATATTCTTCGCCAAACTCCCGCTCCAGATATCGTTCTTCCTGCAAAATCTGCAAATGCAGCATCGTCATTGCAAAAACAGAACTGACCACTGTCAACGGATTACAATACATAAAAAATACACCGATGTATTGCAGATCAAATCCCAGAAATGCCGGATTTCGGCTGTATTGATAAATCCCACGCGTCACCAGTCTGGTTTTATCTTTTTCCGGTATACCCGCCCGCCAGCTGTCTTTCATACAAAGAATGGAAATCAAAAAAATTATATTTCCCAGCATTGCAATAAGAAATCCGGTGAAACGCGCATTTGCAGGCATATAATTCCAGCCGGATATAATAGAAATAACTTGAACAATAGGGACACAAAGAGTTGCAATCCCCATAGCTACTTCTACTGTGTGAATGGATTTTTCTTTCCTTCGCCCTATTTGTCTGGTTTGTATTCCACGCCGTTTTTGAGCCAGCTGTTTTGTAAAATATATACCGTAAAATACGATCAAAACAATGACAGCCAGCAGCCAATACGGCAGGCTTGT
>FR894069.1:2731-6695 GCA_000434115.1 Roseburia sp. CAG:309 | reverse complement strand
CAAAGAATTTTTCATAAAACCCCTGTCCTTTCATTCTCTTTGGCGTCTTCCACTCCACTCTGTATTTCTGCCCCATGCTGACAGAGCAGCGACACAATAATAAACGTTATTCCAAGCCCTATCGAGCTGGAATTGTCGAGCCGAAACGGAGCAATATCCTGCATCATCTGCTTCATTACCGCATAGGCAATCTCTGCTGCAATTTGTGTACCAATAGGAATACAAATCGTCAGAATACCCAAGCGTTTCAGTTCCCTGGCCACACTAAGATTGAACGGTGTACCAGCAGCAAGTTCATGTTTAAAATAGCACTCTGCAAATTTAGCAAGTACAGCCTCTCCGGCGCACAGAATTAAACCAACCGCTATCGCTGCATATATCGTGCCTGCGGTAGTTTCTGCTTCTGTATTTATAATGCCTTTCAGCGTCACGCTGCCAAGTTTAAGCGCCGGAGCACCAAGTCCCATGCTGACAATGCCAACAATACAAAGGCAAAAACCGACAAGGCAGCAGATAAACATAATCTTGCTCAAAATTTCACCGGCTTTTGATAGTTTCTGAATAGTTTTTAATGTTTTCATTTTACGTTCTCCTCATAGCTTTCTTAAATTCTTTTCCTCTTTCAAAATCCAAGCATCCAAAAACCGCATCTGTTCCTCCGTATGAAACCAATGTTCTCCACCGGGCATTACAGTTAGTTCCGCATCGGCATTCCTCGCAAAAGCCGATATGGTTTCGAGAGAAGTCAGATTATCATGCTCTCCATACAAAATGCGGGTGGGAACTTGCCATGAAACCGGATGCTCCTTTACATAGGTAAGATAATCCCATGAAAGAGTTTCACCAAACTCCGTGGAGATTTCCATTTTTTCCGCAAGCTCTTGTTCGGTCACATTTGCCCACGTCATCATGTTGCAGATCAACTTCTCCATGTCCACGACAGGGGAAATAAAATAAGCCTTGTCGATCCGCATTTCATCCAATGAGGACATGGAAAAAAATGCGCCGATGCTGTTTGCCACAAGAGCGAGCGTATCACACCTTTTTCGTTGTGCGGTAAAAAATTGCGGGAATTCTTCTCTGGCTTCCCACGGTGTCCGTGCATGGTAATCAAATCCTACTACCTTGCTACCAGGAAACAGCGATTCATAATGCCCGGCTTCCTCCGCCGAACCGCCTTTCCCGTGAACATAAATTACAATATTTTCCATAATAACTATCCCCCTTAAACCGAAACAATACGAACTATTTTCCTAACTGTATTCGCTGTTCTTATCGTCAGCTTTGAGCCAATATTCGCGCTGGCCGTTTTTGTCCACCAGTTTGTTTTCTGATAATTCTTCCGACTAAATGACCAAAATACCGCCGCCTTATATTGTTGTATTTTTTCCAATCCTTCTTTTGGTTCGCCGATCTCATCATAAACATCTTGAAAGTTAGCCGGTGGCATGATAAAAATAAGATTGTCGTAAATTTCCTTATCTGCTGTCCCCCACCAATCGGGAGCATGTTGCAAGATGTCTACAAGATCTTCCCGCAAAATAGCAAAAACGGGAATATGTAAGTTAAACTGACTCTGTATCATGCGCTCAATCCGATCCGTCAGCTCCACCACATCCGCATCAACACCGGAAAAAATCACATTACCGCTGTTTAGACAAGTTTTTACATCCATAAAATCAAGTGCTTCAAAACATTTTTTTAATTCTGCCATCGGCACTTTGTTCTTGCCGCTTATATTGATACCTCTCAGCAGAGCAACATATCTTTTCATCTGTTTCACCTCGCACAATTAACTGCCTGTTCATAATATTTCTCTCTCAATTCACTCATTTTTCCTTACTGACTAATGCTTGAAAAACTGCATCCCGGTCATAATTTCCTGTCGCAAATCCTGGGATTTCCTTAATGGATTTGCAAATACTAATACTGAATCCCGTCAAAATCTCTCCTATTTGCTGATCCGAGTAAGTGCAGTCTCCCGTCACGATCAAGGTTGCCAGACTATGGACGACGAACCACAGATCACGGAAATAGAGGTCTGCTTCTTCCGCAGTAATGTGGTAAATGCGGATCAACGTCGGGCGGACAAGCTCCTGCAAATGCTGCATTGACTTCACCGCACTGTACTCGTTATCCTGCGCCTGAGTCAGAAACAGTAAGCGATATAATTCCGGCTCCTGCCGCGCAAACCGTATATACTGCATTCCCACGCCTAAAAAGGGAACTTTCTCTTTCAAGCCCAGCTCTGTGTACCCATCATACACACTCACTGCGGCTGCATAAACTTCCCTCTTCACTTCATCCATAGATCCAAAAGCTGTGAAAACCGGCTGCGTAGAGATGCCAAGTTCATCTGCCATCGTCTTTGCCGTCAAGCCATCGATTCCTCTAGCTCGCGCAACTCTCACCGCAGCTTTTACCATTTGTTCTTTTGTAAACTTATTTTTCGGGGCCATAATATACACCTGTTGTAACGATTCAGCTCATCTATCGTTCGAAACGCAGCCGAATCGTTAGCAGCCTTTCATATAATATTTAATATATATCATTTGATATATATTGTGCATTATATATCTTTTTTATATCTTTGTCAATAAGGGATTACATAAACAGAATGAAAATAAAAGAGCTCCTATCTTTAAAAGTTTATTTTTCTATCAAATCTTCCATCGTACAGCCAAGTGTTTTGGAAAGACGATATACTGTATCCACGCTTGCTTTATTTATATCTTTATTGCGCTGCTCGTACATCTGAATGGAGCGAAGGCTGACATTGGACTTCTGTATTTCTTTTCTCATTGTTTCAAAAATAATTTCACGCACAATTTCTATTCCGCTTTTTCCTGCAAGATAGGTCGGCTCGCCATTTTCCATTTTCTTACTTACAGTACTTGCCAAAAAGAGTTTTACAAAATCACTGCCCTCAATGCCACAGTGATAGTTCGCTCATTTTCCCGCCCTGCCTATTTTGCAGTTTTCACAATGATATAAATATTATCGGGAAGCAATGTTCCGTTCTCCCATACATCTTCAAAATCTCCCGTCGTCAGAACCCTATTGTATCGTGTATCCGATGCATTGGCATTTTCTGCAAGGGAGTCCACCAAATAAATGCATTGCTCGTCATAGCCAACGACGACAGCATAATGCGTATCTCCCGGAATGCGGATAAAAACGATGATCGGATGCCCCTCTGCCAACCGCTGCTTCAATATGTCAATGTTTCCGTGACAGGCTTTTGCCTGATACCCATGCTGCTCAAAAACATCTGTAATACTTTTTGCCGAAACAAAGCCAAATGGCCGTTTCAATTCTGGAAACAGTTCTTCACCATCCGCCGCCTCCCCAAAGTGCCGCAGAAGATAAGCGGCAGCATAGGCCGCACATTTTCCATCTGTCTGGTAGTCGATACGGTTTCCTGCACTTTCGCAAAAGAACTCCGGCGGATAACTATAGGATTCCGCCTCGTCCTTCGGCGGGCTTATGTATACAAGAAAACTTATCGCCGCAGCAATGCACAAAATGATTACAAGCATTGCAAGGATCCGACATTTTTTCCACAATTTTTGCCTAACTCGCGGCATTTGCACAGCATTTCCGCTTTCATCCTCAGTTGGCAAAGCATTCTTATTTTGTTGATAAATGCGCTCAACCATCTCTTGATATCACTCCTTGGATTATTTTGTATACATTTATGTCGCTCCGCCTTACTATGTTCCCATATCAAGAAGAGTCTTATAACTATCAACAACATCATAAACCATCCCACCATTATAATAGCCTTAAAGCGTTCTCTTGCACAATAAATCCCTGATTCTGCATTAAACATTAAATCAATAATTAATCTCTGTGAACCAGGCAGAGTTGTAGACAAAGACACCAATCATTGAGGTGTCAGCGGCTTGGAACTTTTGATGTTTAAATCACAGTTTTATTCTGCATTACCCCTTTCCTTTACCCA
>FR894069.1:174-2653 GCA_000434115.1 Roseburia sp. CAG:309 | reverse complement strand
AAGCTTCTCATAACGGTCATAATAATTTACATACATCTGCATCTGCCCTAAATCCTGATGCTTTAAAGTGCCTATTTTCAGATCAAAAAGAATAAAACAACGTATCATTCTGTTGTAAAATACCAAATCCACCCTAAAATGTTCTTCATTAAAGGTAAATCTCTTTTGTCTGGCTACAAAAGTATACCCTGTGCCCAGTTGAATATTCCGGCTGCCATGTCCCTGCTGTCCGGCATAAGGAAATCAAGACGGTTTCCGTGTTCCGGAACACCGGTTTCCACATTTCCGGAATTAAAGTTTCTTGAATCAAGAATATCCACCCAGTTCCAGAAGAAATGCCTGCAGATTATTAATCAGCCTTGTTTCCAACTCGTTCTCAGAATACTCGCTTTTCTCCTCCAACCCCAGAAATTCTAAAACATAAGGATCTTTCACAAGATCAGAGGCCTTCTCTATTAACTGTCCTTCTGTAGACAATCTATTAACGTTATCTTTATCTGTGCTAAGTAACAACCTGTGATACAAGGCACTATCATACTGTCTCTTTAATTCCCTCAAACTCCAATCATTTTTAACAGCTTTAATTTCGTAAAAATGCCTTTCATCAACATCAACTATTCGCATCAGTTTCAAATTCGTTTGAGAGAATCCCTTCCCAAATATATTTGTGAGATACGCAGATAATTCCCTTAGAATCTGCTTGCCATAACTGGCTCTATTATCACCATGCTGTTCTTCCTCCATAATCATTCTGCCAATTTCAAAGTAAGCATAAACCATAGAGAGGTTTACCGCTGTTTTAGCATTTTTTCTTGACTTCTCTTTAGTTGTGCAACAACCTGTTGCACAATCTCCAACATATTATTTTAGTTACATTATCGTCCTTGTCATCCTTGTTTCTTTTATCAGCCAATTTCTTCTATGGTATTTCAGACATCTCCACTTTACGACCTTGTTCTTTTTCTTTATGATTTACACCAACTTCATGAAAAGTCCAATACTCTGTAAAGTACGTAAATTCAAGGAATTGCACCATTCTGGTGGACAAGTTTATAATCTAAGTAATGTAATATTCAAAAATTCATTAATAATTATATCCTCCTTCTTTGTGCATGCAAATCCCATGAATTCATCATCCGTTTCAATTAATGTGGAATTAACAATAAGTATATTATTATGCGTAAATTCAAGGATTTCTACATATCTTTCCGTTGTAGTCCAACTACAGTCTCCACACCTCTCGTCCAAGGGAACATGTCCACGCACTCTGCACGAAGCGGCTGGTAGCCTGCCTCTAAGATCATCTCCATATCACGCGCCAGACTGGTAGGCTTACAGGAAATATAGACGATCCGTTCTACGCCGTACGCAAGGATTTTTCGGAGTGCTTTCGGATGAACGCCCTCACGAGGCGGATCTAAAACAATAAAATCCGGTTTTTCTTCAATGTCGTCCAAGGTTTTCAACACATCACCTGCGATAAATTCACAGTTGGCAAGATGGTTTTCTTTTGCATTTTCACGGGCGGCAAGGACCGCTTCCTCGACGATCTCAACCCCGATCACTTTCTTAGCTACCGGCGCAAGAACCTGTGCGATCGTTCCGGTTCCGCTGTAAAGATCATAGACGATACCACCATCAATTTCTCCGATATATTCGCGCGCCTTCTCATACAATACTTCCGCACCGGCAGAATTTGTCTGGAAGAAAGAAAATGGTGATATTTTAAAACGAAGTCCCAGAATCTCTTCATAAAAATAATCTTTTCCGTATAAAATTTCCGTCGAATCTGCCTTGACCACATCCGATAATCCATCGTTGATCATGTGAAGAATTCCTGCTATTTTACCGTCCAAATGTGCTGAAAGAAGGCGGGTTGTCCACTCTGACAAATCTCTGTTTTCCTGTGATGTTGTCACCAGACAAACAAGAATTTCTCCGGTTTTTGCCGCATTTCTTACGAGCAGATGGCGCAGATATCCCTCATGTGACATTTTATGGAAAAAAGTGCAGCCCTGCTCCGAAAAATATTCTCTTGTCAACGTAATGATCTGACGGATGTCGTCTGACACGATCTGGCAATGGTCTACCGGCACGATATCATAAAAACTGCCGCGTTTATGCAGCCCCAGTGTCAATTCGCCACCCTTTTCCTGATCTCCAAAAGAAAATTCCATTTTATTGCGGTATTCCCAGATGGAAGGACTGGATACACAGTTGTGAAGCGGCAGATCCGGGCAGACCTGTTCAAAAAGTTTCTGAACCTGCTGCAATTTCAAGTCGCGCTGTCCCTTATAGGACAAGGTCTGATACGAACAGCCACCGCAAAATTCAAAATGTGGACAAGGCGGTGTCTGTGTTTCCATATCCGATGGTTCTAACACTTCAAGAAGCTTTCCTTCTTTTTTATTTTTCTTATTTTTAGCAAGACGAAACCGGACTTTTTGTCCCGGCAATGTATTTTTTACCATTACTGTTT
>FR894069.1:0-162 GCA_000434115.1 Roseburia sp. CAG:309 | reverse complement strand
GTTTCCTCTTCATTTTCAACTATTACTTTTCCTTTATTTGGAAACTTTAATTCGGTTACCATTCCCTCATAAATTTCATTCTTTTTCATTGATTTCTCCACTTTCTATTTTCATTTTTTCTTTCTGCGTTAATTCTCTCCACACAATATGCAGCATTGTTAA
>FR894068.1:866-1075 GCA_000434115.1 Roseburia sp. CAG:309 | reverse complement strand
TATTATTAGAAGTGAACGGCGTGTGAAGAATCTCTGGTAAAATGTGGTTATAACAACGGAATAAAGAATGCCAAAATGGTACAATCTAGTTGTAAGTGTAACGGTTCAGGAATGAATACGTAGTTACCGGAAAAGACCAATCAAAGGAGATGATCGCATGAATCAGAGAAAAGTGGCAGTGATCGGATGTGGATTTGTGGGCGCAGCTA
>FR894068.1:0-807 GCA_000434115.1 Roseburia sp. CAG:309 | reverse complement strand
TTCGGAAATGGTGTTACTGGACGCGAATTTTGATAAGGCGGATGGGGAAGCAAAGGATATCGCACATGGGATGCCGTTTGCCGGCCCGATGAAAATTTACGCAGGAGAGTATAAAGATATCGCGGATGCCGCAATCGTGATCGTGACAGCGGGCGCAAACCAGAAGCCGGGGGAGACAAGACTGGATCTTGTGCATAAAAATGTGGCGATTTATGAAAAAATTATGCCGCAGATCGCGGCACTTGATTTTCAGGGGATTTTATTGATCGTATCTAACCCGGTTGATATTCTGACGTATGTGGCAGCAAAGCTCAGCGGACTTCCCAAAGAGCGGGTGATCGGCTCTGGAACGGTGCTGGATACGGCGAGATTAAAGTATGAACTTGGCAGACACCTGAGTGTGGATAACCGGAGTGTCCATTCGTTTATTATTGGAGAGCATGGCGACAGTGAGATCGTGGCGTGGAGCAGTACCAATGTTTCGGGGATTCCGGTGCATGATTTTTGTGAAATGCGTGGATTTTATAATCACGATGCGGCAATGGAAGAAATTGCCAGCCGCGTAAAAAACAGTGCGTATGATATTATACAGAAAAAACAGGCGACGTACTACGGAATTGCGATGTCGGTCAAACGGATCTGCGAATGTATTGTTCGCGATGAGAAGTCAATTCTTCCTGTTTCTACGGTGCTTCAGGGAGCTTATGGGATTGAAGATGTCGCACTCAGCATGCCTACGATTGTAGGATTTGATGGTGTCGAGACACATGTTCCAATATCGCTCGATCAAAAAGAACGAGAAAAATT
>FR894067.1 GCA_000434115.1 Roseburia sp. CAG:309 | reverse complement strand
TAGAGGCTTATCGATTTATTGAACAACATCATAATGAATTTGGTCTGCGCTGGCTCCTGCGCCGCTTTAATATCTGTCTAAATGCTTACTACAACTACCGAAAACACCGGAAGGCGGATCATTATGCCCGGAGGGAGAAAGTATTGTCTAAAATTACAGATATTTATCACAAACACCATGGCGTAGCCGGGTATCGCACCATGCAGGTATACTTAGAGCGTGAAGGTTTTTCATACAGTACGGCAACTGTCCACAAGTACATGAATTCCATACTTGGATTGAAAGCTATCGTTCGCCCGAAGAAACCGGAATATGAGAATGGAAAACCGCATAAAGTATTTGAAAATAAGATACAGCAGGACTTTACAGCAGATAAAATCAATCAAAAATGGTGTACCGATTTTACCTATTTGTTTTTGGAAAACCATGAAGTACGCTACAACTGTACAATCATAGATCTGCATGATCGAAGTGTTGTCGCCGGTATAACAGATCAACATATCACAAGTGATCTTGCAATTCGTACTCTGAAAAACGCGTTGGAATCGCAGCCGTCCCTGAAAGGGAAATTAATTCTGCACTCAGATCAAGGGTCACAGTTTACTTCCAAAGCATTCGTAGAGTTTTGCGAATCCGTTCATGTGACACAAAGCATGAGTAAGGCAGGGTATCCTTATGATAATGCTCCAATGGAGAGATATTTCAACACTTTGAAGAGTGAGCTGATTTATCTGTATGAATATGATACTGAGGAAGCTCTCTATCAGGTTGTAGAGGAGTTCGCATATGTTGAATACAATCATGTGCGTCCACATAGTTTTAATGGATATTTACCCCCCTATCAGGCTAGAATCGCCTAATGCGATACAATGCTCGAATGGATTGATTACTCCTTACCGGGAGACTCCGGTAATATCCACGCAACAATCCAATGATTTTTTTTAGCCACAAATGTTACAAAAATGCTTGACCACAACACTTTCACCCATTAGAAACGTGCGCCGCAAGGCGCACAATAAAAAAACTGCCGGCAAGACAATCTTGCCGGCAGAAATGGTATCATTTTATTTTACTTTGTAATAATCAAAATCAACATATCCACCAGCTTCTTTTGTTGCATAATTTACAAGCCAGCTTCTTGTTCCCATAAATGTTGTCGCAGTATCAAATCCAAGTGAGAATGTTTTGCCTATTCTCTTCCAATTCTCTCCATCTAAACTATAGAAGAAGTTTGCTCTATCTGCTCTTGTCTTGCCTGTATTAAAGGCATACTCAATCTTAAGATATACTGGTGCGTTTCCTTCGATCTTTTCTTCAGAAACAGCATTTTCTTTTATCTTATCCTCTTTCTTCGCCTTTGCACCACTATTCGTATTACTATTGCAGCCCTGGAATACGTAACGGTTACCATTTTCATCGCATTTTACACCAACCATTCCATAGTGTGCACTGATTGCAGCAAGACCTGCATAATCACCCGGTTTCATATTTTCTGTCAAAACGCATGTCTCTGATGTAAATTTAGGCCCTACCGTTCTTTGTGTCAGAGAGTTTCTTGCAAACCAGATATTCCCTGCTACCTTACCGTTTTTAATTCGATAATAACCAGGATTTTCTGTTACTGACCAGTTGGCGTCATCCGGATTATGGTTCCACTGCCATACTTTCTTTAGGCTGTCACCTTCCTTAAAATCCGGATAGGAGAAGTCATCATCACCAACAATGTAACTTTCCTTATCACTCTTATTCAACTGGATAGTAAGTGGATTCTTAACCTTCTGGCTTCTTCCAAGACAATTTACAAAGTTTCCTTTATCATCATAGTAACCCATCATCGGCCAGTCTGGATAATCCTTGTTATTCTTTGTATCAACATAATCCCAGTTTACAGCAAGTATAGACGGAACACGACCAAGACCATCATGATCCTGGAAAAGGAATCCATACCAGTCACCATAGATCGTGTCCACAATACCACCCTGTGCGATACCGGTTCCATACTCATATGTAGAGCCTTCAAAGATCAATTGAGCTTCCCAGTCTGACGCCTTACTATCATACAATTTTTTACTTCTATAGCATACTTCTCTGCGGAACCAGCTTCCATAAGAACCAATGATCATAAGGTAATAGTAATCACCAATCTTATAAGCATGAGCACCTTCCCATAAAGACCACTCGAATCCGCCCAATGTCTTATTAAACAGCACTCTTGAACCGCCTTCTTTTACAACTTCTCCAATTCCACCTTCTGCCGATGATTCTTTTAAAGAAATCTTCTGAATGTTATTTCCATTGTAGATAACATACATTCCGTCACCGTCAAAGATCAATGCCGGGTCATGGAAACTTGTCTGTATGTAATATGCTTTCCACGTACCATTCTCGATATCCGGTGTCGTGTAACAATAAAAACCATCATTGTTAACATTGTAGATCACATAGAAAAGTTTTGTTTTTTCATTGTATTTTATTGATGCTGCCCAGGAACCATTCTTATATGTCTGCTGTCCGTTCTCAAGATTAAATAAATCCTTGTCTGGGAAACGGTTACATGCATAGTTTACAATTTCCCAATGAACAAGATCTGTCGACTTCATAACAGGGACACCGGGAACAAGGTTCATCGTTGTACTTACCATGTAGTAGTTCTGACCAACACGAATTATATCCAGATCCGGCACATCGGATGCAATACCCGGATAGTCCGCTACAGTAAGATTGTTCTTATCTAATTCCGGCATACCAGGCGCCAATGTTGGACGTGGTGCAGGAGATCTCGTTACGATCGGTGTTGCTGATGCTGTCGGCTCAACTGGTGCTGTTGCAGGCAGTGTCGCTGTAGGTGTTGTTTTTACCTCTGCTGTTGGTGCTGCTTTGTTTACCGTTTCCGGTGTTGGCGTTGCTACATTCTTCTTTTTCATGCCAGTTACCGTAACTTTAACCTTTCCCAATGTTCTTTTCTTCTTTTTACCTTTTTTCAAAACTTCTTTTACTGTTATAGTCGCTTTTCCAGCTTTTATTCCGGTAACCTTCCCTTTTGATGTTACTTTTGCCACTTGTTTGTTACTGCTGGTAAAAGAATAAGAATGTTTCTTAGTTTTATTCTTGATCAATATACTCTTTTTCTTTCCAACCTTAACAGAAATCTTCTTGGTCTTAAGAGAAGCCTTAGCCTTTGCTTCTACATCACTTCCGGCGCTGGATAGTGTTGTGATACAAAGAGCCGAAACCATAAGGCCTGCGATTACTTTTCTACTTGCTATTTGCATAATTGCCTCCTTCTAAATTGATTAAAATAATATTTTAATTATAGCACTATCTGTAAGATTATTCTATGATATATTTGGTACTTAAATTGAATTTTCTAGTATCTGTTTTCCTTTATAACAAAAAAAATCCACAGGTACCTGAGATGGTATAATAAAGTTGTAA
>FR894066.1 GCA_000434115.1 Roseburia sp. CAG:309 | reverse complement strand
TTTCATGTCAGAAGCGCCATAGAAACGTGCGATTTTTTCACCAAATCCGCCATCCAGAACACCATCCTCCAGCGTCACAACGACATCGTGATCTTTCTTCAAATTCTCCAAAAGTTCTTCGTCCACGCCGGTGATATAATATGGATTGATAACGGTCGCATCGATTCCTTCTTTCTGCCAAGCTTCTGCTGTCTGCTCAGCAAGAGAATAAAATGTTCCAAGGCCGATCAATGCCACTTTACTTCCTTTTTTTGTCACCTCATAACGGTTCAACTTCGAAAAGTCTTTCGTGACCTTTTTGCCATCGGATACCATCGCACCGCCCGGAAGTCGAATTGCAACCGGATCTTCCTTCTGCTCAATGCTCCAGTCCAGCATTGCCAGATATTCTTCCTTTGTCGTCGGAGCAAGATAAACAAGATTTGGAATATTTGCCATCATCGGAATGTCATACAACCCAAGATGTGTCACATCATTCATGCCATAGACCGTTCCCCAGAACGTAATAATCGTCGCAGGATTATTATTGATACAGAGATCCTGTGAAAGCTGGTCATACGTTCTCTGAACAAAAGTACTATAGACTCCATACACCGGTTTTCCGCCATTTGCCGCGATACCGGAAGCAAGCGCAACCGCCGTCTCTTCTGCAATTCCGCCGTCTCTTCTGCAATTCCCACATCGACAAACTGCTTGCCCGCCTCTTTTCTCTTATCCTCGGTAAATCCCATTACCGTCGGCGTTCCGGATGTGATGGCAACGACACTCGGATCTTTTTTCATTTTATCAAGCAGGTAAGAAACCGTCACATCTTCGTATCCTTCGCCTTCCATTTCCATCAGAGGTTCTCCGGTATCAATGTGAAATGGCCCGCTGTAATGCCACTCTTCTTTATGAGCCTCTGCCGGCGCATATCCTTTTCCTTTCAACGTCTTAATATGCACAACGACCGGTTTTTTGCTGTCCTTTACTGCCGCAAATGCATTAATCAGCGCACGCACATCATTTCCCTCGTCC
>FR894065.1 GCA_000434115.1 Roseburia sp. CAG:309 | reverse complement strand
AAGGCAGAATTTATGCAGTCTAAGATTGGAGAATGTTATGAAGGTGTGATCAGTGGTGTGACATCGTGGGGCATTTATGTGGAACTGCCCAATACGATCGAAGGAATGATCCGTCTCGCAGATCTTACCGATGATGTATACGAATACGATGCCGCCAATTACCGTGTTGTCGGCACGTACAGCGCGAAAGAGTACCGTCTGGGACAGAAAATGCGTGTTCAGGTTGTACGCGCGGACAAAAATCTGCGAACCATTGATTTTTTGCCGGAAAATATGGAAATGAGGGAAGAAGATGAGTAAAGAAAGTATTCGATTGATTGCAAACAATAAAAAAGCATGGCATGATTATTTTATAGAAGAAAAATACGAAGCCGGGATCGAACTGCATGGAACGGAAGTAAAGTCCATGCGGATGGGACATTGCAGCATCAAAGAATCTTTTATCCGAGTGGAAAAAGGAGAAGTATTTATCTATGGAATGCACGTGAGTCCTTATGAAAAAGGAAATATTTTCAATAAAGATCCGCTTCGTGTGCGGAAACTTCTGCTGCATCGCAGCGAGATCCGTAAGATGATCGGTAAAATGTCACAGAAAGGATATACGCTGGTTCCGCTCCAGGTATATTTTAAAGGAAGCCTGATCAAAGTGGAGATTGCCCTTGCCAAAGGAAAAAAACTGTATGACAAGCGTGAAGATATTGCGAAGAAAGATCAGCGCCGCGCCGCCGAGCGTAATTTTAAAGTGAAAAATTTGTAATATTTTTG
>FR894064.1:344-723 GCA_000434115.1 Roseburia sp. CAG:309 | reverse complement strand
GAGGGCAAAAGAGAACAGCGGCTTTGTCGCTGAAATTGACAGAAATTAAAATTGTAGAAGAAAAAAAAGGTGAAAAACCTATTTTATTATTAGATGACGTTTTGTCAGAATTAGATAGAAACCGGCAAAATTATCTTTTAGAACATATCAAAGGTATTCAAACGATAATTACCTGCACGGGACTGGAAGAATTTGTTAAAAATGGAATCAATATTCAAAAGACGTTTGAAATTGAATCAGGAAAGGTAAAAAGGTGAGTAAATAATGGATAACCCAAATCAGGTACAAAATGAATATGGTGCTGACCAGATACAGATTTTGGAAGGACTGGAAGCAGTTCGGAAAAGACCCGGTATGTATATTGGAAGCACATCGGAAA
>FR894064.1:0-128 GCA_000434115.1 Roseburia sp. CAG:309 | reverse complement strand
TACTTCATGCCGGTGGAAAATTTGGTGGTGGAGGATACAAAGTATCCGGTGGTCTGCACGGTGTAGGTGCTTCTGTCGTAAATGCGCTGTCTGACTGGCTTGAGGTAGAGATTTATCAGGGCGGTTTC
>FR894063.1 GCA_000434115.1 Roseburia sp. CAG:309 | reverse complement strand
TCAGTTCCGGACTTTTGGTTGATATTCAGCCGCCGGATTACGAAACCAGTATGGCAATCTTAAATAATTTTAAAGAAAAAGAAAACATTAGTATCGATGAAGAAGTACTCCGTTTCATTGCTACCAATATACGATCCAGCGTACGTGAACTGGAAGGCGCGTTTAAAAAAGTTCAATACTTTTCCACATTAAGCCACCAGAAGATTACACTGGAACTTGCAGAAAACGCATTGAAGGATATGATCAAACCGGATAGTGCAAGAGAAATTACGGTAGAATATATCATTGATATCGTAACGGAACATTTTCAACTCTCACCCGATGCCATCATTTCGAAGAAGAGACAGAAGACCATCGCTTATCCACGACAGATCTGTATGTACTTATGCAAAGAATTAACAGACTTATCCACAACAGAGATTGGCGAAAAGATAGGCGGACGCGATCATTCGACAGTTATCCACGGATGTGCGAAAATAGAGGAGTTGATAAATACCGACCCAACGGTTAAGAA
>FR894062.1 GCA_000434115.1 Roseburia sp. CAG:309 | reverse complement strand
AAAGTATGTCAAAATGGCATACTTTTGGCATACTCAGTGAGGAAAATGAAAAGAAACAATAAAAAAGACATAGAAAAGTATGTCAAAATGACATACGAACGGCATACAAAGTATGTCAAAATAGCATACTTTTGACATACTCAAAGGGGGTAAAAAAATGAATATTACAGATAAATATAACATGACACAGGAAGAAAATATATTTTATGCTAAAAGAAATTTGGTGGACAGTATCTGGAAAGAAGCCATGCTGGAAGGCGTACCGTTCACGTTTCCGGAAACCCAGACGATTGTGGAAGGAATGAAACTGGATGGCAAGAAAGAAGATGACATTGTAAAGGTGCGTAACCTGAAACATTCCTGGGAGTTCCTTTTTGATTCCATCGATTATCCACTTGATTTTCGATATATTAAGCAGATGAATCATGAAGTAGGAAAAGAAGGAATTGTTTTGAATGCCGGAATGCTCCGCAATTCAGAAGTTTCTATCGGTGGTACGGAATGGAAACCGGCAATTCCGGATGAGGAGATTGTACAGGGAGAAATCAAAGAGATTTTATCCAACTACTGTGTGACAGATAAATCCATTACGTTAATGCTTTATCTCATGCGAAGCCAGTTGTTCACAGACGGCAATAAAAGAACGGCTCAGTTATGTGCCAATCAGATAATGATACAGAACGGAAAGGGCATTATTGCCATACCGGTAAAGGAACTGCAGACATTCACAGGACTTTTGGTAGAATACTATCAGACCAATCGAATGACAGACATCAAAAAATTTGTATATGAGAAAGGTATTGACGGACTTGTGATCGATCGGGAAATGACTGTTCAGGAAGAAATGTCAACCTATGATTTTATTAAACGTTCGAGGGAAATCCGATCAGAAAAGAATAAATCAAAAACGAGGTAAATGAGGGGAGGAATCCATTATGTTAAAGAAAAGAATTTCTATGCTGCTTGTAGCAGTAATGATAATAACAGGCATACCATGTATGCCGAAAGCAGAAGTATCTGCAGCTTCAAAGGACACGTATACAATTGATGTCAATGACTCTTCTTATGATCCAAGAGGAACCGGAAGAGTTACGATGGCAAAGGATCAGGGAAGTTATGGAATCTGTTATGCGTATGCGTTAGCCTCTGCCGTAGAAACGTCTCTGATCAAAACCGGCCAGGCAGACAGTTCAGTGGATATTTCAGATATGCAGATTGCGTATACTTGTTCCTGTACAAATCTGCAGTGTAGTCCGTATAAAAATAGCAACCGACATACATATTATCAGATATTATCTGAGATGAACGGTGGAATGGAAGAGACAAGTTATTATAGAGCACATCGTCTTGGGTTTGTAAATGAAACAGATATGCCTATTGCCTTACTTGCAGACAACAGTACATTTGATACGTGGTATAATCTGGCCAATAACTATAAATACAAAATCAAAAGAGCATATGAAGTCCCTGCAGGAGATATTCAGGGAGTGAAAGAAATTATAAGTAAGTGTGGATCGGTTGTCACCAGTTATCTTACAAGTGACTATTTGTATAATACAACTTTGCCGGTTTATTCTTACAACAATGTATCGGATACACTAAAAGACAGTCATGCCATCCAGATTGTAGGCTGGGATGATAATTATTCAAAAGATAATTTTCTGATAAAACCTAGCAAAAATGGAGCATGGCTTTGTAAAAACTCATGGGGATCTTATTGGTCAAAGGATGGATATTTTTGGATGTCATATGAATCCCTGACACAAAAATTTTGGGGATTGACGGTAACAGCAGATGCGAACTATGATTATTATGTTAATAAAGACTATAATATCATGGTCGGTGACAGCATCGATGTAAAGAAAGATCTTGCAGGTTATGTTGATGACGATGAAGAAGTTCGATATGTATATGGGAAAGATAATTATACAGAAAAAGATGGTGTTTTTACGGCAACGGAATCAACGGAGTCAAGTATAGCTGGATATTCAAAAATATTTGCGTATGTCGGAATAAATCAGGTAGGGGAGATCAAAACAGTAATCAAACCTACTCCAACCCCAACACCGACGGTACAGCCAACGGCAACACCAGTAACCACTGTGCAGCCAACAAAAGCACCAACTGTGCAGCAAAGCAGCCAGCCTGTGGTAAAACCATATATTGTACCATCCAAACCGAGTAATTTCTCAGGGTTTTCCGTTCCAAAAACAGAATATAATTCTTCATTGAGAAACGTTGATTACAAAGCGGTTAGCGGAAGTACTTCACAATTTAAGTACAGAACGGATAGTGAGGGAAATGCTACCATTGTAAAAGGGAAAAATGTTAAAAAGATTACAATTCCCAATGCCATTAAGATAGATGGAATCAGTTATACGGTCAGAAAGATAGATGGGAAAGCATTTTCTAACTTAAAAAAGCTGCAGACAGTAACAATTCAGGCGGCTAACGTGAAAAAGCTTTCCAAGAATACGTTTTTCAAATGTAAAAAGTTGAAAAATGTGACGATAACATCCGTAAATCTAAGCAATGTTTCGTCAGCAACAATCAAAAAATGTTCGAAAGTGAAAGTTAAGGTAGTTGGCAGAAGCAGTAAAGCACAGAGTAAAACAGCTGCTGCATTTAAAGCAGCAGGAATTAAATTTTCGTATCAGCGCAAGTAGCTGAAAAATGAAAAGGATTATTGGCACCAATAATCCTTTTCGTCTTGCCTAAAAAAATTTTTGTTCTAACACTTTCTTGATGACGAACTTTATCAAAAAACAGAGTGTTTTTTGCAAAGAAAGATCAAATTTTGAGGATGTTGTTTTGGTAAACTTGCTGATTTTTATGTAAAACTTCAGTTTGAAGTGCAAACAAATAAAAGTTTTTCTTCTACATTGAAGTTTTGCAAAAAGCAAATTGTCACCAAAAGAAAATGTTACCTTTAATGTTTTTTTAGAGTTGTTTTTTTTGAACTTGATTTTCAAGTTGAAACTTTTTTTCATACGCATATCCTCCTTTTTTTCTGCGTTGTTCCTATTTTTTGTGTTACGTATAAAATGACTATTTAGAGACTGGCAAAAATCAAAGGTGTTTTGAGGTGAACTGTAGGCTCATTTTTATATTCTCTGTTTGGAATTGATTTACTTGAAAAATGTAAACAGAAGTCAGCAACACAGATATAAACTGAAAAATCAATGGATAAAATATAAATGGGAAAACAGGATTTCATCGAACCAAATCGAAAAAAAGTGATACTAAGTGACACTAAATGGCACTTGATGATACTTTTGAGATGTGTTACACTATAATCGGTAGAAGTGTAGGAACTTAATGCAGTTGATGACACTTTCGAAGTGTGTTACACTATAATTGGTAAAAATGTAAGAAATTCTGCCACTTTCTTTTTCAAAACTTTATATAGAAAGCATGGAAGGAGCCTTTTAGGGCTCTTTTTTGATGCGAAAATTCACGAGGCTTCTCCTAATTTAAGAGAGGTCTCGTTTTATCATAGAGTAACTGTAAACCAAGCAACATAATAAAGGAGTTAAAAATGGAGTTAAAAAT
>FR894061.1:57156-58267 GCA_000434115.1 Roseburia sp. CAG:309 | reverse complement strand
ATTCCATCCATGATTCCGGCTGGCAGTAAAAACATCATAAGGGCAATTGTAATAGTGCAATTTATTACAGATAACACGAACCCCCACATTTTATTTTTGAGCAATCCAATTGCTCCGATTACTCTAAGAACTCCATACATAGCTCCCATAATCATCATCAAGTAAAGATTTTCCTGAAAATATTGAAACTTGAATTCAAAATATTTTCCGATATCAAATTTATCTGTTCCAAACATCAATGCAGGAATCATAGCCAAAATTCCACCGATTTCCATAAATCCACCGTGTATTATCATTAGTATTGCAGCAATTTTGTGTTTTTTCATAAAATTCTATCTCTCCGTTTCTATCAATCAAATATTTCATTGTTAAAATCAGAATACAACTTACTTGGTTTGACCTTATTTCATCTTTTTTCAATTAGACCAAACATTTTACGCATCTCTATTGACCTAATATACAATTTTTAAATAAAAGTCAAATTTGTCTTCTTAATTTTATGACCAAAAATCATTATTCATAAATCGGATCAAATATTTAAGGATAACCTTTACTCTTTTTTTGACTTATATCACAAATTTCATGTTCAGATTAAAAATGACCCTAGAATTTTATGACTCAATTCGCGTTTTTTCATATAAGAGTCAATCGCAAGGGGGGATCACACATTATCGCAAAGCAAACCTCCACCTCAAAAACACCCCTCCCTGCAAACCAGCAGGCATCTCCCCTCTACGCTTCCTCCATCCACGCAAGTGCACACCGCACGGCGCGTTTTCATCCCGCTAATTTCCGCCTGCGCTGCTCTTCCGGCACATCTGCGTGAATACCTTCGACAACGCCCAGTTTTTACGGATGTCATCGATATCTTTCCAGTAGCCTACTGCAAGTCCTGCCAGATATGCCGCTCCTAACGCTGTTGTTTCTACGCATTTTGGGCGAAGTACATCCACATTCAGCATATCTGCTTGAAACTGCATCAGGAAATCATTGTTTGAGGCACCGATTTTACTAATCGCCTCTGTGGCGACAGACAGCTGGGACGCCCAGATTTCCATCGGGTCAGGCTCAACCCAGCCGGCCTGAGGATAGATCTGTTCAAACTCTTTCT
>FR894061.1:40114-57151 GCA_000434115.1 Roseburia sp. CAG:309 | reverse complement strand
AGATCTGTTCAAACTCTTTCTGCGCCATGCTGCATATATTTCCCTGCTTATCAAACAAAATACAACGGGAACTTGTCGTTCCCTGATCTAATGCTAACATATATTTTTTCGTCATTTATTTCCCCTCAATATCAATCACTACATATTCCGATTTACACCCTGTCTTAAACTTGATTGCCCAGTCTGAAATGCCGGAAGTGACGATAAAATTCGTCACATCGCGTGTTTCGAGACCATAAGTTTTGTCATTTTCGCCGGACCACTCTCCCACATAGTTGATTGGGAAAAATTGTCCACCATGCGTATGTCCGGACAATACCAGATCTACTTTGGCTGCCGCCTGATTGTCATAATCATGCGGCTGGTGATCCAACACAATGCTGTATTTCGACGCATCCAGATTCTCCGTCAATTTTTGCATACTCGCCCGCGAACCTCCCATTTGCTCTTCCGAGCGGTCCTGACGCCCGATCAGGTAAAAACGGTTATCGATCAATTCCACATCGTCCTGCAGCACATGAACTCCATTTTTTTCCAGTTCTTTTATCAGGTCGTCTCCATCATATCCGCGGTATTCCGGATCATAATATCCCTTGTCATGATTTCCGAACACAAAATATACCCCATACGTTGGATTCAGTTTTGATAACGCATGACAGGCATCGATCATATCCTGTTTGGAGGTATCATCATCGACAAAATCTCCGGTAATGACTACGACATCCGGATTCGTCTGCTGCATTTCCTCCACATATTTTTCAAGTCCTTTTCCGTCAAACGTCGTTCCCACATGAGAATCCGCAAACTGAACGACGCGCAATGTTCCGGTCTGTTTCTCCGTATGCAGTGTGTATGGCACTTTCCATACATGATTGGCAAGGAACCATCCACAGATCAGATAACCGGTCGTTAAAACGATAGCAAAAAGACCGGCAACTTCCTGTCTGCTCCATTTGGCAGGTTTGCCGGTCTTTTTGTGAAGGAGTCCGGTGACTCCATCACATAAAAGCCAGATGATGACAAGGTGGATCATACATATGAGGGCATCCATCATTCCCATGGTATACCAAAGTACACCAAACATCGCAAGAACCGGCACCAGACTTTCTAAGATTCGAAGCCATTTCCTGCCTTTTGATACCTTTTCCATAAAACGGAATTGAGAAATCCGTCTTGTTACATAGAAAAAAGAACCTAACACTACGAGAAACATTGCCAGCATAATAAAAAACCACATCTTTTGTCATCACCTCCGCTTTGTATCTTTAGGCACGAATACGTTTTACTAGTTCAGCTGCATCTTTCGTCATTTTTTCGATCTCGTCAAATTTACCTGCGCTTACGAGGTCGCCTTTTACCATCCAGCTTCCGCCACAGGCAAGAATACGGTCATATTTGAGGTATTCTTCTACATTGCCAAGGTTGATTCCACCGGTAGGCATAAATTTGAGTGTTGTGTAAGGAGCTGCTACTGCCTTGATCATTTTCAATCCGCCAGCTGGTTCTGCCGGGAAGAATTTTACAACATCAAGTCCCATCTCCAATGCTTTTTCCATCTCACTCGGTGTCTGTGTTCCCGGAGTAACCGGGATATTTTTATCGATGCAGTACTGAACTACCTTCGGGTTCAATCCGGGACTTACGATAAATTTAGCACCGGCTGCTACCGCACGGTCAACCTGCTCTGTCGTAAGAACGGTTCCAGCACCTACAAGCATCTCCGGGAATTTCTCCGTCATAATACGGATGGATTCTTCCGCGGCTTCTGTACGGAATGTCACCTCTGCACAAGGAAGTCCACCATTACACAAAGCTTTTGCCAATGGCTCTGCATCTTTTGCATCGTTCAAAACAACAACCGGTACGATACCGATTTTCTCAATTTTTTCTAATACTGCGTTCATACTATATTCTTCCTTTCTTCCGGTAATAACCGGGCATAAAAATCTTCAAACATATTTATTATACCATGTTTCCCTTGATTTTCAACCTTTCGAAAAAGATTTCGCCTTGCATTTTGTATATTTTTTTCATATTGGGAAATGATGATAAAAAAGCTATAAAGGAGTTATAAAATTATGCAATTAACAGAAAAAGAACAAAGCGTGATCAAAGAGCTTCAGACACAAGAAAAATCCTGCGTGGAAAAATACCGTTTTTATGAATCTTCCGCAAAAGATCCGGAACTGCAGAAATTATTTCATCAGATCGGAGACGAAGAACAGGAACATTTTGACTCTCTTGCTGACGTATTAAAGGGAAATGTTCCCAATGTAAAAGCACAGGAAAGCGGCACACAGGGCTACACCCCGTCCGTAACCTATGACAAAAATTGTAATTCCGAGGACAAAAAACACGATGCTTTTTTATGTACCGATTCCATCGCGACAGAAAAACTTGTGTCCTCCACGTACAACAATGACTTGTTCCAATTTGCCGCTTCAAACATCCGCAAATTATTAAATCACATTCAGACAGAAGAACAAAACCACGCAGAGATGATCTACAAATATAAAACCGCAAACAACATGGCTTAATTTATCCTATTAAAAGAGCAGCACAGGCGTGATCCCGTCACTTTCCTGTGCTGTCTTTTTTCTATAATACCTCTTCTTTTAATGTTTCTATGATCGAATCGTTGCGCAGTTTATACATAGCATAATACATCGATAATCCAACTAAGATAAACACGGCTGCAATGACAATAAGGTACGTTTTCCAAGGAACAAAAAATGGAATCGTCGCCGCATTGATACGTGTATTCATATTATAACATAAAAACAAACTAACCGGTATCGCTACAATAAGCGCCCGCTCTCCATAAAAGAAACTTTCCAGACAGATCATCTTGCGGAATCCTTTTGGCGTGATCCCTACCGATTTCAACATTGCAAATTCCTTTCGGCGTAGTGAAATTCCGGTAGAAATGGTATTGATAATATTGGCAATTGTGATCAGTGTGATCAATACAATGAACCCGTAAATAAACACCTGCATAATAAATATGACGGTATTCATCGTCTGAAATGCCTCTGCGTTATCAATGGCACCACCCTCTTTATAACCACCTTCTTCGATGATCTGCTGTATCTCTTCTGTCACTTTCTCATGCTGGCTCGTTATCACTCCGAGTTTCGCATTGTTCTTGTATTTCTTCACATAAGTGCTCTCCGGCATATAGACAGAAACAGCACCGCTGGCATTGAGGCGGCAGGAAACCAGATCCGGATCATAAGAAATAAAATTCTCTATTTCTACTCCTTCCTTCCCGTCTTCCGACACAAACTTTTTGTGCAGAATCTGATCCGTAAATACGTTTCCACCATCTTTCGTATGCTGTATATTGTTCATCAATAAGCCCTTACAGGTATCACCATAAAACGGAGCAGGATCAATATGATTTTTCCGGCACATCTCATCAAATGTCTCGCTGTCCAAAAGATTGATGTAAACAAAAGCCCGGTCTTTAAAGGCTTTCTGATAACCGGATGTCACCGTATCTCCCGAAAATACACATTTATCCTCTGCACCTCTGCTCGACATATCATAGATATAACATTTTCCGGAGACATTGAGCACCTCATCTACATCGTCTAACTGCTGTATTTTCTGCCTTATTTCTTCCTTATCTTTCTGTGAAACAAGTACCACGATCTGATGCGGCTGACTGTCCTGCATGCCATTGGATTCTATCAGCAACTGACAGAAATAGTTGATACACAAAAACAAAATAACGGAAAAACCGATGGATCTTGTGATAATTTTTGCTTTTCTGCTGTTTCTCTTTAGATTTTTATGCGCCAATTCTCCCTCGTAACCAAATATTTTACGGATATAAAACGGCGTACGGATTTTCTTTTTGCGGATGCGTATTTCTCCCGTCTGTCGTATCGCATCCATGGGTGAAATGGCTGAAGCCCGTCTCGCGGGAACAAGCGCGGATATCAACACCGTGATAAAACTAATGAGAGCGATCAGGCATACACTCCACCATGGAACAACCGTACACATAGAAAATGTGTCCTCTGTAACTCCCTGTACCATTCCGGTCGAAATGATCTTACCTCCAAGCAGATTCAGGGTGATCGATATTCCAATGATTCCAACCACAATGCCAAGAATGAATCCTGCCACAGTCTGCAAAAGCACTTCAAAATACACGGAATTTCGTTTCTGTCGTTTGGTTGCTCCTACACTTGCCAACATTCCGAGATAGCGTACTCTCTCCGAAAGCGACATGGCAAACGTATTGTAGATCAATACGATGGACGCTGCCATCACGATTGCCAGTGCAATTCCAATTACCGGAAGAAGGTTCTTGAATGTAGCACTGTTTTTATCCACTGCAAATTTTGTTTCCAAAAATGTAGTCTCATAATCCGTATTTTGCAGGTCATATTTTTTTACAATCTGTTTTAATTCTTTGAGTGAATTGTGGTCGATTTTTTTCAATGTAATAGAAACATCTGCATTTTCCTTCTTTTCTGCCTCACTCATTCCACGAATCATCTTAAATGAACTTGTCGGCACATTCTGATGCAGGATCGCAGTCACTTTTACGGACCGCTTTTCTCCTGCGGTAAATGTTTCTCCTGCAATGAAACTTCCGGTATATGGCATTTCCTGTCCATCTGACTCGACAGTTCTTTTTCCAAAATTTACCTCTATCGCATCGCCCGGTTTTATCTGAAACTTGTTTTGACTCAACACCTTTTCTTCTAATGCAATCTCGTTTTCATTTTTGGGAAGTTCTCCGTCATATTTGCAGGTGATAAGCTGCTTCATCGCTGTCGTATCCGCTGCCATGATATCACCCCGTCCGGTTCGCGGGCTCTTTGCGCCATCAAGCTGGAACGCATTTTCTTCCGGTAATGCCAGGCTGGCTCCTGCCATACTCACGCGGCTATCTTTTCTTAGTTCGGATAACTGTTTTGGCGATACATTTCCCGAGACAGACTGCCGGTTTCCATACGAGTACAGGCAGATTTCTCCTGTCATATCCAAAAAGGAAGCGAGACTTACAAATATCGCCGTGATCAAGGCTACAGCGGCAGCAATCCCCAGTGTGGTTACAATCGTCCGCCCCCGATTTGTCTTCATATGGCGGAGCGTTAATTTATTTACTATATTCATCGCTCTCTCCCCCATTTCTACAGTCTTTTACCAGTTTTCCATCTCGTATTTCAATGATGCGGTCGGCAGACAGTGCAATCTTTTCATCGTGTGTGATCATAATTACCGTCTGATGAAATTCTTTATTAAACATCCGAAGCAGCGAAATAATCTCTGCGCTGTTTTTACTATCCAGATTTCCGGTTGGCTCATCTGCCAGAAGAAGCGCCGGATTGTTCATCAACGCCCGCCCGATAGAGACTCTCTGCTGCTGTCCACCGGATAACTGATTCGGAAGATGTTTCAAACGGTCTTCCAGTCCCAGTCTCTCTACCAGATCGGTAAGCAGTCTCGGATCCGGCTTATTTCCGTCAAGCAAGAGCGGCAGGGTAAGATTTTCTTCCACCGTCAAAATGGGAATCAAATTATAAAATTGATAGATCAATCCGATCTGACGGCGGCGAAAGATCGCCAATGCCGTTTCATCCAGTGTAGAAATATCAGTCTGGTCTACGATGACCTGCCCGCCTGTCGGAACATCCACGCCGCCAAGAATATGCAAAAGTGTAGATTTTCCGGAACCGGAAGGGCCGATGATCGCGACAAATTCTCCCTGTTCTACTTCAAAAGAAACATCATCCAGCGCCTTTACGAGCGTGTTGCCTTTTCCATATGTCTTTGTTAAATTTTTAACTTGCAAAATATTCATTGTCATTCTCCTTTTCTTTCTGATAATTTAAGTGTAACATTGCATCCTTACATCTCCGTGAAAGAAAAATGACAATTTTGTCACACAATCATTTTATAAAACCGGATTTCAAATTCCGTTCCCTTTCCTACTTCACTTTTTACGAGTATTTTTCCCTCTTCTTTTTCCACAATGGCTTTTGACAATGCCAGTCCGATCCCCACACTGTCTTTTTTTGCCCGTTTGCCATTGTAAAACCGTTCAAATATGTGTGGCAGCTCGTCTTTTTCGATACCGCATCCATCATCGCGCAGGATCAGAGACTGATACAACGAGTAATCTTTCGTCTCCACATAAAGATGCCCTCCGTCGTCCATATGTTCCATACAATTTTTTACAATATTTCCGACTGCCTCGCACGTCCAGTTAAAATCTCCCCGGATCGTTCCTTCTAATTTCCCTTTTTCTACGCTGATATTTCTCAGATCCATTGTCAGTAAATACGGTTCTATACTTGCCTCCCAAACCTCTTCCAGAGCGATTTCGTCAGTATGAAATACAACCGTTCCGGCATCCAGTTTCGACAATCTCAGCAAATACGTGATCAGCCATTTCATTTTCTCTAACTGTTTGTCAAGGGTTTCCACAAACTGCTTCCGCTTTGTCTCTTCCTTCTCTCTTTCAAGCAGTTCGGTCATTACCATCATGGAAGTAAGGGGTGTTTTTAACTGATGAGAAATATTGGCAAGGGCATCTGCCAGATACACCTTGTCCTTTTCTAACATCGCATTCTGCGACCGAAGCAAGACAATTACTTTATATAAATTGTTTTTTAATATGGATATTTCCCCTTCCTCGTTGTCTGCGATATCAAGATCGTATTTACCGGCGCAGATCAAGGATAAATAGGTATTGAGCTGCTGTAATTTATCCCGTCGTTTCTTTATTTCCAGACTGTAAATAGCGATCAACAGAGCAGTAAATACAAAAAAGAGAACAGCACACAATGGATGGATCCATGCCATAAGTACAGTTCCCAAAATGGTAATTACACTGCCCAAAAAGATCATATGTTTCAGGCTTTTATCTTTCATTGTCGATTCGATACCCCCTTCCCCGAACCGTCTGGATATATTCCGGTTCGGCTGGATCTGTCTCAATTTTTCCGCGCAGTCTCTTGATGTATACGGTCAGCGTATTGTCATTGACAAAATTGCCCTCCACATCCCATATATTTTCGAGCAGCTGGTTTCGGCTCAGGATCATACCCTTATGATTCATCAAGATCAACAGCAGCCGGTATTCCATCGCGGTAAGTTCAATTTCTTTTCCATTTTTTTCCACTCGTCCTTCGTTCGTATAAATGCAAAGCTGTTTGTACCGCAAAACTCCGTCTGCCGTTTCTTTTGTATACCGGCGAAGGACACTTTTCATTCTGGCAAGCAGTTCTCTCACGCGGAAGGGTTTTGTGATATAATCATCCGCACCAAGTTCCAATCCCATCACGACATTGACCTCTTCTTCCATCACGGTCAGGATGATAACCGGAAAATCGCCTTTTTCTTTGATCTTCCGGCAGACATCGTAACCGCTTCCATCCGGCAGCGTAAGATCAAGGATATATAATGAAAAGGTGCGATCCGCCATCAAAAGCATCGCCTCTTTTACGGTAGAGACGCGTGTCACCTCATAGCCTTCCGGCTCAAGCGAATAGGTCAGTCCCATCGCGATCGCATCATCGTCTTCCAGTAAAAAAATGTCCATCGCCTGTCACTCCTTATTTGATCTTTGCCTTTTTTCCTACCCCTCCGGCACGCAGGATCTTCTTATAAGCGGCTTTCTGCTTCTTGGAAAATCCACCTTTTGGCAGTGTGATCTTTGCTTTTTTATAAATCCCCGCAAATGCCTTTTTCCCAACGCGTTTCATCGTCAGTTTTTTCGTCTTTATCACAATGGTTTTCAGTTTTTTACAATTATAAAACGCTTTTGCTTTGATCCTGCGGACATTTTTTCCGATTACCATTTTTGTAAGTTTTTTACATTTTGCAAAGGCATTGCTTTGTATCGAAATAACCGGATATTTCTTACCCTTTATCGTAATATAATCCGGAATGGTAATGGTCGTTTTCTGAGAATCAAAATTTGACACTTCGACCCCCTGCACTCCATCGACTACAGTTGTCGTATACGAGCTGGCACTTACCGCAACCTCTAAATCTTCGTCTTCTTCTGGAACTGCATTTTCTCCACGTTCATTCGGAGAATCACTCACACTAGGAGTGGTACCTTTTCCCGGCGTGGTATTTGTCGTTGGTTTTGGTGCTTCACTTGTCCCAGACGTGGCACTCGCACTTGGCGTCGGTACGGCGCTGGTTACCGGCGTGGCACTTGCTCTTGGCGCTACACTTGCTCTTGGTGCTACACTCGCGCTTGGCGCTACACTCGCACTTGGCGTTGGCACGGCGCTTGGCGCTGCACTGACACTTGGTGCTGGCGTTTCGCCGCCCCGGCTGCGATATGTATTGATGAGCCATGCCCCGGTCGCACCAAGATCTGCATTGGTAAAACCATTCACTTTATTGCATTCCGGCGAGAGCATCGAAGCACTTTCATTTTTCTTGCTGAGACTCCAGCAGCAGTAACTGATTCCATTTTCCTCAAAAAAATCGATCCAGCGGTCTGCTTCCTCGAGATCAAAACCGCCGTTTCCTGAGGCATCACAGACACCAAATTCCGTACAAAATACCGGTGTTCCTGCTTTCAGTGCGGTACGTACTTTTTCGCGAAGACTTTCCCCGTGGCTGCCCGAATAAAAATGAATCGTATACATCACGTTCGGATCAACGAGTTTTCCACCATTTGTCGCCACTTCATCGACATCCTGAGACCAGGTATTGGTTCCCACTACAATAATCGCATCCCGGTCATTGGCTCGTATCGTTTTTATCACATCTACCGCATAAGGACGGATCTGGTCCCACGGTGTTCCGGTAGGTTCATTGCAGATCTCATAGATGATATTACTCCGGTCTTTGTACTTTTTCGAATAGGTATCGAAAAATTGAATTGCTTCCGACTTTTTGTCATTTGGATTTTCCGCATGAACGTGCCAGTCAATGATCGCGTACATTCCAAGATCTGTCAGATTCGAAACGCCTTCCCGGATATGTTCATCCAGTTTGTCCTTAGCCCCATCGGTATAACCGCCCTGCGTTACATAACTGACAAGGCGCACCATATTAACGCCCCATTCATCGCGCAGATTCTGAAATGCGGTCTTATTTAAAAAGGTTTCACCATCGCCCCAATGCATTCCGTGGGTACTTGCCCCACGAAGAGTAAATGGCTGATTGTACTTATCCTTAACCTGCAGACCGTCCACATGAAGCGCGCCGTGTTTTCCATATGGAGTATCTTTATACGGTACATCTTTCGTCTGGCCGGTCAGCGTATAATTGCACTGGTAGCCGTCGATAAATGTTGCTCCGGAACCGACACTTCCTTCATTGCCGCCACCGGTACTCTGGCTGCCATATTCATAGGTAATCTCTGCGCCGGAAAAGGAAACCTGCGATGTAAATCCGAGTTTAAAATCTCCGTCTACCTTGTAAGTACTTCCTGCCGCTACTACTTTTCCGTTTCCCTGCCCTTTTACCACAAGTTTATCGTTTTTTACCGTTGCCTGACATCCAAAACTTTCGCTGTATTTTGAAAGGTCATTCACGGATAATGTCAGCTGCCAGTCGCGGATCGATTGGGAGGAATGATTTGTAACCGCCAGAGAATATTCGCACCAATGCCCATCCGGAAATAAATTTTCCGTTAGTGTGATCTCCACTTCCCTATTCTCCGAGGAAAAACTTTTTTCACTTTCCGCTTTTACTGATTCCGCCTGCCACGGACAGATTCCTGCCAGCAATGCAAACACCAACACATATCCCCATACTTTTCTTACCTTCTGTTTCATTTTCTTCTCCTCCTTGTTATTTTAATTCTTCGTACTCTTTTCTTGTAAAACGATGATATGTCAATCCGAAATCATCGTCTTCCACACAATAAACATACCGTTCTGTCGAATCCTTTTCAAAGTAAAATACGGAACCGAGTCCATCATGCACCATATTTTCCTGATGCAATACATCTCCCTTATCGTTTGCAAACTGCTGAAAGCAATTGGTAATATCTTCCATTTTACTGACAGGATTCTGAATCACTTTCAAAAACTTCTCCAGAAATTCCGGATCCGGTATCGTCTCTGCGATATGAATCACACCTTCTTCCGGAATTTCAATCCCATATCGCTCTTTTTCTTTCCAAAAATGCAGTCTGCCAAACAAATCTTCGTATTCTTTCTGAAACTCCGTCAACGTCTTCTCCAACTGTTCCGTGGAATCCGCTGGATTCAACTGCAATAATTCTTTTAACGATTGCAGTGGATAAAACAAGTCCATTTTTTCTTTTCTCACACCAATTTTACACTGCCATTCCTTTACGGTATCAACCATATGCTGTGCTAACTCATTCATCCTCTGTTCCTCCTTTACTGTTCAATAATCTGAAATGCACGCTGTAACTGCGTATCCTCTTTTTCGGTATCTGTATCCTTTTTCTCATATTCTATCGTCTCATCCGGAGTAATTCCCTTTTTATGAATGCACTCGCCATTCGGAAGATAGTATTTTGCTGTAGTCAATTTGATTCCACCGCCACACGAACGTTTCAAAGAAAAGACAGTCTGAACAATGCCTTTTCCAAAACTCTTTGTTCCGACCAGCGTAGCCGCTCCACGCGTTTTCAACGTTCCGGCAAACACTTCTGACGCGCTGGCACTGTTTTCATTGATCAAAACAACAATCGGTTTCTGATAACTTTCTTTGTCATCGGAATGATAAGTCTTATCGCCCTCTTTTTTGCTTTTTTCCGTGATCAGATCTCCTTTTGGCAACAACCGGTTTAGCATATTAATGGCAGATTCCAAAGAACCACCACCGTTATCCCGGAGATCGATCACAAGTCCCTTGATCTTTTCGTTACTATACTTATCTACAGCTTTGGAAAACTGATCATCCGTTTCATTATCAAATTCTGACACTTTAATATAACCGGTGTTCCCCATCTGTTTGTCTTCTACAGAGACAACTTTAACCGTTTCACAGACTACCTGTAAGGTAACCGTCTCCTGCTGCTTGTCATCTTTCGTACGAAGCACCTTGATCTCCACTGTTTTTCCCTCGTTGGCATCCACTTTTATCATAGAAACCACATCACTCATGGTTTTTCCGGTAAGATCCGTTCCATTTACTTCTTTAAAAATATCACCAGCCTGCATTCCTGCTCTTTGTGCCGGTCCGCCCTCTGTGATTTCTGCCACTTGAACATCTCCATTTTCAAGCTGTTTTAACGTAACTCCGATGCCAACGTATGAACCATCAATGCTCTTCATTACTTCATCGTATTCGCTCTGTGTATAATACGTAGAATATTTATCCCCCAGCGCAGCAACCATTCCTTTTGCTGCACCGTTAGCTAATTCTTCATCCGTGTAGTCTCCCTGGTAGTATGATTCAATACACTGTTCAATGTACTTATTCTTTGTATATGCCTGTGTTGCCGCATTTCCCGCCGGCAAAATACGAATGCCAAAAAAACGCAGTACTGACAACACACACAATGTAAATACGATACCACAGACTGCTCCTTGAAAAAAACTGCTTGATATAATCTTTTTTAATCGTTTCATTGTGATCTCTCCTATGCTTTTTTATTCTCGCAAAACAGCCTGAAACCGCAATTCGTTCAGGCTGTGTTATCAACTTTTAGATTATTGACTTACGTAATTCAATGGATTCACATAGTTACCATTTACCGTTACACCAAAATGAAGATGCGGGCCGGTAGACACACCGGTAGATCCGACATTTCCAATGACATCCCCCTGTTTCACCGTATCTCCGACTTTCACCGACAATTTCGAGCAGTGCATATACACCGTATATAAGCTGTTTCCGTGATAGATCATAATGTAATTTCCCGCACTGGAACTGTAAGTTGCCGTCACAACCTTTCCTGCTCCGGAAGCGATAATCGGGGTTCCGGAAGATACTGCGATGTCCAGTCCCTTATGATATGTGCTTGCTCCTTCTGTCGGACTGGTACGGGAACCAAATTTCGAAGAAATTCTTCCGGATACATTTAACGGCCAGCGCAGTTCGCCGGTATTTGCCGCATAAGAAGCATTCGATGCAGCCGGATCCGCACCATCGGTCGAAGTATTTCCACCGGATGCCTGCGCACTCTGCGGTGCCTTTTTTGCAGCTTCCGCTTCCTTTTTCTGAATCTCCTGCTGTTTTTGCAGTAATAAGGCTTCCACTTTCTGTTCCTGTTTTGCCACTTGTGCATTATATGTCTGTACCCGCTTATCGGTCACAGATATTGCGGAATTCAATTTTTTGACTTCATCTTTTTTACTTGTTTTCAGTTTTTTCAAAGAATCCTGATCAGCTACTGCTTCATCCTGAAGGCTACAGATTTCATCTACCTTTGCCTCCATCAGACTCTGAGAATGTTCAATCTCTGTCATACGTTTCGAATATTCTGCAAATACGTTGGCATCGTATTCCGAAATTTTCTGTACATACTCTGAGCGGCTCAAAAAATCAGCAAAACTGGATGCACTGAAAATAGCCTCTACATAACCTTCTTCCCCATTCTCATACATATATTTTATTCGCTTTTTCATGATTTCATACTGCTCATTTTGCTTTTCCTGAAGCTGTGAGCATTCTTCCTGAATCTTTGCCAATTCTTTTCGCGATGTTTCGATCTGTTTTTTCAGCCCGGATATTGTGTTCGAAATCTTTTCGATCTTTTTATCCACTTTCTTGATATATTTGAGGATATCACCCTTGCTGTCTTCCAGTTCTTTCAGATCTTTTTCAAGGCTTTCCAGACGGCTCTCCGCCTTCTTTTTCTCTTCTTCTGCCTGTCGGATCTGCTGGTCATAATCCGTCGTGCTTTCTTCTGCCTGTGCCGATGGCTGCTGCAATCCGGACAGACAATAGGCAAATACCAATGAGATTACAAAACTAATTGCAAGAATTTTTCGTTTCATTTCTGCCGTCCCCCTTTTAAATGTCCAAATGTTTACGCACCGTAAAGAAGCTGCCGATAAAGCCTACTCCGATTCCAATCAGAAGACACAGCGGAATCAATGCTTTGAATATTGTTCCTACCGGCAAAAAAGTCATCCAGCTTGATATCATATCAAATTTCGTCTTAATGTACTGTATAATAGAAGAATAACTGACCAAAAGGATGGCAAGCGGAATCACCGCTCCGATCAATCCGATCACGACACCTTCCACAATAAACGGCGCACGGATGAAAAAGTCCGATGCCCCCATCAGCCGCATGATTCCTATCTCTGCCCGGCGCACCGTAATTCCGGTAGAAATCGTGGATTGAATGAGGAAGATTGACACGGCAAGCAGGATTACAATGATCGCAATGGAAATATAACTTACCAGACGGCTTGCATTAGAAAGACTTTTTGCCGCATCTGCCGACTGTTTTACCAGCCGAACGCCGGCAATGCCCTTAATATACGCAGCCAGTTCATCCTGCTTTGAAATATCTTTTACGTAAACCTGATAAGAGGCAGAATCTGCCAATGGATTATCTCCCGCAAAACTGTCCACCAAATCCGGATTATCCTTAAAATTTTCTGCCGCAAATTCTTTCCATGCCTGCTCCGCTGACACAAATTCTATGTGATCCACTTCATCACGCAATTTTATGGCTTCACCGATCGAATCCATCTGTTCCTGTGAGGCTCCTTCGTCAAAAAAGACCGTGATTCCAACAGAACTTTCTACTTCTTTGATCATATGGCTGAAATTTCCAACAATAAAATAAAACAGGCCAAATAAAAACAGGCACGCTGCCATCGTACTGATGGATGCGATCGTAAACATCCTGTTTTTCCGCATGCTCTTTAATCCCTGCCGGATACTATATAAAAATACACTAATCCCTCTCATATTCATAGCCACCTTTTTTATCATCACGAACAACGATTCCCTCGCTCAGCGTCACTACTCTCTTCTGCATCACATCTACAATATCATTATTATGTGTTACTACCACTACCGTCGTTCCCATCTTATTTACTTCCTGTAACAGCATCATGATCTCCCAGGCATTCTGCGGATCCAGATTTCCCGTCGGCTCATCTGCCAAAAGAATGGTCGGCTGATTTACAAGTGCTCTGGCAATCGCCACACGCTGCTGTTCTCCACCGGACAACTCATTGGGATAGGCATCTGCTTTATCCGTCAAACCTACGATCGTAAGCATCGTCGTAACATTGCGGATCATCTCACGTTTGCTTCTGCCGATAATACGCTGGGCAAACGCTATGTTTTCAAAAACGGTCCGGTCTTTCAACAGACGAAAGTCCTGAAATACAACACCAATATTCCGACGATACAGGGGAACTTGTTTTCTCCTTAATTTATTTACAAGTCTTCCGGCAATATACAATTTTCCGGAAGTTGGATCCAGTTCTTTAAGAAGCAATTTAATAAATGTCGATTTCCCGGAACCACTTTTTCCTACAATAAATACAAACTCGCCATTTTCAATCTGCAATGTAACATGCTTTAACGCATCCACACCGGTCTGATACTGCTTGCTTACATCATCAAGCGCAATAATAGGCAGTTGATTTGCTGTCATCTCTTCTCATCCTTTCCCTTGTTACCAATCTCATACTTTGTCTATCAATAATCTATGGTTTCAAGATAATTCATATACTTCACAACCATAAGAGCAATTTTAAACGTAATGGCGTCGTCAAAAATACGTAGATCAAGTCCTGTACTTTTTTCCAGTTTATCCAGCCGGTATACCAGAGTATTCCTATGAATATATAACTGTCTTGACGTTTCAGATACATTCAGGTTATTTTCAAAGAACTTATTGATTGTCGTCAATGTTTCTTCATCAAACTGATCCGGTGTCTTTTCTTCAAAGATCTCCTTGATAAACATTTTGCAAAGAGGCATCGGCAACTGATAGATCAAACGACCGATTCCCAGATTACTGTAAGCGACAACTTTCTTATCGCTGTAGAAAATCTTTCCGACATCAAGAGCCATCTTCGCTTCTTTATATGATCTGGAAACTTCTTTGAGTTCTTTTACGATCGTACCGAATGCCACATGGACACGGGACATTGCTTCGGTATTGAGCATGTCTACGATAACATATGCCGTCTTTTCGAGATCTTCAATCTGATCTTTCTCCCCAATCTCTTTTACAAGAATAATATTTTTTTCATCCACTGCAGTAATAAAATCCTGCGTCTGTGTTGCAAACATACTTCGCACCGTCTCCAGTGCTCCGGAATCCTTTTCTTTATTCGTCTCAATAATAAAGACAACTCTTCGCGCACTCATCTCAATGTGCAGCTTTTTGGCACGGTTATAGATATCTACCAAAAGCAGGTTATCTAACAGAAGGTTTTTGATAAAATTATCTTTGTCATAACGCTCTTTGTAAGCCACCAAAAGTCCCTCAATCTGAAGCACGATCATCTTCCCGATCGTATACGCTTCCTCCGAATCTCCCCGGATTACAATCACATATTCTAACTGTCCTTCATCATATACTTTAAAATAATGGCATCCTTTTACCACCTGGCTGTCTGCCGGTGACTGAACAAAACTCAAGCCATCCTCGTGATTTACCGAAAAATCCTCTGATGTCGTCGCCAGTGTATTTCCCTCTGCATCTGACACACATAGATCATTTTTTATAATCCCCTTAATCCCTTCAATCGTATTTTGCAAAATCTGATTTGATATCATTGCCACACCTCCGAAAACAGTCTACTCTTGTCGCATTATAATTTATTGTACCATTTTTTCAGAAAAAACGCAAGAAATGATTTAAGGGATGCCTGTTTAGGCATCCCTTATTTTTACTCACATATGTAAGTTGAATCCTAGTTAGTAATTGTAACTTCTGTCTCCTTGTCGAAGAGGTGAATCTTCTCGGCATCCAGAGCGATTTTGATTGTATCACCAGGACGAGCTGTTGTACGAGGATTAACACGTACTGTGATATCTGTATCCTCGATCGTGAAGTACAAGAATACTTCTGCACCAAGCATCTCGTATACTTTAACAGTAGCTTCCAGTGTGGTATCAGGAGAACTGCTGATGAACATTTCCTCATCTTTAATGTCTTCTGGACGAATACCAAAGATGATGTCTTTATCTTCATAACCATTCTCGATCAGTTTCTTAGCTTTGCTCTCTGTCAGTTTTACAGAGTTGTTACCAAATACAAGAAGTACATCGGAACCGGAAACGGTTACTCTTGCTTTGATGAAGTTCATCTGAGGAGATCCAATGAATCCGGCAACAAAGAGGTTGTTTGGTCTCATATACAAATCCAATGGACTGTCTACCTGCTGTACAATACCGTCTTTCATAACAACGATACGAGTACCAAGTGTCAAAGCCTCTGTCTGGTCATGTGTTACGTAGATGATCGTAGTTTCAAGTCTCTGATGAAGTTTGGAAATCTCGATACGCATCTGTACACGAAGTTTTGCATCCAAGTTGGAAAGTGGCTCATCCATAAGGAATACTTTAGGATCACGAACAATCGCACGTCCCATGGCAACACGCTGTCTCTGACCACCGGACAAAGCCTTTGGTTTACGATCAAGCAAATGCTCGATGTCAAGAATCTTAGCTGCTTCTTGAACAAGACGTTTAATCTGATCTTTAGGAACTTTTCTCAATTTCAAACCAAATGCCATATTATCAAATACGGACATATGTGGATACAATGCGTAGTTCTGGAATACCATGGCGATATCACGGTCTTTTGGTTCTACGTCATTTACGAGTTTGTCTCCGATCCAGAGCTCACCGCTTGAAATTTCTTCCAAACCAGCGATCATACGAAGTGTAGTAGATTTACCACATCCGGATGGCCCTACGAAAATGATAAATTCTTTATCTTCAATTTCAAGATTAAAGTCCTTAACAGCGTGAAAGCCGTTTGGATATACTTTGTTAATGTTTTTTAATGATAAACTTGCCATTGCATGTTCCTCCTGGAAATATTTTTTTCATAACATCTGTAGTTAATACTATACACTATTTTCAAGAAAAACTCTATATCCAAATTACATAAATAATAAAAAAATCTTTGTGAAAATT
>FR894061.1:36146-40073 GCA_000434115.1 Roseburia sp. CAG:309 | reverse complement strand
GCATAAGTTTTTTTACTGCATTTCACGCCAAAAGCCTTCACCAAGGACTTCTTTTGCTTCAGAAAGAATCAAAAACGCTTCATTATCAGCATTTTTCACAATATCCTTTAGCAAAACCGCTTCTTTTTTAGACACAACGCACATAAGAACCATTTTGTGTTTTTCGGAGTACATTCCCTGCCCTTCCAAGCCGGTAAGCCCTCTCCCAAGTTCCCGAAGAATATGCTCTGAGATTTCTTCGGGGTGGTCGCTTATGATATAGGCAATTTTTGCAAACTTCAGTCCATCTAGGATTGCATCCGACACCTTTCCCGTAACAAATACCGCAACGACGGCGTACAATCCGATCTCCAGTCCGAACACAAACACCCCTGCCGCCACGATCAACGTATCAATGAGGATCAGACGTTCGGATGCACTGAATCCCGGCAGTATTTTGGCGGTCAGTACACTCAACAGATCACTTCCGCCGGTAGAAGCTCCCTGTGAAAATACCAATCCGATCCCGGTTCCGTTCAATAACCCTCCAACCAATGCTGCCATCAGATAATCCTGTTTGACGATATCAAACGTCGGAACAACCAGCAAAAAGAACGAAAAACAGCTTGCCGCATATATGGTCTTTTTTACAAAGTTTTTCCCCTTCTGGCAGTAGCCCCAGATAAACAATGGCATATTCAGTAAAAGTGTCGTCATTCCGACCGGGATTCCGGACCATTGTCCGGTCTGTGTTAATTTTTTCACAAGGATTCCCACGCCGGAAAATCCACCTGTTACCATGGACAGCGGCTCATAGATAACATTAATCCCTACTGCCATAAAAAACGTACCTGCCGTCAAAAGCAGGTACGTCATCCACCATTTGTTATTCGTCGTATTTTTCATCCTCGGACAACTCCTTTTGGGCATCGGACTGCTCCAACTGCTTTTTGGTATTATAGTTGTCCATTTTCTTCCGGAATATTCGTCTGCGCCAGCGTACCGAATACGGAATTCTTGCAATCGAGGTATAAATCTTACCAAGATGAAGTTTTTTTACAGCATTCGGGACAGGAATGTTCTCCCGCAGGATCATATCCATGACTCCACTGAGTACAACTCCCATTTTGGCGTTGATCATATGCCGTTTATGCTTGAGAAAACTCTCTGCCTCATGATCTTCCATCGCCATCAAAACGAGATCCGGCACTTTCGTATTGATCTCATTGGCGAGTGCTTCTTCTGTCACGCCGGTATCCATAGAATAGACTCCGACAATATCGAGATCTTCGTAACTGCTCTTCAGATAACGATATACAATCTTTGCTTCTTTTTTATTGCGTAAAACAAGAAAACATTTTTTTCCCTTTAACAGATCTTTTTTCAAAAGCCGGTGCGCGATCCGGTAGTCTACCACCATGCCGCCTGTCTCCAGAACGTCCACATGATATAAACTGAGAATCGCCTTTTCCCCCGGCAGAACTAGATCTGCCTCTTCTAATACTTCCTGAACGACTGGTTCTTCTTCATATTTGTCAATATAATCCAAAGATACCAAATGCACCACCCGAAATAAATCACCGGAAAGATATTCTGCCATTTTTTCACAAAATGTTTCTTCCGTCAGAAGATCCAGTTCCAAGTCCATAATTTTCAAACTTGTTCCCATGACTACTCCTTTCTCTGTGTTACATTTCTAATCTAATTCAATGCGTCTTCGGTTCCCAGCACGATCTCAATGTCTGCTCCATTGGTCAGCGCATCCGCTTCCTGAATCGTCGGATTCTTAAAGTAATCTTTCAAATAACGTCCCCATTTCTTTCGACGGACATAAATTGTCGTCGTCTTCTGTACTTCGCCGGTAAAATCACCGACCCCCATAACATACAAACCATCTTTTTCCAGTTTTTCTTTATAAGCTGCCGCCAGACCATTGATCTTACTTCCGTTTGTAATCTGAATGCTGCGTGATTTCAACTTATCCATTCCTGTCTGGGCAGCGGTTCCATCCACGGATTTCTGTGGCGATGTACGCGCCTCGCTTTCCCAGATTTTATCAATCATTTTCTTTGTCTTTTTGCCATCCAGCGTCGCACTGCCTTTAATCTCTTCGGCATAAGCACGGTGGGCATAGATGCAGTCTGCTTTCACTTTTACCAGTCCGGAAGCATACTGCTGTTTCTGGCTCAACGTAATATCCGATATCAGGCTGTCCCATTCTTTTGAGATAAAATCCTTCATCGAATCTTCACTGTCATCCGCCGGAACGGTTGCCAGATATTCTTCGTTTGGCCGGAAAGCCCCGTCTTTCTTTTCAAAACGTTTGTCAAATTCAACGGAGTCTAAGGCCGTAAAATAACCAATCTCTACATCCAGTTCTTCCTGCAAAAGCAAAATACCATATTCGTAAGCGACATCCCCTTCGAAATACTGGTTGATATCACGAAGTGTCACGATCTGCGGCATCCGAGGACTGATCTTCTGATATTCCGCATACGCTTTTGCATCAAGCGAAATCTGGGTTTTATTGGGAATCGTTACATAATCAAGGTTTCCCGTTTCCTTATCAAATAATTCAAGCACGACGGCTTTTACCGCATTGGTGTCCTTTTCAACACTGTAGATCAGATTACTGGACTCAGAGCCGGCATCCACCGTGATCACATGATCATATCGTGTGCTTCTTTCTTCCTTTGTCGTCACTTTAAACCATAATGTTGTCAAAAAATAGCTTGCCACTCCAACGCCAAGCAGCAGTGCCATAATTCCGATGGTTTTTCCAAATACTTTAAAAAATATCTTTGCCATTTTTTATCCCGTCCTTAAAATCTATTTTTTCAAGATTTGTTATCTTTTTCCTCATGACATAAATAACAGACCTATTATATCAAAAAACAATAAAGGATACAAGTTTTTTTACATTTTTGTTTTTTATCTTTTCTTTCTCCGGATTTCGTGATACACTAAAACCAATTTACAGAACCGTTTCAGAAAGGAGAAAATCATGACAAAAACTGCAATTATTACAGGTGCTTCCAAAGGAATCGGTGCCGCAGCAGCACTCTCACTCGCCAAAAACGGATATGACCTTTTTTTATGCGGAAACAATTCCATCCGGGAGTTGTCAGACATCTGCCGGCAATGCAGGGAATTGGGAGTACAATGTACCACGTATACCGGTGACCTGAGTAATTCTGCCGAAGCAGAAAACATTGTGATGCAGACCCTTTCTCTTTATGAGCATATCGATGTACTTATCAATAACGCCGGAATCTCTCACATCGGTTTGATGCAGTCCATGACAGAACAAGACTGGAATACTGTCTTGTCAGTAAATCTGTCTGCCGCATTTTATCTGTGCCGTCAGGTCGTTCCCCATATGGTACAGCAAAAACAGGGAAAGATTCTGAATATCTCTTCCATCTGGGGAGAACACGGTGCTTCCTGCGAAGTCGCTTATTCTGCCACAAAGGGCGGATTGAACACGTTCACCAAAGCGCTGGCAAAAGAACTGGCTCCAAGCGGAATTTCGGTTAATGCGGTTGCCTGTGGTATGATTGACACCTCCATGAATGCCGGTTTTACTCCGGATGAGATCACGGAAATCTGCGAAGAAATCCCCTGCGGGCGTATGGCATCTGCCGAAGAAGTCGGTGATTTTATCGCATTGCTGTTAAAAACCTCTCCGTATATGACCGGTCAGATCATCGGTTTTGACGGTGGCTGGGGTGTCTGATCTTCCCTGATTCCGACTGCAAAAAAGAGACTGCTCTGAGGCAGTCTCTTTTCATATCATTTTCTATTTTCCGTAATGAACATGCAGCAGTTCATGCGCACGTTCTTTCAACATACCTGTTTCGTACATGGAAACCAATGTCGGATTCTCTTCCGCTCTCTTTACGATCGCCGATTTATCCGCTTTGTACATTCCATTGGCTCGTTCTTCTT
>FR894061.1:35266-36104 GCA_000434115.1 Roseburia sp. CAG:309 | reverse complement strand
AGCCAAATGGCTGTCCGGCACCTCCGATACATCCGCATGGACATGCCATCACTTCTACAAAGTCCAGTTTTTCTTCGCCCTTTTGCAGTTTTTCGATCAATTTTTCTGCATTTCCCAGTCCATTGACGACACCAACCCGCAGCGTTGTTCCTCCAACTTCTACTTCTGCCACTTTGGTTCCTTCCAGTCCACGGATTCCGGAATACTGAAGTTCACGCAGCGCTTCGTTGTTTTTATCTGCCACATGGCGGAGAGCCGCTTCCATAACTCCACCGGTAACTCCAAAGATCACGCCTGCTCCGGAGTTAATGGAAAATGGCATATCCGGCGCGCTTGGTTCAATCTCATCAAACTGAATTCCCAACTCTTTGATCATCAGGATCAACTCTTTGGTCGTAATGACATAATCGACATCCTGCACTTCATTTCTCTTAAATTCTTCTCTGGCTGCTTCGTGCTTTTTAGCCACACAAGGCATGACTGCCACGGAAACCGTCTCCATTCCGGCTTCTTCATCCGCCGGTTTATAATACTCTTTCAACACCGCACCAAACATTTCCATCGGCGATTTGCAGGTAGAAACATACGGAAGAAGTTCCGGATACTTAGTCTCTACAAAACGTACCCAAGCCGGACAGCAGGAAGTAAATAACGGAAGACTGTTACCAAGAGGATACTTCTGTTCTCCGTTTTTCAATTTATACAACAGTTCATTCGCCTCTTCAATAACCGTCAGATCGGCACTGAAACTCGTGTCGAATACCGTGTCAAAGCCAAGCATGCGAAGGGCTGTAAAAATTTTTCCAATTGTATTTTTTCCTGCCGGAAGACCGAATTC
>FR894061.1:23817-35171 GCA_000434115.1 Roseburia sp. CAG:309 | reverse complement strand
CAGTGCCTGCCACACTTCACGCAGATCATTTTTTATCGTAATGGCTGCCGTCGGGCAGACCGCCGCACATTGTCCACAGTTTACACAGTCCGTCTCCGCAATCTTTTTACCAAATGCCGGACTTACTACCATGTTGGCGCCGCGGAATGCAAAATCAATGGCACCGACATGCTGTACTTCATTACACATACGAACGCAGTCACCACATAGGATACATTTACTCGGATCACGCACGATGGACCGTGACGAATCATCAATGCATCGTTCCGGGTGCGTATTTGGAAAACGCACTTTCGAAAGACGGAATCGTGTCGCAAGCATCTGCAGACGGCAGTTACCATCTTTATCACAGATTGTACAATCACGGCAATGCGATGCCAAAAGCAGTTCAAGAATCATCTTTCTGTGCTGATGTAATTTGGATGTATTCGTCTTAATTACCATTTTATCACGCGGTGGTGTCGAACAGGAAGCGATCACACTCCCTCGCTCATCTTCTACCACACACATACGACAGGCTCCATAAATGGACATATCCGAATAATAGCAAAAGGTCGGTACATGAATCCCTGCTTTGCGGATTACCTGCAGAATATTTTTTTCATCCGTAAATTCTGTACGAATTCCGTCAATTATCATATATTTTTTTGACATTCTTTTCACCTGACCTTTCTATACTTCCTGTACGGCACCAAAGTTACAGCCTTCCTTGCAGGCTCCGCATTTGATGCATTTTGTCGTATCAATGACATGAGGCTCTTTTACCGTTCCGGTAATTGCGCCTACCGGACACATTCTCGCACATTTTGTGCATCCTCGACAAAGATCAGGATCTATCTGCAATGTCATCAGCGCCTTGCACTGGCCTGCCGGACATTTTTTATCAACAACATGAGCAATATACTCATCACGGAAATATTTGAGCGTACTGATAACCGGTGACGCCGCCGTCTTGCCCAGACCGCACAAGGCTGTCGCTGAAATCGTATCGGCAAGTTTTTCCAGCAGCTCAATATGCTCCATCGTACCTCGTCCTTCCGTGATATCTGTGAGAAGTTCAAGCATTCTCTTCGTTCCCTCACGGCAAGGAACACATTTTCCGCACGACTCATTCTGCGTAAAGTTCATAAAGAAACGCGCAACCTCTACCATGCAGCTCTTATCATTCATAACAACCAGGCCACCGGATCCGATCATGGCTCCTACTTTTTTCAGAGAGTCAAAATCCAGCTTCATATCCAGATGATCTTCCGTCGCACTGATACAGAGACATCCGCCGGAAGGTCCACCGATCTGAACCGCTTTAAACTCTCCGCCTTTGACACCACCTCCGATGTCAAAAATCACCTCTCGCAGTGTCGTACCCATTGGCACTTCGATCAATCCGGTATTGTTTACATTTCCGGTAAGTGCGAAGGCTTTCGTACCATGGTTGTTTTCCGGTCCAAATCCCTGATACCATTTTGCCCCGTTCAAAATGATCGGAGGCACATTACAAAATGTCTCAACGTTATTTAAAACGGTCGGTTTGTCAAACAATCCGTGTTCTACCGTTCGTGGCGGTTTTACACGAGGCATGCCTCGGTTTCCTTCAATCGATGTCGTCAAAGCACTTCCTTCTCCACATACAAAAGCTCCTGCTCCCTGGCTGATGTGAAGGTCAAAATCAAATCCCGAGCCCAAAATATCTTTTCCCAGAAGTCCTTTGTCCATCGCCTTATCAATTGCCGTCTGCAAACGTTCTACGGCAAGCGGATATTCTGCACGCACGTAGATGTATCCGTGATGCGCTCCCGTCGCAATCGCTGCGATCAGCATTCCTTCGATCACACGGTGCGGTTCCCCTTCCATCATGGAACGATCCATAAATGCACCGGGATCTCCTTCATCACCGTTACAGACAACGTATTTTTCTTCCACATCCTGATCCAGCACTTGCTGCCATTTTCTTCCGGCAGGAAAACCTCCGCCTCCGCGTCCGCGAAGAGAGGCTTCGCTCACTTCATCCACGATCTGCTGTGGTGTCATGTCAAACAAGGCCTTTGCAACGGCACTGTATCCGCCGAGTGCTATGTATTCTGCGATACTCTCTGCATTGATCCGTCCGCAGTACTCCAGCGCAATTCGTGTCTGCTGTTTATAAAACGGAATATCTTCCTGTTTGACATAAGATTTCAACGTCTTATCGGTATATACCAGACGATCTACCACTTCATCGCCCACAATACTCTTTTCGATAATTTCCTCGCAGTCTTCTACTTTTACTTTTAAGTAGAGCCATCCCATCGGTTCAATACGGAGCAAAGGCCCCATCTCGCAGAAACCGTGGCAGCCACTTTTCTTTAATCCAATGCTTTCCTCGTGTGGTTCTTTTTCCAAAGAAAGAGCACAGCGAAGCCCTTTTTCTTCGATGATTTCTTTCATTTTCGCATAAATTTCCAAAGAACCTCCTGCCACACATCCGGTTCCGGCACAGATCAGAATCTGTTTTCTCTGGCTGTTGAGAGAATCATGGTATTCTTTCTGCTTTGCGACCAGCTGTTCTCTTGTCTCAATTTTCATCGCCCACACCACCTTTCGCTTCTTCCTGAAGGGATTCAATCAATTCCCTTGCTTTTGCGGGTGTCATCGCCGGATGAACATGATCGTTTACCGTACATACCGGTGCCAGTCCGCAGGCACCAAGACAAGATACTGTCTCTACCGTAAATAACATATCCTCCGTAGTGGGCTTTTCTTCACTAACTCCAAGAACTTTACGAAATTCTTCCAGAATCGGAACCGATTTCCGCACATGGCAAGCTGTTCCGTCACATATCTTGATTACATATTTTCCCTTTGGCTCCAGTGAAAAATTCTCATAAAATGTAGCAACCCCATAAATTTTTGCTTCGCTTAGTTTTAATTTCTTTGCAATATAACACAATGCCTCCTGAGGCAGATAATGATACTCCTTTTGAATGTCCTGCATAATTGCAATCAAAAGGGTGGGATCATAGTCGTGTTTTTGCAAAATTTCATCCAACTTTGCAATTTCCCGGTTTGTCAATTGTCCTTCTCCTTTCAAATAACCTGTGGCAAAAAAGTGCCTTATTGATAAATTATATCATTTATCGGTTATCCGCGCAATGACTTTTTGTTAAATATCACCAAAAAAGCAGCAAAGATTACCCCAATCGTCGTCAAAATGACACCCATTTTAAGTCCCGGCGTCTCATATGTTAGTAAAATTGCATGATTTTCTCCCTTTTCCAGATACGCACCCACATACATTTTATTGATTTCCTGAATTTCCGTCTCTTTTCCATCAACCATAAGCCGGTATCCCTGACGGTACGGAACTGCCAGACAAAGAATCCCATCTTCTTTATTGGTTACCTTTCCTGTCATTCCATTTCTTTGTTTTTTGATATCCGTCACCGGTTCCTGCATGAGATCCTGTACACTCTGATGATAATTCTCCATCGATACTTCCACGATCTCAATATCCTGAAGTGTATACACCGCCGGTCCATTGATGCGGAAACGAAGATCTTTGGTCTGTTCTTCCGTTACACTCCCCAGTGTAACCATATAATTGTCGCGATCCAGATGAAAATCGTAACTGTCATCTGAGATCACAAATTCCCGTACCAGCTCTCCCATTGTGACATTTGCCCACAATGCATTTTTTTCTGCTTTCTTCATTTTTAATCCGCGAAACCTCAAATAGTACTCATAGCCTGGGCGCATCGTAATCTGCGTGCAAAAACTGCCATTTTTCCTCTTGATCCCCAGCACACCCTGATTCCAGTCAAAACTTTTTCGATCTGTCATCGTAAACGGAAGTGAGGTCTTTTGTGCATTCCTTACCTCTTCCTGTAAACCGGCATTTTCCGCCTCCTTTAACAGATTTGAATGTTCTCCGACAACGGCTGCATGGAGAAGGGCATTCTGTAGATCAAGGGCATCCAGCTTTTCTGCTGTCGTCTCTGTCATATAGGCATGATACACATACCCGATTGACACCGGTTCCGTATTCTCATAAAGTGTCTCACTCTTCTTTTCATAGCCATATGGTACCATAGACGGTTCGTCACATACGACATACCGAACCCCTGCCAGCTGGTCTAATATACTTCTGCCATCCATTCCGATCAAACGGTGGCTGTACATCAAACCGGAAGAATTTTCCAGTGCCAGCATCAATTTGGAAAATCCACCGCTCACAACGCTGTAATACACACTGCACCCCAGATATGGGTGTGTCGTTGCCCGCATTGTTACCGCTCGGTTTGGATTATATCCACGGTCTGTCATCACATCGACTCGCTCCATTTTTGTCGTATCACTTGCTTTTGCCGCTTCCCGTACTGCCTTCTGATCATACTGTTTCTGCACGGTTCCTGCCTTCAGATATGTTTTCTGAATATTGGCTCCAAATGGCTGATACATCACATTTCCATTGGCAGCAATATTACAAACGAGCACAACAAATAATGCGAGACGGAGTTTTTTTTCTTCCTTCACAAACCAAAGCAGCGCACACGTTATCATAAGAAATACAACCATGCACACACTTTGAACCACGCTTTCTTTTCCTGCCACAATGCCGGCGGCAATTCCATACCCCCCTGCTCCCAGCCAAAGCCGCTTTTTCTGTGTGGAACCAAGACGATAGATTTCCGGCAGCATTTTTACCACGAGACATGCCATAAAAAATGAGGCAATAAACATAAAACGATTGGTAATATAGCCCATACCGTTCATAACATATCCCATCAATGGCGAGCATACCGCAAGAACTGTCAGTCCAAGACCGGTGATCCACCACTTCTTTTTCGCACGCTCTCCCATAAAGGTGACCACTACGACAATAAACACCAGTGCCCCCATACTGAAATACCATACAGCACTTGCATCCTCCGATGGTGTCACAGCCAAAAATTGTGTAAACAACTGTTTATAATACTTTCCCCCGTATAAAAGAAGCGAAGGAAGCGGAACTTTCACCGTTCCACGGCTGCTGGCTAAAAAACCAAACAAAGAGGGAACGAGAAGAATGGACGACATCAGCGTTCCGGAAAGTGCGGGGAAAAATACTGCTCCCAGATCTTTTCCCACTTCTTTCCAATTTTGTGGTTTTTGTTTTATCTCAGTCAACACAAAATAGCAAACGGAAGCCAGAACGATCATATAAAAGAAATAATAACCACTCAAAGCACAAAAGCATGTGGCAAGGATCATAACGCCCGGTTTTCGTTGCTGCCGGATTCTCTCAACACCAAGCAGGACAAGCGGCAGATAGATCATTCCATTCAAAAAAAACGGATCTTTGATCGACCACAACGCAAACCCGCAAAACACATAGAGAAAGGCTCCCGCAAGGGAGTCTCTTTTATCCCAGTTTTTTCCATTTGCAAAGCACAAAAAAGCTATCCCAGCTGTGTATAACCGCAGCGCGATCAATACCGCATACAGTATTTCCATGCTTTTTTTCCCGGTAAAAAATACTGCCAGTAAGGAAAATGGATCTCCCAGTCCATAATTACAAAATGTCGTAATGATGTCTTCTCCCTGTCCGATGCTGTAATCCATCATAGGGATTGAAAAATCCAGATGGCACACCCCGGAGATCAGTGACCGGTAATACCTGCCCAAATACTGCAAAGCCGGATAATACTGACGAAAACCATCGCCCTGCCAGACAAAACTTTTTCCATTGAGATACAATCCGCAAAAAGTTCCCAAAAACAAGGGGATAAACACCAGCGAATAGATCAAAAACTGCTTTCTCTTTTTCACTTTGATCTCCTTTCTCTCATCGTCCCTGATATCGTTCTCTGTCTCTTGCTATCCGAAGTTTCTCTTTTGTCGTCAGCTTCCATTTGATCTTCCGGCTCTCCTTTTTGCCAACCACAAGACTTCGAAGGATCACGACAAAGTTCATCTTAGGACTATATTCGCGGATCCAGTCCGTCAGCCCCTCGCACACTGCCTCTTTTTCAAACACATACACCGCCGTATCTTCCGTTCCCTGAATCTTGGAAATCCAGTTCTGAAACTCCTGAAAATTCCGTATCGCCGGTGCATAGATCCAATTTCTTTTTACACGTTTGTTCTTTGCACGGGAAGTGCCTGACACAAAGTTCTGCAAACCGGCATTCCACGCCGCTTCATCATACGCAGGAGTGTTCTTCTTTTCCGCTTTTTCAGCCTGTTCGTGAATCCACGCGAGAACGCCATCCAAAGTGTCCTTCTGCTCCCACTGCTCTTTTTTCCATGACTCGGATTTTCCCTGCGTCCAATCCCTCTCACAGTCAAACGCATTATAATGGCAGACCGGTTTTCCAAAAGCATCTAAAACGATCATTTCCCTGCCTGCTTCGCCCACCGCGGCATCGCAGCCGGCAAGTACTTCATAAGGATCTGTCTCCTCCGTTGTGCTGCCCGTGGAAAAACAGATATGTTTCCATCCCTCGTCTACCAGACGGCGGCGGATCGTACGCGGATAATGTACCAGAATCCTCTCGTTGTCACGCAGATTGGCATCCAGATAGAGAAGCTGTCTTTTTAATTCACTCAAAAACAAAAAGTTCTTACTGTCTTTCAATCCCGGAAATGCTTTCGCTGCCGGCAGATATGCCGTAACAAATACATTTTTGTCTTCCTTACGCACAACTGGAAATCGAAGCGTTTTTAACGACACAAACCATCCTTTGTTTTCACAAAGTTCCCGCATATTATAAGCCTCTAAGCATTTTCCAAATATTTCCTTTTTTTCTTCCGGAAATAAGATCACATCCGCCTGCGCCAGACTAAACTGGATTCCCTGCATATTTTTTGCGGGATAAGATGCGAAACGTCCCTCTCCATAATATGCCGGAAGGAAGTCCATAAAAACAAATTTCTGCCCCTTCCGTTTGCGGTAATATCCCGGAAATGCCTGATTGTTCATAACAACTTCTGCTGTTGCCAGTTTTTCGATATATTCCGGCGATGCAATGTCAATAACCGAAACGGACTGCCCGAGCTTTTCTTCAAACTTTTTCTGCTTTTCGGCATCCGCAGCGACAACCCAGACATCATACGTATCCGATGCACTCAATGCCTTTGCCATATAATATCCGGTCTCAATACAGTCATTACCATGATAACTCTCGATCAAAACCAATCCTTTTTGCACCGGTTTCTCCAGCAGGGTTTCCTCAAACACCTGCGCTTTTCGAATCTTCTTCGGTTTCGCTTTGCTGCTATTTTCTTCTTCCGTTGTTTCTTCTATCTCTTTTTCAACAACATCCTCTTCGGCCTCTTCATTCTTCTTTCTGTCCTGATACGCCTCCGATTCCTTCCATCCGGGAAAATACGTATCTAATAATGCTTCTGACCGCTCGCGGAATTCTTTTTCAAACGAAAAATCCCCATATTTTTCCATCTCATCAAAACGTGCCTGTATGTGGCGGATATGGAAAAACAGCAAAATCTCTTTAAACTTCTCAAACGCACCCTTTTCCATAAATTTTTCATCAACGATCTTCAGGGCATCCAGAATCTGCATATGTCTTTGGTCAAAAGTACTCATCGTTCCGCCCTTTCGCCCTTTGATATAATAATACAGTTTTTCATGCACACGGCCAACTTTTTTGGCACTCAAAAAAAGCGGAAATACAGCCGCAAGATCTTCAAATATGATTCCTTCCGGAAAGGCAAAACCGGCATTTTCCAGCAATTCCTTTCGATACAGCTTATTCCACGGATACGGCGCGTTTAAGCGCAGGATCTCCGGATTTTCAAAAATACTCTGATCAAATTCGCCACGGCATCCTGCCTGATAGACCTGGATCTCACCTGTCTCATCATCACAGCCATAGTAGCCGCATGTAACCAGATCGCAGCCCTTTTCCTCGGCTTCCCCGATTAAATATTCATACATTCGCGGACTTACGAAATCATCCGCATCGACAAACCCAATATACTCCCCTGTCGCATAAGAGATTCCATTATTTCTGGCTGCTGCTTGTCCGGCATTTTCCTGTGCATAAAGAAACACTTTCCCCTCAAAGCGGCTGACGTATTCTTCGATAATTCCCCTCGTTCCATCCGTGCTTCCATCATCAATTACAAGAATTTCCAGATTCGGATATGTCTGATGCACCAGAGAATCCAAACACCTTCTCAAATATTTTTCTACATTGTACGCCGGCACAATGATACTGATTTTTTTATTCATAGCTACCTCCAACACTCATCACTCCGCAGCTTCTGCCAGTGAATTATCAAAAAGATCCCCAAAAGCAAACCAGTACATAAATGCCGGAAATACCTCAAATGGTAAAAACAGACATTCCGTCATCGTTGCAATCACAAATCCCACACAGATTGCAGGGATTAAAAATGCATAGGTCGCATTTCTTCTTCGATTTGTCCAATAAAACTGAATTGACCGGATCACACTCAATATTGTAATAACAAGGTAAAAGAGCATTGCCGGCACACCATACGTATAAGCAAACTGAAGCCAGTTATTGTGTGCATGTGCTACTTTTTTTCCATTTACGGTCAATGTAATACGACGATGGCCTTTCCAGTTCAGTTTCTTCAAATATGCCTTATAAATGGTAATTCGTCCATTGGATATCTTATTTAACGTAGAATTTCCATCCAGACTCGCAATCAGGCGCCCAATGATACTATTTTCTTTAAATTCTTTCTTCTCCTGTGTTTCCGGTATCTGAACACTCTCAATCTCATCGGACTCCGCCAGCACTTTGTCTCCGATTCCTTCTATTTTTTCCCCATTTGACAGGTATAATATATCTTCTTCAAATAAGATCGGATGCCCTACTAAATTGGGGATATGACGTACTCCGGCAAAAAGCACCGGATAACATATTACTGTTATCAACGCAAGAAGAAGGAATCCCTTTATGGTCTCTTTCCACTTGTGGCTCGTTCTCCCCAGACAGATCCGGAGTACAACCCACAAGATCAAAATCCCACTGATTGCCAGCATCGCTGTACGCGCCTGGGAAACCGAAATGTAAAACAAAACAAGTGCCAGCTGTAAATACGTTGGCAGGGCTTTCCGGAATTTTTTTCCGGTCTCTACATTCCAGTCCAGATCGGACATATAGATGGCAAAAATGACATATAAATAAAGTCCAAACGTATTTGGATTAGTAAATATTCCTGCATATCTGCCACCTTCAAAAAATGGACGGAACAAAAAGGAAATCACCGCCATCAATAAAAAGGAAATTTTCACTGCATCTTTCAGGCTTTTCCACAACAGATCTTTCCGGCTGTTATTCTGCCATACAAAAAACACTCCCGGCAGTACAAGGGCCAGTATGATTCCAAGTCCGCAGGCTTTCTTGCTGACGAAAAAGTCGGAGATCGTAAACATGATACACATTCCAAACCATGCGGCACTAAGCCCCTTATGCCACGTTCTCCGCTCCAGTTTCTTATCCAATGAAAAGATCGCGATCACTAACATCAGGAAGATACCACAAACGGTATTATAAAAATAACTCTCTTTCATTAACACATAACGGACAATGCAAAAAAGCACAAGATCCGCCATAAAACAAGCTGTTAAAACCCGGTATCTCACTTTCGGCTGGATTTTCCGAACAATCGGAATCCACGGAGATAATAAGCGGATAAATAAATCCTGCAGCCAGTTCATTTCATCACTCTCCATTCCTCTTAATGAAGCACAGCAGCCACTGTTTGGAACAAAATAACCAAATCTTTCCAAAAAGAAAAATTGCGTATGTAGTCTAGGTTGTACTTCATTTTCTCCGGTAAAATCTGCTCTATGTAAATTTTATCCGGATTCCCTTCTCCATTCAGCAAACGTTCTTCATCTTTGTATTCAATGCTTGCCGGGGACGTTACTCCGGCTGGCATAAGTAATGTCGCATACATCACTTTCGTATATTCATCTACATATTTTTCGACTTCCGGGCGGGTTCCCACAAAGGACATCTCCCCCTTTAAAATATTCACCAGCTGAGGCAGTTCATCCAGCCGGACTTTTCGCAGAAAACGCCCAACTCCTGTCACTCTGCTGTCGCCACTGACTGTCACCTGGCTTCCCTTTTGAGGCGCATCGGAAACCATCGTGCGGAATTTATAGATCTGAAACCGTTTTCCATATGTTGTCACACGGGTCTGGTGAAAGATCACTTCTCCCGGAGAAGAGACTTTTACCGCAATGGCGATAACCAGCATAAAAGGACTTAAAACCACAAGCAGAATCAGTGACATAACAACATCAAAAACACGTTTTGCCACAAGACTTCCCCGTTTATGCCGCAAAATATTGTAATATTCTTCCACTTCTTCCGTCTGCATAAAATCTGGAAGATTTTCCCATTTCATGGTATTAATTCCGTCCTTTCACAACATTCAATGCTTCCCTGAAAATCTGAATAACATACGTAATCTGATCCTCTGTCAGTTTTGTATGCAGAGGCAGTGAGATCTCATTGACAAACTGCTCTTTTGCACAAGGATAATTTTCAATATCAAATCCCATATTTTTATAGGCGGTAAGCAGTGGCAGCGGCTTATAATGCACATTGGCAGCCACTCCTTTTTCTCCCATGTATTGAATAATTTCATTTCGCATCTCTGCCGTAATACCATCCACACGGAGAAGATACAGATGTCCGCTCGAAACTGCACTCTCTGTCTTATGTGGCAGATAATACAGTTTTATGCCGGTTTCCTCTGCAATTTTATCCATTCCCGCATTGTAAGCTGCAATGATCTCCTGTCTGCGCTTCAAAAGTCCCTCATAACGGTCCAACTGCGCCAGTCCGATTGCCGCCTGAATATCTGTCATATTACATTTATATGCCGGGAATAAAATATCATACTCCCAGGCACCGGCCTTTGTCTTGGATAAGGCATCTTTTGTCTGTCCATGCAGGGAAAGAAGCATATATTCCCGGTAAATCTCCGCAGAATCAATGCCGTTCAGAGGTTTCCACACCACAGCACCTCCTTCGGCTGTTGTCAGATTCTTTACCGCATGAAAAGAAAAGGAAGTAAAATCTGCCCACTGGCCGCTTCGTTTTCCTTCTTTTTCAGCTCCAAATCCATGCGCACTGTCTGCCAGCACAAGAATCCTTCCCAATGCCTTCTGATAGAGATTTTCCGATGGCTGATACAGGACTTTCTTCTTTTCTATGATGTCAAAAATCTTTTCATAATCGCACAATACACCTGCCACATCAACCGGCATAATGGCTTTGGTTGCCGGTGTAACGGCCTGCTCCAACTGTTCATAATCCATTTCCAGAGAATCTTTCTGCGTATCGACCAGCACAAGTTTTGCGCCGGTATGACAGATGGAACTCGCG
>FR894061.1:22499-23726 GCA_000434115.1 Roseburia sp. CAG:309 | reverse complement strand
TCTCCATACATGCCGTTGCAGAATTAAGACAGACCGCCCCTTCTGTGCCACAGTATGCCGCAATGCGTTTTTCAAATTCTTTTGTTTTCGGTCCGGTTGTGATCCATCCTGACTGAAGAGTATCCACGACTCCCTTAATCTCTTCTTCGCTGATATCCGGTGGGGAAAATGGTACGTTCATTTCTCTGCTTCCTTTCCAAATGATTCCAAATGCAACAAAAGACTCCTGCTGGGCACAGAGGAATCTTTTGTTTTTATTACTACCTAACAAAATCGTTATTTTATTACTTTATTGCCTTATCTTCATCACCCGGCATCGCAGTGTCTTCATCGGAAGAACTTCCTGCTTTGTCATTTTTCACAGACTCCGGTGTCGCTTCCAGCACTTTATTGATTCTCTTTGTAATCTTTGCTACCGAATTGTAATCCGGTACGCAGACATACAATTTTCTTGACTGGTAGGAATACGTCGTCTTGCTTGCACCCTGTCCGGCCGCATTTGCATATTTGATCGTCCACTGTGACATATCATTTAACTGCATTTTAGCAAGTGCTGTGATCTCTTTTGTAGACATGTTCGTCTGGAAATTCTTCGATGCTGTCTTCAAAAGATCTGCGTAATTTGGCAGGATGTCCGGTGACATTGCCTTATTCAAAATCGCTTCGATCATATGCTGGTGATCTCTTCCTCGCTGATAATCACCATTTGCAAAATGATGTCTTTCACGGCAGAATGCCAATGCCTGTTTTCCATTTACCTGATTGTAACCTTTTTTGAAACTTGGTCCCCAGTCAGAAGTAAAGTCATAATCGGAATATACTTTAACGCCGCCAAGAAGATCTACGATCTTACGCACACTCGTAAAGTTGACGCGCACATAATAATCAATATCGATACCATATAATTTTTCCAATGTTTCGACAGAGCAGTCTACTCCATGAATTCCGGCATGGGTAAGTTTATCCGGGATTCCGTTGGACACCGTCAGCGGTACATAATAGTCACGCGGTGTCGAAGTCAGAAGGATCTGTTTTGTATTTGGATTTACCGTTACGATAACATTTACATCGCTTCGGCTTGTTGTCTTAATGCTTCCATAGACATCGATACCACTCAGATATACATTAAACGGAGTCTTTGTGATGTCATCCAGTTTTTCTTCTTCCTGAATCACGGTTTCTACTTTATGTGTATTCAGTACACGGGTATCCTCCGAGAATGTCTTA
>FR894061.1:16587-22474 GCA_000434115.1 Roseburia sp. CAG:309 | reverse complement strand
ACTCTTCGATCGGACTGCGGTTTGCCTCATTGATGATAATGGCATTCACGTCTTTCGCATAAAGAGCATCGATCAGGGTATCATTGTCCTGATATTCCGTCATCGCCGGCTCTTTTCCGATTGCCGCCTGCACTTCGGCAAGTGCTTTATCGGTATTCTCACGGTCGTTTGTGGCAAGAATACCAAACGTATAGTCTTTCGTATCATAAATACTCTGTGCCGGATCATCTTTCAATACAATACAGGAAATCTCATCTACTTTTACCTGCTGGCCTGCCATCTCATCAATGGCAGAATACGTATTGACACAATAATATCCGCCGCCGATATAGAAAAAGCATATCAGAGCACACAGTACACGCCCGACAATGTATGTCTTATCTGTCATCTGGCTGAATATCTCATATGCCAGCAGGAACAGACATACAACGATAAGCGCCGCAATATATTTGAGTGGAATGAAACCAACATAAAATGCAATGCCAACCAATGCCGCACTGATCAAAAACTGCACGATCAGAAAGACAATGCTCAGTTTTCGGCTAAGTAATATTTTCACGATATACCTCCATTTTATCTAACTACTAGTTTTTATTTAACTACTAGTTGTGTTTTTTGTCTAAAACATAATTATTATATACTATCATTCTGAAAAAATCAATGCAAAAAGTCGAGAAGTTGCATTTCCATCTAAAAGTGGAAAATTTTCTCTGACAAAGGATTCTTTTTTCGGATAGTTTCGTTCTTTCAGACAATCCAGCAGCTCTTCCTCTGTCTCAACCACCTGCCCGGGTACGAAGGAACGGTAATCCCGGTAAAAACTTCTTCCCGTTTTCTCAAATTCTTTCAGATCATACGCATAAAACAGCATCGGCCGTTCCAGCAGACAGTACTCAAATACGATGGAAGAATAATCCGTGATCAATATCCCTGCTGCTGCAAGAAGTGTCGCAATCTCCGGATACTCTGAAACATTGTATATCCCTTTTTCCTGCCATCCTGCAAGTGTCTCTTTCAAATGGGAAGCAATGTGCGGATGAAGCCGGATAAAAAACACATCCTCTTCCGACAGACTGTCTGCTACCTTTTGCAGATCCAGATGCAGTTTCGGATCTGCTACTTCTGCATCCCGGAATGTCGGTGCATATAAGATGCAGTGTTTTCCCTTCATCTCCGGATAATCCCGGTAAAACTGCTCTGTTTTACCGGTCAGATATTTTTTGTCAAGCATCCGGTCGGTGCGCGGATTGCCGATCACATAAATGCGGTCGGGATCCACCGCAAAAGCACTTGCATACTCTGTTTTTACCGCATCGGAATTAACGATCAGATGCGTAATCCTCTGATTGGCACGATATTCCAGTTTTTTTAATGTTCCTGTGTTGACATCCTGCCCAAATCGTTTGATCGTGCCCGTCCCATGCCAAAGCTGAATCACCTTTACATTTTGGGGAAAATGAAGATATGCCATCGGCAAAAACTCATTGTCCAAAAACACATACGAGGAAGTAGCAAGATGATACGGTTTTTTAATGAAAAAGTCAACCGGTCTGCGGATCGTATTGTCTCTTGTAAACCAAACCTGCTCATATTCCGGCTTTTCCTCTTTTAACCTCTGGGAAACAATCCCTATGTTTCCGTCCGGTCCGGCATCATGTGTCGCCACCAGAAAAACTTTCTTTTCCTTTACCGGACATAACCGGAACAAATGGAAAAACAGCGCAAATAACAGATATCCTGCCTGCTTTATCATGCCTCACTCTTCCCCAATCCAAGATCCTGTTTGATCTTTGATGTGGATATTCCCTCTGTTCGTGGAAGGTATACCACTTCACAGTAATCTTTCAGGAAGTCAAATTTTCCTTCCCAGTCATCTCCCATAACAAAAACATCTACATTATTATTTACCACATCGTCAATTTTCTGTTCCCAGTTGTACTCCGGAAGCACTTCATCGACATATTTGATCGCTTCCAGAATAATCTTGCGGTCTTCGTAGGAATGATAGGCTTTTTTCCCCTTGATCGCATTAAATTCATCGCTGGACAATACGACGATCAGATAATCGCCAAGTTCTTTTGCCCGCCGCAGCAGATTGATATGTCCTACATGCAGTAAATCATAAGTTCCGTAAGTAATTACTTTTTTCATCTTTTTACCCTCCGTAATTAAAAACTAGATTAATCTTCCCGTTCCATCCCCAGCTTCTCATCATACAGATCCACGATATCTTCCACTTCTCCCTGCGCGATCAGACGGCCATGTTCCAGTAAAATTCCTTTGTTACACATCCGCAGTACCTGATCCGTCGAGTGAGATACAAATAAAACGGTAACTCCTTTATCAAACATACTCTGTATTCTCGCTTCGCATTTTTTCCGGAAGCGTTTATCTCCTACACTAAGAACCTCATCCAGTATGAGTATTTCCGGTTCTACTATTGTAGCAATAGAGAATCCCAGTCTTGCTTTCATACCGGATGAATAGTTTTTGATCGGAACATCGATAAATTTTCCGAGTTCCGAAAACTCTACAATGTCTTTATATTTTTTATCAATAAATTCTTTGCTGTAACCAAGAACGGCTCCATACAGATAAATATTCTCCGCTCCGGTATACTGTTTATCAAATCCGGCACCCAGTTCCAGAAGCGGAACGATCTTTCCGTTGCATTTTACCGTTCCCTCCGTCGGTTTGAGCACGCCGGCAATGACTTTGAGCAGTGTACTTTTTCCGGCTCCGTTGAGTCCCATGATCCCCACACGGTCTCCGCGTTTGACTTCAAAATTTACATCTTTTAATGCCCAGAACTCCTGATACATCAATTCCTTTTTCAGCATTTTAATGACATATTCTTTGATATTATCTACTTTCTGTGAACTGAGATTAAATTTCATGCTCACATGTTCCACAGATAATGCGGTCTTCTTACTTGCCATTTTCTTCCATCCTCCATCGACAAATTCGTATTATATATTAAGTATAAAGGTATCCTGTTTCTTATAAAACATAAACATTCCCAGTAAAAAGGCTACAATACTTACTCCAAACGTATATCCCAGAAGTACCATATCAAAAGGCTGTCCAAACAATGCCCGGCGGAAATTATCAATAATACCGTACAAAGGATTGATCTTGATAAGCATACCGCCTGCCCCTTTCAATCTGCTTGCAAAATAGAAAATCGCACTGCAGTACATGATCAGCATCAGCATAACGCTCCATAAATATTCAATATCACGGAAGAATACACAAAGCGTAGCTAAAATCAGCCCGACACCGATTGACAGGATCAAAAGGTTCAAAAGCGGAATCACTGTTAAAAACATATTTGCATTCATCGGAGCCTGATAAGAACCGGTTGCCATAAAGAACAGCATAACGCCTACCAGTACCACCAACGAGATCAAAAAGATCACGAAGTTGGATAAAATTCCCGACAAGGGATACATATATTTCGGAACATACACTTTTTTGATCATCGCACTGTTTGCGCGGATCGACTTCATCGCACTATTCGTCGAGGAAGAGAAAAAGGAATACAACAGTCGTCCGGTCAGTACATAAACCGGAAACGGAACGCCGGCAAATGCCTTGTCCTGTGCCGTTCTTCCAAGTAAATTTCCAAATACAACGCTCAATACGATCATCGTAAGAAGCGGTTCGATCAAAGTCCATAATATTCCCAGATATGATCTGCGGTATTTCAATTTAATATTTTTCTTAGCCAGTTCTCCCAGTAAATATCGATATCTGTTGAAGTTTTTTAAAACCTGCGACATAGTATCCATACCATCCTTTTTTTAATCTTTTAACGTTGTTCATTTATATTTTCAATCATTTGATTATATCACTATTCATCCTACTTAGTCAACTACATTATTTTTTAATTAACAAAAGATTGACATATTTGACGCGTATGGTATTATTATATTTGTGAATTTATACATCTTATGAAAGCAAAGAATGGAGAAATGAACATGTATAACATGGAAAAGCAACACAAACTCGGTAAATTACATGCACTGGAGCGGATCTGTCTTCTGCTTGATGAAGACTCTTTCCGTGAGATTGGTTCTAACATTACGAACCTTGAGGATGCCTTCAATATTAAAAAGGGTCAATTCCCATACGATGGTGTAATTACCGGCTATGGTACCATTGGTGGAAAAAAGGTCGTCATTTATTCGGAGGACTTTACCGTAATCGGTGGTACTCTTGGAAAACAGCACGGATTTAAAATTGCAAATGCCATTAAAATGGCGATTGAAAACCGCTGTCCGGTCATCGGGATCAACGATTCCGGCGGAGCACGTATTCAGGAAGGCGTCAATGCCCTTGCCGGCTATGGCGAGATCTTCTACTATAATACGATGGCTTCCGGTTATATCCCTCAGATTTCGATTATTGCCGGAAACTGTGCCGGCGGTGCGGTATATAGTCCGGGAATCACAGACTTTATCTTTGTGATTGACGACATCAGCCAGATGTTTGTAACCGGACCAAAAGTTATCAAAAGCGTAACCAATGAAGATATTACGGCTTCTGCTCTCGGAGGCGCAAATGTTCACGCACAGCGAAGCGGTGTGGCTCATTTCCACAGCCCTTCCGAAAAAGAATGCTTTAAAAAAGTACGGAAACTTTTAGATGTGATCCCTCACTGCTACGAAGACGGCTGCATTCATACCAAACCGCACACCCCTCTTCTTCCTTATAATAAAGGAATGCAGTTCAACGAAGCTCTGGCTGGCATCATTCCGGAAAAGAGCAATCAGTCGTATGATATCCACGATGTCATCAACGGTATCATCGACGAGAACTCTTTTGTGGAAGTACAGGAAGAATTTGCCAGAAATGTAGTCGTTGGATTTGGACGTTTGAAAGGAATCGCCGTAGGTATCGTATCCAACCAGCCAAATTATATGGCAGGTGTTCTGGACTGCGATTCCAGTGATAAGGCAGCCCGCTTTATCCGGTATTGCGACGCTTATAATATTCCAATCATTACCTTAACGGATGTTCCGGGATTTCTTCCGGGAAAAGATCAGGAATACAAAGGAATCATCCGTCACGGGGCAAAACTGCTCTACGCGTATTCGGAGGCAACAACGATCAAGATCAATGTGATCCTGCGTAAAGCATATGGAGGAGCTTATATTGCCATGAGCAGCAAACACCTTCGTTCCGACTTTGTCTATGCATGGCCAACTGCCGAAATCGCAGTAATGGGTGCAGAAGGTGCTGCTGATATCTTATACGGCAAACAGATGAAGGGAATGAATCCGGCTGAAAAAGCGGCATTCCGCCAGGAAAAAATTGATGAATACAATGAGAAGTTCATGAATCCTGGAATTGCATCCATGCACGGATATGTAGATGAGATCATCAAGCCGGAAGCTACCAGAGAACGCTTGTATGGTGACATCCTTATGCTGTCCGATAAACGCTCCGTCGATGGCGTTCACAAAAAACACGGCAACATTCCATTGTAAACTATACACTATTACGTTGATTTAAGGAGTTTATCATGATTTTTTCAACTTACCAATTTGTACTTATTTTTCTGCCAATTACTTTTTGCGGCTATTTTCTGTTGCAGCACTTTAAGTATCAGACATTGGCAAAGATTTGGCTTGTACTGGCTTCCTTTTATTTCTATGCACAGGGAAGTCCGGACTTCTTCCCTTTCTTTCTGGGAAGTGTAGTCGGTAACTATTTAGTCGGTAATGCACTCAGCAAACTACAAGGCATGGAACACCGTATCGAACGCGGTCTCTTATTTGCCGCAGGTATTCTTGCAAACGTCGGTTTGCTTGGTTACTACAAATACACCGATTTCTTTATCAAGAATGTAAACTTTGTTGCAGGGACACACATTCCTTTGCAG
>FR894061.1:16120-16559 GCA_000434115.1 Roseburia sp. CAG:309 | reverse complement strand
TTCCGATCGGTATCTCTTTCTTCACATTCCAGCTGATCGCCTTTTTGGTCGATTCGTTCCGTGGAGAGACAAAAAACTATGATATCATTGACTATCTGCTGTTTATTACTTTTTTCCCACAGTTGATTGTCGGACCGATCATTCACCATGCAGAAATCGTTCCACAGTTTGAAGATGAGAAAAACCATCGTCTGAATTTTGACAATGTTGCACTTGGTATCTTCATCTTTTCGATCGGATGTTTCAAAAAAATGATGCTTGCCGATCCTCTTACGACAGATGCACAGGGATTTTTCAATAATGTAAACAACCATCTGCCGTTTATCCAGTCTTGGTTCCATTCCATCGAATATACCGTATCCTACTACTTTGACCTTTCCGGATACGCAGATATGGCGATCGGACTTGGCTGGATGTTTAACATCAAGATCCCACAGAA
>FR894061.1:13661-16075 GCA_000434115.1 Roseburia sp. CAG:309 | reverse complement strand
AAGACTTTCAAGAATACTGGCAGAGATGGCACATGACACTCTCCCGTTTCCTCAGTTCTTACATTTTCCGAAATGTATACCGCCGTGGTGTCAAATACCGTAACTACTATGTTGCTTCCATGTGTACATTCTTTGTTTCTGGTTTCTGGCACGGTGCCGGCTGGACATTCGTTGTATGGGGAATCGTAAATGGTATTTTGGTTTGTATCGCTTCGTATCGAAACAAGCATAATATGAAAACACCGTTGTGGCTCGGTATTCCACTGACCTTTATCCTCGCTGTTTTCGTTCGTGTATTGTTTGTATCAAACACCTTTACGGATGCCTGGTATGTGCTTCGTGGAATGTTTAACTTCTCCACCCTGAATTTGTCAGCGATCAAAGATGCTTTGATAGATAACCGGGATATGTGGCTTTTGAACCTGTTTGGACTTGCCATCTGCTGGTTTGCTCCGACAACAAAGAAAATGACCGAACATTTCAAACCAAACTGGAAATACCTGCTGTATGCTGCTACGCTGCTTGTCATTTGTCTTCTCAACATGGACAAAGTGGTACAGTTCCTTTACTTCCAGTTCTAATTTAAAAGAAAGGGTTGACGGAAATGAATTCAAAAAAATGGACAATCAGTTTTGTCATAATAATCCTCTTAAGTCTTCTCTTTATTGTAAGTGTCAACTTCTTTGTTGATCCTTATGGTTATTTTAGAGCTCAAAAAGGCGAAAACTACACGATGGATGAAGAAGATTATCTGCGCGAGCAAAAAGCGGAGCATATCAAATATCATGGCGATGAATACGATGCCTTTTTGGTGGGCGGTTCCAAAGCAGGAGCCATCCACAGTGACAAATTATCCGAGATTGACGGCTACAAGTACTATAACTGCTGGCTTCTGTCCGGAAATTTTGAAGATTATTACAATTATTGTAAATACATTATCAATACGGCACATCCAAAAAAGCTTCTCCTTCACATCTCTACTTCTGAGATCGCGCAGTTTGACCGCGAGGCAAAAGGAGATATTTATGAGATTCCTGCTGTTATGAGCGGAAATTCCAAAGTGGCGGAAGTTACGAAATTTTTATTTAAGAACCTCTCCGTCAGCTGGGATACGATCACTGAAAAAGAGGATTCTTACCCGGTTGAGAAAACCGGCGAGAGAAATCTTACCAAATATTATGCGTACTACCGTGATCATAAAGATACGACTACCTATTATGATTATTTAATGAAAGCACAGGTAGATCCTTATCTCCCACGCCTGATCAACGGAACAAAGGACAAAACCGATTTGGTAAATTCCAATCTTTCGTATTTGAAAAAGATCAAGCAGCTTTGTGATAAAAACAAAGTGGAATTAAATGTATTCCTTGGTTCCCTTTTCATCGGCGAAATGGTTGGTTATGAAGGAAACAGTTTTTATAACTGGCTTACACAGATGGTAGAAATAACCGGCGGTCTCTGGTGCTTTAATAATTACAATGACCTCGTATACAATCCATTTAATTATTATAATGCCAGACATTATTATTACGAGATGGCAGATCTTATGATCGACCGTATGAGCGGCAAGCAGACCGGACATGATGATTTTGGTGTGTATCTCACACCGGATAATATTGCTTCTGAAATTGCCACCCGCCGCGCAAAAACCGATGAGATCCGCGAGTATTATAAGAAAACGGGAACCATCCCTCTTCGTGATTACAATGATGCATCCAACATCACAAGAGACAGTCAGTATCTGAACAACTAATACAGAAAGGTTAGATTTTTTATGACAACAAAAAAATGGTGTATCAGCTTTGTCTGTATCATCCTTGCTGCTCTTCTGTTTATTATGGGTGTCAACTATTTTTACGACCCTTACGGATATTTCCGAAGCCAGAGCGGTGACTGTTATGACTTAGATGAAAATGACTATCTGAGAGAACAAAAAGCCGAGCATATCAAACACTTCTCCGACCAATACGATGCGTATCTGATCGGAGGGTCGAAAGCCGGTGCTCTCCGTACCGACAAGTTAAAAGAGCTCGATGGCTATAATTACTATAACTGCTGGGTTCTCTCCGGTAATTTTCAGGATTATGAGGCTTATACCAAATATATTGTAGAACATACAAAAGCCAAGAAAGTACTTTTGCAGATATCCACTTCCGAGATCAAACAGTTTGACCGTGAATCCCGCGGTGCAATCTATGAGACTCCGGCTATGTTAAGTGGATCTTCCAAAACCGAAGAGGTGTTTCAGTTTTTATTTAAAAACCTCAAAGTGTCTTGGGAAGAATTTTTTGATCAAAGCGAAAAGTACCCGTGCATGGAAACGGGCGAACGTAATCTTACAAAATATTACAATTACTTCAATGAAAATAAGGGAACGGATGAGTATTACAATTTCCTTATGAAGAAGAAAG
>FR894061.1:6612-13587 GCA_000434115.1 Roseburia sp. CAG:309 | reverse complement strand
GTAGTCAGTCAGTGCGTCGCTTCCATCAAACGCATGAAAAAGATGTGTGATAAAAAAGGTATTGAATTCCAGATCTTTTTCGGTTCTGTCTTTGCCGGTCAGATGATCGGATACGAAGGCGACAGTTTTTACGAATTTCTCCGTGAAGTCGTACAGATCGGCGGAAACGTATGGTGCTTTAATACCTTTAATGATGTTGCTTTAAACATTTACAATTATTATGACATTGCTCATTATTATTATGAAGTCGGCGATCTGATGATCGATACAATGGCTGGAAAAAGCACGTCACACAACGGATTTGGCATTCTTCTCACGCCGGACAATGTCGAATCTGAAATCGAACACAGACGGGCTGAACTTGCCCAATGGAAATCCTATTATCAAACTCACGGCACTCTTCCATTCCAGGGAATGGAAGATACCGATAGTCTGATCCCTAAAATTTACGGATAATAAAAATCCCATCAAAGGAAATGCTGTGCTGTACAGACCACCTTTGATGGGATTTTCTTATATGGGTTGGTTTTTCCCTATTTTGTAACATCATCGACGGCATCTTCTACACCATCAACCGTATCTTTTACGCCATCTCCAACGCCATCCACGATATCATCTACCGCATTTCCTGCATTATCAGCATCGTCATTGGTTCCAGCCGTAGCGGATGGAGAAGATGTATCCTCTGCATCTGTAGACGTTTCTGGAGTGTTTTTTGGCGTTTCTGTGGCATTGTCTGTGGAAGCCGCCGGCGCCGGAGAGGTCGTAGTACCATTTTTATTTCCACCACATCCGGTCAGCATCGCAGCCGTCAGACAAAGAGTTACTGCAAACATACTAATTTTACGTTTCATGAGATTACTCCTTTCCATTTCAAGTCCCTCATTTCCCTCTTAGTATGTCTGTTTGCCTATTCTTTATTCGCAATTTCGCAAATTTCGTATACAATCTCACGAATGCATTTTCCATCACAGTCAATCGTATGATCTGCATATTTTTCATACAGTGGAAGCCGCTCTTCGTAAAGAGAACGAAGCGTCTGTCCCTCTTTCATGGACACTCCACGTTCTTCCAAATCTCCCAGTCTGTGCTCCAGTTCTTCATAAGAAATTTTAAGATATACAATTTTTCCCAATTCTTTCATGTTCTGCATCGCTTCGCTGCCATAGACAGCACTGCCGCCTGTCGCTATAATGCTGTTTTTCGCAAAAATTTCCGAAAGAATGGCATTTTCTACTTCGTTAAATCCATCCTGTCCATATTCTTCCAATATTTCATGCAAAAGCATCTTCTGCTTTTCCTGAATAACAAGATCGGTGTCCAAAAAGGAAAACCCGAGACGTTTGGCAAGCACGACTCCAATCGTACTTTTCCCGGCACCCGGCATTCCTATCAGTATAATATTTGAGATCATCTGCATTTCCTCACTATTTCTTCCATGTACTTGCTGAGAACAATAATAACAATGGGAACAATTCCAAACGCCCGGCTATCATATCCACTATTAATACAACTTTGGACAATGGCGAAAAAAAGGAAAAATTTGAAACCGGTCCAGCCAAATGAAATCCCGGTCCAACATTGTTGATCGTTGTGGCGACGCTGGTAAAATTTGTCTCGAAATCATGTCCATTTATGCTCACTATTAACAGCGATACTGAAAAAAGCAAAACATAAGCTACAAGGTATACATTGACAGAACGTACCGTCTCATGCTCTACTTTTCTTCCATCCATGCTGATCTTATATATATTTCGTGGATGGATCATCACCTTTAATTCTTTAAAAAAAGTCTTCGCCCAAATGATAAAACGGGATATCTTCATTCCACCGCCGGTACTTCCGGCACAGGCTCCGATAAACATCAGACCGATCATGATCGTCTTCGAAAACTCCGGCCACTGGTTAAAGTCCACCGTCGAATATCCGGTCGTCGTTATGATGGATGCCACCTGAAAGAAGGCATGCTTCATCGCATTCGGATACGATCCCATCTGTCCGCGGATATTAAACATGACCACAAGAGATGCCACAATTATGATACTGATATACACCCGGACTTCTGATAATTTCAAGGCATCCTTCCATGCTTTTTTCAAAAGGAGAAGGTAGTAAAAGGAAAAGTTTATTCCAAATGCGATCATAAAAACGGTTACAACAATCTGGGTATAATTTGAAAAACTTCCCATACTGTCATTCATAATACCAAATCCACCGGTTCCGGCTGTTCCAAATGTCGTCGTAACCGCCTGAAATACCGTCATATCACCAAAGATAAGAAGCGAAAACTCAAGCGCCGACAATCCGATATACAATCCATATAAGATCTTTGCCGTTGATTTGACATGGGGAACCAGCTTACTTACCGAAGGTCCCGGACTTTCAGCTTTCATCAGATACATATTTCTGCCGTCCGCCAGCGATACGACAGCCATCATAAACACCAGCACTCCCATCCCACCGATCCAGTGGGTAAAGGTACGCCAGAAGTTAATACAGTACGGAAGGGTCTCCACTTCCTGAAAAATCGTCGCTCCCGTCGTAGTAAACCCCGATGCGGTTTCGAATACTGCGTCAATATAGGACGGTACTACATCACATAGTACAAACGGAAGTGCACCAAATAAACTGAGAAGAACCCAGCTGAGTGCCGTGATCACAAAGCCTTCTCGGGCATACATCGTTTTGTCTTTCGGTATCAGCCTGGTTATGATAAATCCAAGGCAGAGACAGACTAGAGCCACAACAGCAAACCAAACTGCCTCTACTTCCTGATACATCAATCCCACAAAACAAGGAAGCATCAGGAAGAACCCCTCAAATACGAGAAGCCAGCCAAGTATGTAAACTACGATTCTCTTCTTCACCTTAATCCCCCTTCTCCCTGATGTGAATCACTTCACCAATATCTTTGATTCCGAGCATTGCCGTAACAACCACAACGGAATCGCCAACCTGCATCACATCTTTACCACGGGGAAGAATCATTTTCCGATTTCGGATAATGCAGGCAACGAGAGTATTCTCATCAATCTGAAGTTCCTCCAAAGGAATACCTAACAGGCTGGAATTATTTTTTACGACAAATTCCAATGCTTCTGCCTTTTCATCTAAAATACGGTACATCGTTTCTACATTGCAGCCGATCGAATTTTTCATCGCACGCACAAACCGCAGAATATTCTGGGCTGTAATCTTTTTGGGATATACGGTTGTATCCAGATCCAGTTCACGAATGACCTGATCAAACTCCATACGATTGATCTTCGTCGCAATTTTTCCTTTTGTCTTTGTTCTTGCAAACAACGACAACATGACATTTTCTTCATCATAATTGGTAAGTGTTACAAACGCCTCGGCACTTTCGACCCCTTCTTCGATCAAAAGTCTCTGATCCGTTCCTTTTCCCTGTATGATCTGAGCTTTAGGAAGTTTTTCTGCCAGTTCTTCACATCGGTCTTTCTTCTGCTCGATCAGTTTGATATCGATTCCCATCTGCAAGAGCATTTTTGCCAGATAGAATGCCGTAGTGTCTCCTCCTATGATCATCGCATCTTTTACCTGATGCGTCTCAATTCCTATCTTTTTGAAGAAATTGCTTGCGGTCTTTGGATCCGTTATCATCGAAACAACGTCTTTTTGCTGAAGAGCAAAATCTCCCTTTGGAATATAAATCTCTCCGCCACGCTCTACGGCACAGATCATGACATCCACCTTCAGTTTGGGACCGATTTCTAACATCGTCATTCCTTCCAGACTGGAATTTTCGGGTATTTTGAATTTGAGCATCTCCACTCTGCCCTTGGCAAATGTATTGATCTTGATGGCAGAAGGGAAACGCAGTACACGCGCAATCTCTGCTGCGGTAGCATATTCCGGATTGATTGTCATGGCAAGTCCCAATGCTTCTTTTATCATTCCGACTTCCTGACTGTATTCCGGGTTACATACACGGGCAATCGTCTGACAGTTTCCCGCATGTTTTGCGATCAGACAGCAAAGATAGTTTAATTCATCCGAATCTGTAACTGCAATTAACAGATCGGCATCTTCTATGCCTGCTTCTTTCTGCACCTGATAACTGGCACCATTTCCAACAACGCCCATGACATCGTATTTATTGGAAATTTCTTCCACTATTGCGTAGCGCCGGTCAATCACTGTAACCTCGTTATCTTCCCGGTTCAGCTCGTCTGCCAGGGTACGTCCAACCTGTCCACACCCCACAATAATTATCTTCATTTCTAGTCCTCTTTTCTTCTCATTCCGTCCTGAATCGCGGCATATCACTGTAACGATTCAGACCTCCCAGCTGCATAATCAAATTATATTCTCATACCAGCAAAGTGTCAAGAGAGAGAACGAATCTTAACTATCTTTTAGGTTGCTTTTCTGAAAAAAAGAAAGCCGGCAACCCGTTGAAAACGGATATACCGACTCTCTTTCCAAACACAGTTTGTTCTTCTATTACAAGGAAACTTTCTCCAGTTTCCAGATTTCTTTTGCATATTCTTCGATCGTACGGTCGGAAGAGAATTTTCCACTTTTTGCCACATTCAAAAGTGCCATCTTCGCCCATGCCTCGCGGTCACGGTAAGCGGCATCTACTTTCTTCTGTGCCTCTGCATAAGAGCGGAAGTCTTTCAGGATAAAGTACTGGTCTGCACGCTCATAACCGTTGGAATTCAACAGGGAAGAATACAGTTCGCGGAATAATTCCGGTTCTCCATAGGTGCCATCGATCAACTGATCTACCACTTTACGAATATCGGCATCACTATTGTAGATCTCGCGTGGATCATACTGGTTGTTGTGCTCGAAGTCAATCACTTCCTGGGAAGAAAGTCCGAAGATAAACGCATTTTCTTCTCCTACTTCTTCTACGATCTCGACATTGGCACCATCCATTGTACCAAGTGTCGGCGCACCATTGAGCATGAATTTCATGTTTCCGGTTCCGGATGCTTCTTTACTAGCCGTAGAGATCTGTTCGGACACATCCGCTGCGGCAAAGATAATCTCTGCATTACTTACACGGTAGTTTTCGATAAATACAACTTTAATCTTTCCCCCAATACTGGCATCGTTATTCACTACATCTGCTACACTGTTGATCAATTTGATAATTGCTTTTGCACGGCGGTATCCGGCAGAAGCCTTTGCACCAAAGATAAACGTATGTTTTACCATATCCATCTCCGGATGCTCTTTTACCTGATTATACAGATACATTACATGCAGAATGTTAAGCAGCTGACGTTTGTACTCATGAAGACGTTTTACCTGTACATCAAAGATAGAATTTGGATCCACTTCAATGCCATTGTGTTTCTTGATATAATCAGCCAGACGTACTTTATTCTGATATTTGATATCCATAAATTCCTTCAAAGCACGTGCGTCCTCTGCATAAGGAGCAAGTTTGCTAATTTCTGCCAGATTTGTGATCCAGCCATTTCCAATTCGGCTTGACACATAATTTGCCAGAAGTGGATTGGCATGAAGAAGGAATCTTCTCTGTGTGATACCATTTGTCTTGTTGTTGAATTTTTCCGGCATCATCTCATAAAAGTCTTTTAATTCCTGATTTTTCAGAATCTCTGTATGCAGTCTCGCCACACCATTGACAGAGAAACCTGCTGCGATGGCAAGATGTGCCATTTTTACCTGACCATCATAAATGATTGCCATTTTCTTAACTTTATCAAAATTACCAGGATATTTTTCCGCAATCTCGTTCTGGAAACGTCGATTGATCTCTTCTGTGATCTGGTAAATTCTAGGAAGCAGACGTGAGAACAGGTCGATCGGCCATTTCTCCAATGCTTCTGACATGATCGTATGGTTTGTATAAGCACAGCATTTTGTCGTAATTTCCCATGCCTCATCCCATTCCAGGAAATATTCATCCAAAAGGATACGCATAAGTTCCGGCACGGTTACAGTCGGATGGGTATCATTTAACTGGAAGCATACTTTCTCCGGAAGACCATGAATATCGTCATGATTTGTCATATATTTTGCTACCGCACGCTGAACACTGGCAGATACGAAGAAATACTGCTGTTTCAGACGAAGTTCTTTTCCTGCGATATGATTATCATTTGGATAAAGCACCTCACAGATCGTACGGGCGAGGTTCTGCTGCTCTACCGCTTTCTGATAATCTCCTTTATCAAAGGAATCCAGATTAAAGGTATTGATTGCTTCGGCATCCCAGATACAAAGTGTATTTACGATGTGGTTGCCATATCCAACTACCGGAATATCATATGGAACGGCCTTTACAGACTGATAATTTTCCTGCACATACTGATCTCTTCCATTTTCGGCTTTACGAACAGCTACATATCCACCGAATTTTACTTCTACGGAGTACTCCGGACGTTTCATCTCAAATGGATTTCCGTCTTTCAGCCAGTCATCCGGTGCTTCTACCTGAAAACCGTTTTCAATCTTCTGTTTAAACATACCGTATTTGTAGCGGATTCCACATCCGTACGCAGGATATCCTAACGTTGACAGGGAATCTAAAAAGCATGCTGCCAGACGGCCAAGACCACCATTTCCAAGTGCTGCATCCGGCTCTTCATCCTCGATCACATCGAGATTCACACCGATTTCATTAAGCACCTCACGTACCACTTCATCCTGTTTCAGATTGATGATCATATTACCAAGGGCACGGCCCATCAAAAATTCCATGGAAAGGTAGTAAACGGTCTTTACATCCTTTTCTTCGTATTCTTTGTGTGTATCAAACCAGTCATCTACCACGATGTCTTTGACCGCATAAGCCACGGCCTGGAACAACTGCTGGTTTGTCGCCTGTTCTACCGGTTTACGGAACAACAACTTCATGTAATTTTCGATGTCCTTTTTCAAATGAGCCTTTTTCTCAGCCTTTGTCAGATACTTTACTCTTTCTTCCATCTTTCATCCTCCATATTCGTACTGTTACTCTACAGTCTCCGC
>FR894061.1:0-6580 GCA_000434115.1 Roseburia sp. CAG:309 | reverse complement strand
AAAATATTGGATATTTTTTAGAAAGAAACTTTTGCAACACCAAGTGTTACATCTTCACCATTGATCTTCCATTCAGCAGTATGTCCCTGCATGGAACCGATGATGATCTTCTGTGCGAGAACCTCCTCTTTGATCTGGTCGGCGTTCTTCGCAATGATGTCAGTAATCTTATCGTTACCAACTTCATAAACCTCTATGTGATCCATAACCTCGAATCCAGCATCTTTACGCATTGTCTGGATCTTGCTTATGATTTCACGCACAAATCCTTCCTCAATCAGTTCCGCGGTAAGATTGGTATCGATCACTACTGTGATTCCGCGGTCTGCCTGAGAAACATATCCTTCCTTCTGTGCAGATTCAATCAACAAATCTTCGGAAGAAAGCACTTCATCGACACCCTCTACCTGAACCGTAGTCTCTCCCTTTTCGCCAAGTTCTGCCACTACTGCATTGCCATCAAGGTTCGCAAGAACTTCTTTCAAGGCATTCAGACGGCTTCCAAAGCGGCGTCCCAACGTACGAAGCTGTGGCTTGATCGTAAAGGCGGTAAAGTCACTTACATCCTGTGTGAAGATGACTTTCTTTACATTTAACTCATCGGCGATGATCTCCTGATAGAACTCGGACAATTCTTCGTTCTTTTCATCTTTTACATACAACGTACCGATTGGCTGACGGTTTTTGATATTTGCTTCGTTTCGGCACGCACGGCCAAGCACTACGATCTGAAGAAGCACATCCATCTTCGCTTCCAGATCTTTGTCAATCCATTCCTCTTTGACTTCCGGGAAGTCGCACAAATGAATACTTTCCGGTGCCGACTTATCGAGACTGCATACCAGATTCCGGTAAATGCTCTCGGTCATAAACGGAACCATCGGCGCAGCTGCTTTACTGATCGTTACCAGCGCTGTATACAATGTCATATAGGCATTGATCTTATCCTGTTCCATTCCTTTTGCCCAGAAACGGTCGCGGCAGCGGCGTACATACCAGTTACTCATATCGTCTACAAATTCCTGAAGTGCGCGTGCTGTCTCCGGAATGCGGTAATTTTCAAGATTGGTATCCACTTCTTTTACTACCGAATTCAGCTTACTGAGCAGCCATTTATCCATAACACTTAGTTTATCATATTCGAGAGAATACTTTGTGGCATCAAACTCATCGATATTCGCATACAGTACAAAGAAAGCATACGTATTCCACAACGTACTCATAAACTTACGCTGGCCTTCGACAACCGCTTTTCCATGAAAACGGTTTGGCAGCCATGGTGCACTGTTTACATAGAAATACCAGCGGATCGCATCGGCTCCATACTGATCCAATGCTTCAAACGGATCTACGGCATTTCCTTTACTCTTACTCATCTTCTGTCCATTTTCATCCTGAACATGTCCCAGTACGATGACATTTTCATATGGTGCTTTATTGAAAAGCAGGGTAGATTCTGCCATCAGAGAATGGAACCATCCACGGGTCTGATCCACGGCCTCAGAAATAAACTGTGCCGGGAACTGGGATTCAAACAATTCTTTGTTTTCAAATGGATAGTGATACTGTGCAAAAGGCATTGCTCCGGAATCAAACCAGCAGTCAATGACTTCCGGCACACGTTTCATCTGTTTGCCACAGTCCGGACAGGTAAATGTCACACCATCAATATACGGACGATGAAGTTCCAGTTCTTCCGCGGATGCATCTCCGGAACGCTCTGCCAGTTCTTTACGGCTTCCGATACATTCCTGATGTCCACAGCCTTCACATTCCCAGATATTGAGCGGAGTTCCCCAGTAACGGTTACGGGAGATCGCCCAGTCCTGAATATTCTCTAACCAGTTTCCAAAACGTCCCTTTCCGATGGATTCCGGAATCCAGTTTACGGTATTGTTATTGCGAATCAAGTCGTCTTTTACTGCGGTCTCACGGATATACCAGGACTCTCTTGCATAATAGATAAGCGGTGTATCACAACGCCAGCAGTGTGGGTATTCATGTTCAAATTTTGGCGCTGCAAACAGCTGTCCACGTGCATCCAGATCTTTTAACACTTCCGGATCTGCTTTTTTAACAAAGATTCCGGCGAATGGAGTTTCTTCCGTTAATTCTCCTTTTTCATTTACAAACTGTACAAATGGCAGGTCATAATTACGTCCTACGTTGGCATCGTCTTCACCAAATGCCGGTGCAATATGAACGATACCGGTACCGTCTGTCATTGTAACATAGGTATCACAGGTTACAAAAAATCCCTTTTTGTTCTGTTTGTCCGCACATTCTTTCGCGCAGGCAAACAATGGCTCATATTCTTTGTGCTCCAGTGCGGTTCCCGGGAAAGAATCCAATACTTCATAAGCTTTTTCGCCTTCTTCTTTGGCAAGGGAACCCAGTACACTATCCAGTAGATCTTCTGCCATATAGTAAACGTAACCGTCAGCTGCTTTTACTTTGCAGTACGTATCATTTGGGTTTACACAAAGTGCCACGTTACTTGGAAGTGTCCAAGGTGTCGTCGTCCACGCAAGGAAATACGCATCCTCTCCTGTCACTTTAAAACGCACGATCGCGGAACGCTCTTTCACCGTCTTATACCCCTGTGCTACTTCCTGTGCAGAAAGCGGCGTACCACAGCGCGGACAGTAAGGAACGATCTTAAATCCTTTATATAACAGATCTTTATTCCAGATCTCTTTCAAAGCCCACCATTCGGACTCAATAAAATCATCATCATAAGTTACATACGGATGCTCCATATCTGCCCAGAAACCAACGGTATCAGAAAAATCTTCCCACATTCCTTTATATTTCCATACAGATTCTTTACATTTTTTGATAAAAGGCTCTATTCCATATTCTTCAATCTGCTCTTTTCCATCCAGACCGAGAAGTTTTTCCACTTCCAGTTCCACCGGAAGTCCATGCGTGTCCCATCCGGCTTTTCTAGGAACGCGGTATCCTTTCATTGTACGGTATCTTGGAATCATATCTTTGATGACACGGGTCAGCACGTGGCCAATATGTGGTTTTCCATTGGCTGTTGGTGGTCCGTCATAAAACATATACGTCGGGCATCCCTCACGCAATTCAATACTCTTTTGAAAAATATCATGATCTTTCCAAAATTTCTCAACTTCTTTTTCACGGTCAACAAAGTTTAATCCTGTTGAAACTTTCTCGTACATAAATAACCTCTTTTCTGCAACCATATCGTCGTTTCGCTGCTTTTTATTCTTAAAATTTTAAAGAAAACAGCTTCCATCCTCATAAAAAGGACGAAAGCCGTATCGCTGTCATCACATCGCTATCGAAAACTAATCGTCTCTCACTTATCTTTGATTTTCTATTAACTATAATAAAGAGTTTCCCCGAAATTGTCAATGGACAATTGTAATAAAAAACCAAAAGAATATATCATTCCGATTGTAAATACTGTTTTAACAGATCCGGATCCAGTTTAATGCGGTTATCCATCGTCTTCATGATATCAATCAGTGCAAGATCTCCGCTCGTCTGTGGATTGGACAGATCATAAATCTTATTGTCCCGGAAACTGAGTACCCATGGCTTGAAAATGTCATTTTCATTTTCATGCAGTACAAGTCCCTGTACATGATCGGTAAGTTGTACACAGACACCCGGATACAGTACATTGATTCCGGAGATCAGCGCCTGTACAACGACCGGATCAAAACGTGCGGGATCGTCTAACAGTTCTCGCAGTGCTTTTACCTCGCTTGTCGGTTCTTCAAATGACTTCATCGCGGTCCGGCGGTCATACGCATCGGCAACAAACAAAATGGCCGCTTCGACATTGCTTTTTACGGCTTCTGACACGCCATCGCCGTTGTTCACATACAATTCCTGCATATGAATGATCGTACGCAGAACATTCTCATCCATTCCACTGTAATTTTTCAAAATTTCGATTGTTCTTGTTCTGGCTGCCGCGCGAAGCTGTAAATCCTCTTCTGCCGCCGTTGCCGGCACCATTCCTACCGCTCCGCAGTCATGCAGCAGGGCTGCCTTAACAAGAGCATTCATTCTCATCGGAGTCATATTCATCCTTCCGGCGATCACGGCACACAGAACCGCTACATTGATGCTGTGTTTATAGGTAAAATCATCATTGCTCCGCAGATTCTGTATAAAATTGATCTTTTTCGGAAGATTGGCATAATTTTTTATCACCAGACTGCACAGCCAGTCCAGTCCTTTGTCCTTTTTATCGGCAATGATCAATTGCAGGTCTTCCTTGATACTGAATACTGCCATCGTCTGAAACCGTTCAAAATTGATATCATCTTCTGACATCGGTGGAAGCGGCTCTGCCGGCTCCAAAATATACAATCCCATCAATCCAAAATTACGGATTCCATAGATTGCCTGCATCGTAAGTTTTGTATCACGGTCATAAAGAAGCACACCATTTTTATTATAAATCGGTTTGCCAAGACGCATCCCCGGTTTGAGATCATCAACTTTCACAAATAACATATTTTTCATCCTCCTCGCTGATTTCATTTTTTCGACACAAATCTATATTACTATAATCATAACAGTTATGTAATAAGAATACAATAAATATTTCAATTTTTTATCGTTTTTTTGAATGGAGGATTTTTTATGTGGAAACGTTTGATTTGTATGTTATGTATATGCGGTCTGCTACTTTCCGGTGCCATCCCGGCTTCTTCTTATGCCGCGCAGACAGCGGACACTGCGGCGGAATCTTCGGTTACGATCACCGGTGAATATGCCGATGGACGTGTCCTCCTGTCACTGGTATCCCCTTCCGAGACTTCGCTTACCAGAGAAGGTACCGTCTCCTTTGATAAAAAGATCCGCATTAAACAGGCGGATTCCCTTGGAAATGCGGGCGAACTCTTTGGCATTTCCCAAGATTCTGACGAAGCCGAATTTTTAAAAGACAAAACCTTTTATGTGACAGAAGCCGTGTCGGATACTTATTCCACGAAAGAACTTATCCAAAAATTAGAAAGCAAAGCGTATGTGGCAGAAGTTTCACCGGATTACAAGCAATATCTGGCTTCGGATGACCCTTATGAATCCGAACAATGGTATCTTGACGGGGAAGGTTCTTATCAATCAGCAGGCAGTGGAATCTCACTATCCTCCCAGCCTGCCCCATCCTCTTCTGACAGTCCCGTGATCGCCGTTATGGACACCGGCATCACCCCTTCCCACGAGGATCTCATTGACCATTTATGGGTGAATACAACCAACTCCCTGAAAGGAACCTATGGCTATGATTTTTCTTCTGACTCCGAGGACTGCACCGATTCTTCCGGTCACGGGACCCATTGTGCCGGTGTGATTGCTGCCACGACGGACAATCAGAAAGGAATCCGCGGAATATCGGATGCCAAATTAATGACTTTAAAAATATTTGATGACAACAAAGAATGCTATAACTCCTATATTATCAACGCACTAACCTATCTGAAACAGGCAAAAGATGCCGGTGTTCCGGTCGCCGCTGTAAACTGCTCCTGGGGCGGAGGAAGTTCCAGTACGGCAATGAAAACCCTGATCCGCTCTCTTGGACAGTCCGGTGTACTATTTGTATTTTCTGCCGGAAATGACAGCAAAAATCAGGATACTGCGAAAGCCGAATGCCCGTATGATCTTTACGATACCACCGCGTATTCCGATCTCCGCAATTATATCGTCACAGTCGGGGCGTCTAATACCAGCGATGATATCGCCTGGTTTTCCGACTACGGAAAAACGTCTGTGGATCTGTTTGCTCCCGGAGAAAATATTCTGTCTTCCTATATGGCAGATACCTATTTTCCGGAACTTTATCAATCAGACAAAACCCTGCGGGATAAACTTACCGGCTATTACCAGCCCTTTGACTCTTCCGACTCTTCTCGTGAATTGTACACCGATTCGGACGTAGGATATCAAACTTCAACATCCTCTGTCTTTACACAGGATTCGTCCCATGATTATTATGGGCAGAACGATGGGGGCTGTCTGCGCTGGGATATTCAAATGGGAACTCCTTCTTTCCGCCGAAAACAGGCGTATGCCTATATCGACATCACATCCTATGATCTGGATCCTTCGAAAGATTACTATGTCTCTATGATGTTTGGCACATTGGACAGTACCACCGGTGCCATTGAGTGGGAACATATAACAAAACACTCTTCCGGAGATCTCGGTTCGGATAACAACCGCTTTTACCAATCCGCTGACGGTCACTTATATTTTCGTGTCGTCGGGCTTGAATCCGCCGGCTCTTCTTCCGGAACCACAACGCTTTTCTTAGATAATATCGGTATCTCGACTGCCGATCCGGATACCGCTGAATTTGGACGATATGAACTTCTCAGCGGTACTTCGATGGCTGCTCCTATGGTAACCGGCGCAGCTGCTCTCTGCGCTGCATATGCTCCGGAGGAAGATGCTTACAACCGCAGAAACCGCGTGCTAACTTGTGTTCGTCCCGTAGAATCTCTTACAGACCTGTGTGCTACCGGCGGCATTTTGGATGTGAGTAAAATTTCTGCTTATACCACGGTAGAGACACCGGATCTTACCCCGG
>FR894060.1:3511-4983 GCA_000434115.1 Roseburia sp. CAG:309 | reverse complement strand
TTCTTTTTATTTTTCATTTTTATTAAAATATTTATAAAGTAAAAATTTTACCCCTTAAAGTAAAATTAATCCGTTCAAATCCTCTTGCTTTTTCCTTATAATGGCTATATCATTATTTGAACAAGGAGGGTTTTTTATGTTACTTAAAAAACGAATTCTTCCTCTGGCTTTATCTGTCATAATTGCTGTGTCCGCGTTGACCGGCTGTGGCAGCAGTTCAGAGAAAGACAGCTCATCAGGGGCTGAGACAACCCTGACCATGTGGACGATCGCCACAGAAAGCGACTCTTTCCACAAACCGTATCTTCAGGCAATCGAGGAGTTTGAGAAAAATCATCCCGGTGTAAAGATTAATATGGAAACATTTGAAAATGAATCCTATAAAACGAAGATCAAAGCGGCTGTCGCTGCCAATGAACTTCCTGACATTTTCTTTACCTGGGCGGGTGGATTTTCTGAATCTTTCGTATCTTCCGGAAAAGTAATGTGTCTGGATGATTATTACAAAAATTACGAAAAGGAAATCAGTAAAGCCGCTCTTGCCAACGATATCTACGATGGCAAATTGTATGGTTCCGTAACTTGTACACCGGTATCCGTAATGTGGTACAACAAAGAAATGTTCAAAAAACAAGGTGTTGAAGTACCAGCCACATGGGATGATTTCAAAGCTGTCTGCAAGAAATTCATTGATGCAGGCATTAAACCGATCGGAACCAGTGTAAAAGACACTTGGGTACTTGCTATGCTTCATGACGGATTAGCACTTAAATCTGCCGGAGCAGACAAAGTCACCAAGGCCTTGACAAAACAGGGTCAGTCCTACAACGATCCGGACTTTGTAAAAGCTGCTAACTGCATCAAAGAATTGGTTGATATGGGCGCTTTCATCGACGGTGCAACCGGTCTTTCCAATGATGAAGCAAGTGCTTCTTTCTATGCAGAACAGGTTCCAATGTACTTCACCGGAAGCTGGATGGGTGGTTCCATCGTTACCGATGCCGAGAAACCGGATAACTTCGCTGTTGCACCAATTCCTGTTATCAACAGCGAAAATGCAAGTGTAACCGACTTCATGGGCGGAGGTTCCGATACTTTGATGGTATCCGCCGGCACGAAGAACAAAGACCTTGCCGCTGCCGCTGCTTTTGAGATTACAAAAGGAGTTTCCAAATATGCTTACTTAAGCGGTGCTGGAATTCCGGCTTGGACCGTAGATTATGATGCTTCTTCCGTCCCTGCCTTAACACAGCAGGTAGCAGATATTGCCGGAAAAGCAACTTCCTATACGTTGTGGTTTGATACGTTGATGTCTTCCGATGATGCCGGAGAATATCTGACACTCCTTCAGTCCCTCTTCGCAGGCGATCTGAAACCGGAAGAATTTGCTGCCAGCATGGATAAGCAGTTAAGTAAAAAATAATCACACATTAATTTTGTGAATGGGATTTAATCCGGGCGGCTCCCAGACA
>FR894060.1:0-3491 GCA_000434115.1 Roseburia sp. CAG:309 | reverse complement strand
CAGACAGCAGCATTGCTGCAGTCCGGGAGCCGCCCGGCATTATAACGATTCGTTTAAAGGAGGATTTCATGGACAAAGTAAGAAAAAACAAAACAGCAATCTTCGTTTTTCTTTTTCCTTCTGCATTGCTGTTTTTAGCCATTATTATCTTACCAATCTTTATGTCCGGATATTATAGTCTTTTAGACTGGGACGGCATCACTTCCGGCACATTTGTTGGTATACAAAATTACATTGAATTATTTACAGAAAAAAGTCTTGGCTTCGGCCCTACGGTGCGAAACGCCTTTATCTTTGCCGGACTTTCTGTCTTTTTGCAGCTTCCCCTTGCCCTGCTTTTGGCTCTCACTTTGGCAAAGGGCATCAAGGGCGAACGTTTTTTTGTCGCTGTATTCTTTATTCCGGTGCTGTTATCCACAACCGTCATCGGACAATTGTGGATGAAAATATACAATCCGCAATACGGTATTGTCAATTCCTTTTTGCATGCCGTCGGTCTTGACACATGGTGCAAGACCTGGCTCGGCGACCAAAAATATGCTCTTGCCGCCTGCTTCATCCCGATGCTTTGGCAATACGTCGGCTACCACATGCTCCTCATGTACGCAGGCATTAAAAGTCTGTCACCGGATATCCGTGAAGCAGCTAAGATTGACGGTGCCAATGACCACCAATTATCACGTTATATCACAATTCCTATGATCAAGCCGGTTTTGCGTATGTGTGTGATCTTTGCGGTAACCGGTTCTTTGAAGGCCTTTGACCTGATCTATGTATTGACCGGCGGCGGTCCGGCTCACGCAAGTGAAGTACCAAGTACCTTGATGATCAACATGATCTTCGACCGAAGCCGCTATGGACTTGGAAGCTCGATTGCCATGTTTATCATTTTCCTGTGCTTCTTTTTCGCAATACTGATCAAACGCTGTTTTCGAACGGAGGTGGACTAAATGAAAAAAGTAAAAACCAGTGTAATGTACGTTTTACTGTCTCTTTGGGCATTGGTAAACCTATTTCCGCTGTATTGGATGTTTACCTTCTCCCTAAAGACAAATAAAGAAATCTTTGGCGACAACATCATCGGCCTGCCAAAAGAATGGCTGTGGAGCAACTATTCGGAGGCTCTCGATACCGGAAATATGGCACTTTACTTTGCCAATAGTGCCATTGTCACCTTTGCTACGATTGCATTGACTGTCATCTTTTCCCTGATGGCGACTTATGCACTTTCCCGCATGGAATGGCGCGGCCGCAAACTTGTCAACAGCATTTTTATGCTCGGCTTAACGGTACCGATTCACGCGGCAATCCTGCCAATTTTTATCATCTTACGCGAATTAAAGATGACAAACTCCTATCAGGCACTCATAATTCCTTACACCGCATTTGCATTGGCGATGGCGATTATGATCTGTCAAAGTTTCATTGATAATATTCCACGTGAACTTGAAGAGTCTGCCTGTATTGATGGCTGTGGTGTCTATGGCATTTTCTTCCGCATTGTGCTTCCGCTCATGAAACCGGCACTTTCTACCATTGGCATTTTTACCTTTCTACAAGCGTGGAATGAGCTTATGTTTGCCGTCATCTTTATCAGTGACAGTAAATATCGTACATTGTCGGTAGGTATCCAAGCACTTTCCGGGGCTTACACGACCAAATGGGGGCCGATCGGTGCTGCTCTTGTCATCGCCACGTTCCCGACACTCATCATTTATTGTTTTATGAGCAAAAAAATACAAGAAAGTTTAATGGCAGGTGCAATTAAAGGATAAATGTGCTATAATAAGTTTATTATAGTTATTTTGGGGGATATAACGCACTATGAAGAAACGTTTTTTGTCATTGGGGCTTCGGAAAAAAATTCAGTTTTTGTTTCTTTGTACAATGATTGTATGCATTTTATTCTGCTCAGGTATCTTCTATCTGATTTTGGAAAATCAAATGCAGCAATCGATCGCCGACAAAGAAATCAGTAATCGAACTGCTATTTCCAATAACTTGGACAGCACCATGAAGTCCATTAACAGCATCAGCCGCCTTACCATGCTTCGCAGCACTGTACGCACTTTTTTACTTGCAGAGAGTAATTCTACTCCTCGCACACGAAATGCTATCCAGGAGATCCACGACATTCTAAATACATTTAATCTTTCCTGTAATGTCGTGATTCTCCGCATGGACGGCCAATACCTTAACACCGGTCCGGGAATCACCTATGTCAATACCGGCAAGATTTTTGAAACAGAATGGCTGGACGAAGTCATGGCTCAAAAGGGAAATTACGTTATTAAAGCAGGCACTCGCGATGCCTTTCGCTCAAACATTGGCGAAATGGTGTCTTTTGTCCGTGTCATCAATGACATAAACACCCAAAAACCGATCGGTATCCTGGCAATCAATCTCCCAAGCCGCTTCTTTGAACAGGCATATGAAGGGCTTTCCGGCGAAACCAGCCATTTTGCTCTTTATGACACATCCGGCAGATTAATCTGCAAGGATAATGAAAGCACATTTTCCTCCTTAAATCCGGAAAATCTACTTCAAAACACGCGCGAAGAAACGGACAAACTATTTTACAAAAGTATATTTACCTGCGACACATTGGGAGACTCTCATTTCATCCTTGCTTCCCGTCTGGAAGTACGGATTTTAGACGGGCTCCCTGCCAAATTACTGGTCGCTTTGATCATCGGCGCTTTTATACTTCTCGCATTTATGTGGCTGATCAACACCTATATCTCCAGAAATGTCACCTATCCGATCCAGCGTTTGGTCGACAGCATGGCCGAAGTGCAAAACGGCTGGCTGCACCGCGTTAGTATGAATGTAAACAATGACGAGATCGGTCTTTTAAAAAACAGCTACAACGCTATGCTGATTGAGATCAATCAATTGATCGAAGAACTTCTTCAAAAAGAAAAAACACTGCGGATGGCTGAATTAGATGCTCTTCAGGAGCAAATGAAGCCCCACTTTTTGTATAACACTCTGGATATGATCCGTTATATGGCTTTGGAAAACCGAACCGATGAAGTATATAATATGTTGGAAACTCTTGGAAATTTTTACCGTCGTTTCTTAAGTAAAGGAAGCACGGACTTGTCTCTGGGAGAAGAAATAGAAATTGTAAAAAGCTATCTTACACTGCAGAGAACACGTTTTGAGGATATTTTTACAGATGAATATGAAATTGAAGAAGGCCTGTCTTCCATCCGTGTTCCGCGCCTGATTCTGCAGCCGCTCGTAGAAAATTCCATTTATCATGGGATTCGCCCAAAAGGCGAACATGGGGTTATCCGTGTCACGGTAAAACGTCAGGAAGATTTTCTATTTCTTAGCATTTACGACAATGGAATCGGTATGTCCGCACACCAGCGGGAACTTCTATTTTCCGGCAAAGACAGCCGAAGTTTTGGATTTCAGGGAACCATTGAAAGAATCCGTTATTATTATAAAACGGATGATGTCTTTGAGATTCACAGTACAGA
>FR894059.1:13746-17740 GCA_000434115.1 Roseburia sp. CAG:309 | reverse complement strand
CTACCGCCTTTATTTCCGAAGACGTAATTCTCGGGGAAGGAAATAATATTCTGGAGGGAGTATATATTCAGATGGGATGCCAGATTGGAAATGCCAACTTGTTTTTTGTTGGTGCAAAAATTGGTCATGATTCAATCATCCATGACTATTGTACCGTTTCCATAAACTCTATGCTGGCAGGACATACACGAATTCACGACCGCTGCTTTCTTGGCGTTGGTTCCATTGTAAAAGACCACACCACACTGAATGAAGCGGTTTTACTTGGTGCACAGGCATATGCTTTCAAAGATATCCCGGCGAATAAAGTTGTAGTCCCTGCTAAAAGTGCCATTCTTACAGACAAAGTAAGCACCGATTATCTCTAAAACGAAAGGAAACCAATGTGATGAAAAAAGATTTATCAATTGTTATTCCCTGCTATTGTTCTACACAGAATATTCATTCTGTTATTAACGATATTGACACTGCATTAGCAGATATGGCAATTACATACGAAATTATATTAGTCAATGATCATTCTCCGGACAACACGTTTGATGTTTTGAAAGAACTGGCAGAGAGCAGATCGGATATTATCGCCATTGATCTTGCCCGCAACTGTGGACAGCATGGTGCCATCATGGCAGGGTTTCACTACGCAAGCGGTGACTTTGTAGCTACATGTGAAGACGATGGACAGACGCAGATCGAGATTTTACCGGAAATGCTCCGCAAATTAAAATCAGAAAATTTGGATGTTGTCTCGCCCCGGTTTACACATCGGGCACAACCATCTTTTACACGGCGTATTTTCTCAGGTATCGCCGGTCTTATGCGTAAATGGATGCTTCCTGCTCCAGACGGCATACAAGTCACAATTTTCTTTGTAGCCCGCCGATTTGTGATTGAGGAAATGTTAAAATATGAGCAGCCTTACCCTTACGTTACCGGGTTGATCCTGCGTACTACACATAATATCGGAACTATGGATGCTGTCCAAAAAGCCCGCTTAAACGGAACAAGTGGATACTCCTTTAAAAAACTATTTTCACTTTGGATGAACGGTTTTACTGCTTTTTCTATTAAACCACTCCGGCTGGCAACTTTTTTAGGCGCATTATCCGCATGTATCGGCTTTATCGCCGGACTTGTTATTATCATCCGCAAAGTATTGGGGCATGATTTTCTTACCGGATGGAGTTCAACCATCGCCATCTTGTTGTTTATGTTTGGGATTGTATTGATCGTTCTCGGATTAATCGGCGAATACCTTGGGCGCATCTACCTATGCATCAACCAGACACCACAATATGTCATCCGAGATGTTATTAACAATTCGTCTGCCAAAGACAAATAATAGCAAAAAGAGATTGTTTCCTTTCACAAACAATCTCTTTTTTATTACCAGATTGGAGTCTTTATTTCTCCATCTTTTTGAACCTGTATCTTTAACAATTCCTGCACATGTTTCACATTAGCTTCCCATTCTTTCCAATTTTTTCCAGAAACAATAATAGAAAACCGGGAAGTTTTATCTGTTGCAGCTCCTATCTTCATTCCTTGTTTAATAGAATATAAAATATTACGGTGAACATAAGGCAGCTGACATACCTCTTCAACTCCATCAACAGAAATCACTTCCCCTTCCGGTAAAAAGAAAGCAATATATCCGCACACCTGATTCCTTGGTTTCAAATCAGGCAGTTCTTTTTGTTCTCCTAACGCGATGTGAATCAGAAATTCTTCTGTACACAATCCTGTCTGAAGAGAGATCAGATCGCTTGAAATAAATACCCCGCCACCACGAGCTGCGGTTTCGATCAAATAAATGTCATTTCCATCCATCACATATTCACTATGTGATATTCCTTGAATCAGTCCAAAGCCTGTAATAATTTTCTCATTTAACTCCAATACCCGCTCTGTCAATTCCTTTTTCTCTCTTGACGGAAAAATACGTTCACGTGCCGCAAATGTTGTATCCTTATCAAAATAATGTGTATCCCCAATAATAAGTGGTTTATACTCTCCATTAAAAGAAATTCCCTCAACCACAAATTCCTGCCCCGTTGCATATTTTTCAATTACAACGGTGTTTGTAGGCGAATGTTTTACGCTTTCACTAAAATACTTTCTAATATCCTTTGCAGAATAAACTTTAAACACGCCTCTGCTTCCCTGATTATCCGCCGGCTTTATAATAAATTCATTTCCATCTCCGCCTTGTGATTCGTAGAATTCAACTGCCTGTTCCTCGGAAACAACCTGGCTGTTAGGAAGAACTTTTATACCAATTTCTTCCATTTTCTTTCTCATTAATCCTTTGTCCGTAAACAGACAAGCGATATCGTATGGATTTCCCGGCAATCCCATCTCACCAGCAACATATGCCACTGTGCGAACCGGAATATCCGTTTGATCTGTAATAATACCATTTATATTCTCTTTTCTTGCAATCTCTAAAATTTTTTCCTTTTCACGAAGATCTGTATAATAACATTTTTTTGCACATTTTTCAAATTCCGGACTGATTTTTGGCGCAACAAGAATAACCTCGCACATTTCAGCAGCTTTTTGAACCAACGGAAATTGATATACTCCCGCCCCTAAAATCATAATTTTCTTCATAGGTTCTCCCCCTCTTTCTTTGCTTCTGTTCCGCATATATTTTTCCACAATGGAATGAAAAATAACAGAGAAAGAAACAAGTTTATTATAATATAAAGTCCACAGGCTCCACGCATACCATATTTTGCTGCAAGATATGGGCTAATAAAAAAAGCAGTTACAGATGCTGCGATATATCCCGCCGCTATCAAATTCTGCTTTCTCATTGCTGTCAAAATCACAACAAAAAAACAAGATATCGTATATAGTCCGGTTCCCAAAAACAGATAAAATAATTCCATAGAATATCCCATCAGATCTGTGTGATATAACCAGGATAAAACAGGAAGACCAATCAGCAGACCTCCTGCAATTACAATCAATGTAATCGCCGTTATAATCGCGGTCTGTATCAATGTAAACTTCTTTAATTGACGAAATTCTTTGTTATTCCATTGATCTCCAATCTGCTTAATATATGGTTGAAATATAAACCGGCTCAATAAAGTAATACAAAATGCAGGCATCATCAAATAGCCAAAAATAGCCTGAATTTTTTCATTCAAATACCAGTCAATCATATATTTGGGAAGATTACTCACATATACTGCCAAAACCGCCCCAATACATAATGGGAAACATTGTTTAAACAAAAGGACAAACTCTTTTTTACACAGTTTTCCCAAAGATATCTGAAAAGGAGGATATGTTTTTCTAAGCAGTATTATTTCCATTAAAATACCCGACAACAATGCTGCGACTACGGATATCACAAGATTTTTTGTAATCACGATACTGCCGCACAACACTACTGTTGACGAAAAAACACGGGCAGCAAATACTTTTCCTGCGACATCCAATCTACCTTTTTGCTGATACAGTCCCAAAAATACATCTTCAAATGCATCTACCATCTTATAACATGCCATCACAAATACAATAATAACTTTATGTATATCATATTGATGGCGCATATACATAAAGAGTAAATACGTTCCGATAAATATTACGGAAATAAATATTGTTGCCAAACGCAAAAAAAGATAATTTCGAAATCTCTCTTCTGCTTTATTATCCGTAACCTGATAATTCCGAACCCCATATCGTGCAATCATAAAAACAATGTTTGCCAAAGCATAGCTAATAGAAAAAACTCCTGCTTCATTTATCGGAAGAAACCTTGATATAAAAATCAAAATGACTGCACTCTGACCGGCATCTAAAATACCTGAAATAGTATTCCAAAAAGCGTTTTTTTTCATATTATTGAAAACCCTTTCTCCTCTACTCATAAAACGCTTTCACGCATCTTACAACTTTCTCTCGGTCTTCTTCTTTCATACCATAATACAATGGCAAACGCAGTAAGCGTTCACTTTCCTTTGTTGTATACTGATCCTCCCCG
>FR894059.1:11336-13647 GCA_000434115.1 Roseburia sp. CAG:309 | reverse complement strand
CATTTTCTTTCAGATAGGCAAGAAGTCTTGTCCGTTCCTCCAAATCTTTGGCTTTAATATAATACATATGGGCATTATGTACGCAGTCATCCGGGATCAGCGGACGTTCAATTTTACCATTTTTTCCCAATTCTTCCAATTCTCTGTGATAATACAGCCACGTATCCATTCGATTCTGATAAATGTCATCCGCACATTCCAGTTCGCCCCACAGATACGCCGCATTCAACTCACTTGGAAGATACGAACTTCCCGCCTCTACCCACGAATATTTGTCGATTTCACCACGGAAAAACTTACTTCGGTTTGTTCCTTTTTCACGAACAATCTCCGCTTCCTCAATGTCTGCCGGATTGGCAATTAAAAGTGCGCCGCCTTCGCCCATGCTGATATTTTTGGTCTCATGGAAACTAAAACAGCCATAATCACCAATCGTACCAAGCGGTTTTCCTTTATAGGTACTCATAATCCCCTGAGCAGCATCTTCAATTACTTTCAGGTTATGTCTTTTTGCTATTTCCATGATCGTATCCATCTCGCAGGATACCCCTGCATAGTGAACCGGCACGATTGCCTTTGTTTTTTCCGTAATCGCTTCCTCAATCTTCGTCTCATCAATATTCATTGTATCCGGACGGATATCCACAAAAACAGCTGTCGCTCCCCGTAAAACAAAGGCATTTGCAGTCGATACAAACGTATACGACGGCATGATGACTTCATCTCCCGGCTTGATATCCGACAAAATCGCAGCCATCTCTGTCGCGTGTGTACAAGAGGTGGTCAGAAGCGCCTTTGACGTCCCGGTCATCTCCTCTAATTTTGCGTTACATTTTTTGGTAAATTCCCCATCTCCGCACAATTTATGATTTGAAATTGCCTCTGCTATGTATTTTTCTTCACTTCCCACACAAGGTGGCACATTAAATGGTATCATAATCGTTCCTTTTCCTATTCTCTTACTTGCTATAATCGGTAAGAACCCTTTTAATAGTTTCCTTTCCTATTATATATCAAAAAAAGTACAGACGCAAGACTTGAACTTGCATTTATTCTGCCTTATGTGCACTCGCATATTTCCGTCTACGTTCTACAAAATACGCAGCTACAAGACCTGCATAAGTGATAAACGTAATATAAAAACCAATCAAATAAGAATCTTCATGATATACAAATCTTATCTCATGATTTCCGGCAGGAATCTGAGCCCCCATGATCAAACCATTTACCATATGAATTGTCTGCTGCTCTCCATCCACATATACTCTCCAATCCGGCGAGTAATTCTGCGAGAAACATAAAAATGTATCTGCCGTCGAACTACAGGATGCCGTTACGGTATTTCGCGTCTGCTCTTTTACCTCCACCTGAGTATCTGAATTCTGCAAATCCATATGTTCTACATCCACATACGCTATTTTATCCAAAGAATAATTGTCGCAATTTAAATATATATCATCAAAATTCTTCTTTGTTTCTACTGTTTGTGGAACATATAAAAGTGATTTTGCATTGATATTCTCATAGATGGCAGTTCCATCCTGCGTTTTGTCCCAATACCGATAGCCCTCTATCGGAGTTACTTTAAAAACATCTACTTTGTATATCGAATTCTCTGTGTCATTATTAGAAGCCAATATACGCAAACGAATCGTTTCGGTTGCCAATTCTGTCTGCTGTGCATATAAATAGGCTGTATACTGCCCCTGGTCTTCCGTAACTTGAAATCTTTTTTCCTCCGTAGAACGGTCGTAATTCGGACCACCATACAGATCCGCTGCAAGATACGTTGTATTTTTTCTTTGTTCTTCCGTCAATGTAATAACTACCTTGTAACATTGCGGCGTTTGCTCCTGCCCCTGAATTATCGCGGAAAATGGTGACTCAAAAATCCCTATTTTCCCCGGCTTATGAGATATTTGCAAAAATTGTGAGGAAGAATATGGCTCTGTCGATGATTCATTGCTATAAATCATTCCATTATTCTTTGCAATCGCTCCATCGGAATCAATTACATATTTTACCCCCGTCATGGACAGCAGGTCATTTTGAATCAATACATTATTGGTATTATCTAAACTTCCCGTAAGCAATCCGGAATAATTGAACGGAATATCGGTAACCTGACTTCCTAAATTTTTAAGATATTTACACAATAACGGATTATTGTATGCCGTATATGCATTCAAAGAAGCTATTTTTCGAATTGCATTACGATTCTGTGAAATAATACTCATATGTGAACCATCTACATTTCCAAACGCATCAAATATTTTATATTGTCCAATATTTTCCTGTATTTTTTCCACTA
>FR894059.1:0-11158 GCA_000434115.1 Roseburia sp. CAG:309 | reverse complement strand
TATAAGAACTGCCACAATAAGCGCTGTCTTAAACGCACTTTGAATCTGTATAAAATATGCGCCCTGCTGTTCCCGGGCAACGATCAGACATACTGCGGAAACAGATGCNNCATACTGCGGAAACAGATGCCAGTATAAGCACTGCCGTTAATCCCAATAATCCTTTGGCTGCTTTTTTTAATAAAACAATGTCTTTTTTCTTTATTTCTTTCAAAAACTCTGAGGTACCAAGAGCAGACAACAGGAATACAAAAAAGTAAAACACAAATAACATTCTTCCTGATGCACGGAAGCCACCCAGTACCGGAATATGATACACTATTTTATTGATAACAGGTATATGTGCAACACATGCATATAACAATGCAAACGCCGCACATCCGGCTGCCAGAACAGCATCAAACCTTTTCCATAATTTTACAGTTGCAAACACTGCTGCAAACAATACAAAAATCCCCAAATACAATTCAATATCCATTTCCGATGAATAATTTGCTCCCATTGCCTGATATTTTTCGCCAAAAAATTCAGGATAGATCATCTGTATCAATTTAACGGGGTGCAGTGAGTAAGAACGAAATGTATCATATGTCGTCTGCGAAGAACCGTATGCAGAATACTCCCTCAATAGATGAAACGTAGGTAACAACGCAAACAAAACACTTCCGATATAAACACCAATCCAAAGTAATGCCCTTTTTAAAATTTCCACTACCGAAAATTTACTTTTTATACAATGAGCCAATATATAAATCACCAGTACAAGTGCTGCATATATTCCATATTGCTGGGCTGCAATAAGCATCACACCAGCCGCCAGTGCACTTAAACAAAACCACCGCTTTTGCTTTGTCACAAAATACCGCTTTGTCACAAACATGACAACGGTAAACAGGCAAATAGAGGTAATGATTGCCGGATGTGATTTACGCATTCCATTGATCTGAATCGAGCATTCAAAAATGATTGCAAAAATGTAAGAAACCGAATACGGGCATTCATAGTCACGCAGAAAAAGATAGAAACAAATTCCTGCTATCGCAAGATGCACAATATAAAATGCGTAAATATACTGGCGCAATGGCAGAAAGGATAATAAAAGATTCAAAAAATACATACTGCTTCCGGATGATTGTGGAATCCCATTTTGAATATACGGATTCCATTGTGGGAACTCCCCACTGATCAAAGCCTCCGCAAATGCTTTTTTGTTCGAAAAAAATTGAATCAGATCGGCATCTCCCGGCACCTGGCCTGCAAAATAGTATTTTGCCAAAAACAATACAGGGATAACCAAGAAAATCAACAGACTCCAGTATTTATAATAATATTTACCGTCTTGAATTTGTCCTTTATTTTTCAAATCTCTTCCTCCAAAAATCCACTTATTTCGTCCACAATTTTCTGCGGATTATGTTCTTTCTCAATGTATTCTTTTGCACATTTTCCAATTTGGCTGCATTCCTTCGGATGTGATATTAAATACTTTATTTTCTCTAACACCTGCTCTTCAATACCCTCCACCGGAATCTTAACGGCACATTTTTCCGGCACTTCTGCAAACCAGCCATCATCATTGATCAGGCATGTTTTTCCCATTTGCAATATTTTAATTAAAGCCGCCGATGTTTCTCCCATAGATGGATATCGGAGATTCATCACCAGATTAGAATATGCGACAAAATTATCAAACTCATTCATATCAACAAATCCAGTTTTGAAAACAATTTCATTGTCAACATATTGATCCACATAATCTCCTTCTCCCACCATGACATAACAAATTTTCTGTTCTACCTGCTTACTTAATTTATAAACAGTCTGACAGATCACATGATTAAGTTTGGTTTTTGCTATGGCTCCAAATGAAGCTATCACAAAGGCATCTTCCGGAATATTATATTTTGAAAATAATTTCTTTTTTTCAATTTGAACATATTCCGCCGAAATTTGCGGTATCATATTTATCTTACAAACATGATCTGTAAATGTTTTAATTTTTTTTCTTGCAAATTCAGAATGTACCATAATCTTATTTTGGGATACAGCTAATTCTTTGTTTAAGGGAAATTCTGCTGCCAGTTCATCACATTCCAGCAACGATTCCCTTCCTTCATTCATTGCAAACTTTGCCTTTAAAAGACCTTCCAGTCCGTATTGTTCATAAATCTCAGAAAATGCCGATTTCTTTTTCTCATAGTATCCAGCAACCAGATAATACAAAACACAATCATGAAGAATTACCATTCCCGGATGATTCAGACACAATTCATAAATATAGGAATGGTAAAAAGGATTGTTACCTATATTGTACAGTATATAATCAAATGCCTCAAACTCAATTCTATCTTTCTTATAAGTAACAACCTCAAAATCGTCATACATTTTCTTGTTTGCCAATTTATAATTATCGATCAAAAGCGTAATTTCATATTTGGAGCGCAATTGATATACCAGTATCTCAGAATAATCCGATATTCCACTTTTCTCAGGTGGAAACGGACTTACATACAATAGTTTCTTCTTATTCATTTTCATCTTACCTCAACAATTGTTCTATTACATAGTCCCAATCCATATGTTTTTCATCCAGGGAACGTCTTCCTGCTTTTCCGAGCAGTTCTGCCTTTTTACGATTTGTATACAATTCATCGATTTTCTCCGCTACTCTCTGTGCATCTGTCTCAAGTATATAACCATTTTTTTCATGTTCTATAAATTCCAGCGGACCACCTGCATCTTTGTGAACAATAACCGGTTTTTCCGAGAAAAAGGCTTCCAGTGTAATATAACCATAATCTTCGTCATAAGCGCCAAAATAAACACCAAGACAATTCGCATAATAATTTATCTTTTCTTCTTCCGAAATAAATCCGGCAAGTTTTACCCTGTCCTGTAGTTTATGCTTTTTAATCAAATCCCGAATATATTCCAATTCTGCATCACTTCCTGATCCAGCCAGTACAATTTTGGCATCTGTCTTCAAATACTGAGCCGCTTCCACCAGTAAACGCTGCCGTTTTATCTTGTCAATCCGGCTTGGATAAAATATATAATCACCATACTCTCCACAATAAAGCTTCTCATAATTTAATGGGGGATGATAAAGCGGTGTCGAATTAACACCACAAAAATTCATCAGTCTGTTGGACGTATTCTGTGCATTTGTATATACATATTTCGCTTCCGTAATATATTTTTTATCACATTCCATAATAAAATTCCGAATTTTTTCTCCATCCGGAAAATTCTGCAAATCTCCATATGGGGTATTCCACAAATCGTAAGCCTGACGATGCTGGTGAAGCATCCACAATACTTTATTGTCATGTTTGACATAATAAGCCGGGAATTTCATCGCAATTACGCGATCAATCTTTTCTCCGTTTACTTCAGTTAAATCCATCATTCTCCCCATCATCATACAATTCACCAAAGATTCTCCCGGATACCATTTAAACGGTAACGTCACAATATCTACCTTATGTCCTCGTTTTTTCAATTCGTCACGAAGCATTTCTGCATGAATCTCCGCTCCACCACGTATAAAGGGAACTTGTACCATAGCAATCGCAATTCTCATTTTTCTGCTCCTTTCGCAAATTCTTCCAAAAAGGTTTCTCTTATTTTGTTCTTTGTAAATCTATTCTGTATATTTTTAAATCCTTTATGAATCAAATATTCCATATACTCTCTATTATGATAGAGTGCATAAATTCCTGCTGCAAATTTTTTTGGTTCTTTATCAAGTAGTATCTGATCTCTTCCTATTGTCTCCGGGACAGCACATTCCTTTAATGCCAAAATCGGCAGTCCCAGATATTGGGCTTCCACGATCGGCACACAAAACCCTTCGTGTTCACTTGTGCAAACCAGAAAATCACTGCCAAGATAATACGCGAGCAATGTAGCATCATTTATCTCACCGATAAATTCAATGCAGTCCTCCAAATGATACTTTTGTATTGTTTTTTCAATTAATGAATTGTATCCCGGCAGTCCATCATCAAATTTACCAATTACCCGCAAACGGATCGGATCCGGATAATTTGTCGTGAAAATTTTCATGATCTCCAGCAGCATTTTATGCCCTTTGTTGGGCGCTATCCGTCCTACAAACAACAGATTGATCTCTTTTCTTGTGATAAGATCATTTAATATTTCTTCGTCCGGTTTCGTCTCTCTCCACTCTTCTATTTTATGAAATGGTGGGCAGATTCCAATTCTTTCTTTGGACACGCCCCGCAGATCCTCTGCATTGTACTTTGAATCACACAGCCAGAAAGCATTTGGGAAGTCCTGGATCAATGTATCTGTCTGCTTTCTTCCTTTTTCACACTGCTGTGTATGAAATGAATTGTATGGTTCAAAAAAGGCAGGGGGAGTGATATTATGGTATCGAAATATAATTTTCGCCTTTGCCTTTTTTAAAATTTCACTCCCTTGTTCCCAATAAACACTATGGTGATATAATATTATATTATCTTCCTCCTGAAGAAGCAATTCGAGTTCGCTTTCCTCAATATAAGTCACCTGTTTATTGAATGTATTATTGGCAAATACGACACAGCGTCTGCCCTGTGCATTCAGCACTTTAAAGATTGCTTCTATATCATTTCCGATCGCATCATGTCCGGTTACGGTTTGATGCATTTGTACTACTGTCAAAATTGTTTTCTCCTTTATTTCATATTTTTCTTTGCAACACCATGAATTCCCTTTACATGCATTACTTTATCCAGAATATTTCCGAATAATGGTATCTTCCTGAAACTGTGATATGCACGCAATAAGAAATATGTCATATGCTTTCCTTTTATATGCGCTCCCGCTGCCTTTCCCTCAGGAGATTTTGCCATCGTAAATACCAGCTCCAGTTTACTGATCTTCCCGTCCTGAAGATTGCGTATATTATTAAGTAATCCTGTATCATCCGGAGACCGCTGAAAAATACAATGATAACATTGCTTTACAAATTCTTCATCATTGCTGTTATCCAGCAGAGACGCAATAGGTACTGTATGCCGTTTCTGCCCTTTTTTATATTGTCTTTTCAACCATTCTCTTATGTGCACCCGGTAAAAACGATTTCGGCTAAGCCGGACATCCATACCGCGAAATTTTTGAATCCAAGAAGCATACTTCTTTCTATGAAATCCATAAATTCTCGTCACCGTGCGTCGTCTTGTCAAGGTGTCATCCAGATGATCTGCTTGACGTTCAATTTCGCCTAGAATAACTTCCATAGAAACATCCCAATTCATCCAGTCGATGTCTAATGTATTTTGATGCATTGCCTCATTTTGTTTTTGCAGAATCAATTTATCCAAATTCATATTACTGTTACTCTCCTTCAATACACTTCCAACTATGCTGCATTCTTGTAATCCCTGTTTCTGTCACATCTGCATAAATTTGTATATGACACGCTTTTACCACCGAAACGATACGGACCCCCGTTCTGTCCTCTACATATAGATCCATCCAATACTCTCCCGGGAGCATATTCACCTTTGGAAACATAAGTTTTATCTTTCCATTTTTTGTCATTCTCATAGTCCGTGCATGATCGGTCTTTGAATTTGTCCCATAACAGCACAAACCATCTCCGCGATAGAAACTAAATCCCAGCGTCACATCCTCCACAGGGAAATCTGTCTTATAATCAGCAACAATTTCCAAATCCTTGCCAACGGAAATAACACCATTTGATTTTTCCCCCTGACTAAATGCTTCAATTTTAGAAATCACTACGTGATAATTCTCATTTTCCTCTTCCTCACTATGCAGTTTTTCCAATGAAGCTGGAGCTAAATGGCGATTTTTCGCCATAAAACGAATATATTGTGGGTGAATGTCCTTCGGCTTTCCTTCAGCATAAATGCGTCCCTCATGAATCCAGATTGACCGGTCACATATCTGTTCAATCTGTTCCAGCGAATGGGAAACAATGACGATCGTCGTTCCTTTCCCTTTAATTTCGCGAAGCCGGTTAAAACATTTTGCCTGAAAATTTACATCTCCCACTGCAAGAATCTCGTCTATCAACAGAATATCTGCATTAACATTAATTGCAACAGAAAACGCCAGCCTCATATACATTCCGGAAGAATATGTCCGCACAGGATTATCAATATATTCCTCCAATTCTGAGAATTCGATAATATCCTGAAGCCTGGCATCAATCTCTTTGCGCGAAAGTCCAAATATGGAAGCATTGATATATATATTTTCTCGCCCACTCATATCGGGATGAAACCCGGCTCCCAACTCAATGAGACTGGAAACTCTTCCGCACATCTCAATCTTTCCTTCATCCGGATACATAATCTTTGTAAGCAATTTTAACGTTGTACTTTTTCCACAACCATTATGCCCGATCAGTCCGATTGCTTCTCCTTTTTTCACCTCAAAGCATATTCCATCTAACACTCTGCGTTCTTCGTAACGTCTTCTTTTTTGAAAAAGAACTTTCTCTTTCATTGTGTTTCCTTTATCAAAATATACTTTAAAGCTCTTTGTTACATCCGTAACTTCAATTGCATTATTTGATTTCATTACATTTCCTCCGCAAAATGCTTCTTCAAATGCCCAAACACATTCCAGCCTACAATAAGTAAAATAATACTAAAAATAATGCCTTGTGTCAATGTTCCTAATTTCGGTGCCTTTTGATAATATAAAATATCTCGGTATGCAATAATAATTGGTGTCATAGGGTTCAAATGAAAAATGGTTTGAATCTGTTCCGGCACCATATCTATAGAATACATAACCGGAGTTAAAAACTGCCATGCCATCGTAATAATCACTAATACATGTTCCAAATCCCTCAAATAAACAGTAACCGCAGAAACGATCATCGTAATACTAAGTGCAAGCAGATATTCTGCCACTATGACCGGCGGCAGATACAACATTGCTTTGAAACTGATTCCTTTTCCGGATAACAGAAGAACTGCCAATACGACCACCATGCTTAAAAGCATATTTACAAGCTGGCATGTCACATGAGAAATCGGCAATACTTCCCGTGGAAAATATATTTTTTTCACAATATCTTTTTGCGCCATAACACAGCTTGCTCCAGCCGATACCGATGTACTGAAAAAAATCCAGGGAATGAGTGCTACAAATAAAAAGAGATAATAATCTTTTATTCCGGCTCTCATAATCATGGAAAAAACAAGGGTATAAACCGCCAGCTGTAACAACGGATTCAAAAATGTCCAAGCAAACCCCAGTGCAGAACCCTTATATCTTCCTCTTAAATCCCTTCGGATCATACTTCCGATCATCGCTCTGTATTCATATAATTCATGTAATGTTTTCATGTCACACCTCATTTTTTAAAACATCTTGAAAGACTTTGTATAGGGCATTTGTTGCGTTTTCCCATGTATATTTCATAACCTGTTTCCGCCCCTTTTTGATCAAATTCTGCCGTATCTCATCTTCCCTATACATTTTTGTCAAAGCAGACGCAATCTGCGGAACACTCTCCGGATCTACTTTTAATGCTGCCTCTCCGGCGACTTCATCCAAAGAAGATGTACACGAAGTAATTACCGGCGTTCCACAAGCCATCGCTTCCATTGGCGGCAGTCCAAACCCCTCATACAAAGAAGGAAAACAAAAAGCAAAGGCTCCCTGCATCAAAGCTATTTTTTCTTCTTCCGAAACATAATCCGTAAATATAATCCATTTTTCTAAATGAAATTTATTTACTACTTCATAAATTTCATCATACATCCATCCTTTTCCTCCAGCAATCACCAACTCCGGAAGAATATCATTCACATTTTCTTTTCGAAATTCATTATACGCCTCTATTAACCGAACAATATTTTTCCTCGGTTCCAACGTTCCGAGATATAAAAAATACTCTCCGACAATTCCAAATTTTTCCTTTACTTCCTCGACATTTCTTTTTTTCTCATATTTTTCTTTATCGATTCCACAAGGAACAATGTATACCTTTTCTTTTGGTACGTTATAGTATTTTTCCAATTCGTTCTTCGTAAATGTGGAAACAACTGCGATCGCATCTGCCCGTTTTATAGTTCTCCGCAAATTCAATTTCAGCATCATCATAGTCCGCGTACGAATTGTCTGCGGATATTCACGAAATGCCAGATCATGTATTGTAACAACCTTCTTCCCCTTTACGCCAAAAGGAATTACATAATTACAAAAATGAGTAACTTCTCGTTTTCCGGAAAAGAAACAGGCATATGGAATATAAATCAGAAAAGTAAAGGCACGAAAAATCCGATCCCATAACCATACACATTTCTTTAATACCAATTTATGAGAATATTCTTTCTGCAATTGTTCTATTCTATCTTTATGGCGAAATGTAAACACATCTAACTGGTACTCATTCTCCGGATAATATTCCATCATTCCCCTTACCAGTCCATCTTCATAATAGGCAATTCCTGTTTTATTAGCATTTAAAAGTGGCTGCCCATCAAATGCAATTTTCATAACTCATCCCTCGCTCACTAAATTTTGATATAACTCATACGTTTTTTGAAGCATATTATCCATCGTATATTCTTCTTCCACGCGCTGTCTGGCTGCTTGTCCCATCCGCATACGACATTCATCATCCAGCACCATCTGTTCCAAAGCCTCCGCCAGCCCTTCAACATCATCCGGCTCTACCGTCATACCCGTGATACCGTCTAAACTTACGTATGGCACACCACTTGGAAGATTCGTATTAATCACCGGCTTACCGAATGCCATCGCTTCAATCTGAACCAAACCAAAGGCTTCGCTCCGTTGCTGTGATGGAAGTACAAAAACGTCGCAATTTTTATAAAATTCCATCAATTGTTCATCCGTAACTTGCGTGTGAAAAAAAATGTTATCTTGCAAATCATTGTTCTGTACATATTCATGAAGTTCCTGTTCTAACGGACCACTTCCTACAATATCAAGTACAGCCCTTTTTTTCAAATCCGGCTGTTGGTTCACCATTTTATAATATGCTTCAAGTAAATTACGGATTCCTTTATAATAAACCAGACGTCCCACAAATAAGAAACGAACCAGATTCTCCTGCTTTTTCTCATTTCTTTGAACCATCCAGTCATCTGCCTGCTGCTTGATCCAATTATCTACACCAAATGGTATAATTTTACATTTGTCCGCATATGGTTTTAAATACCGAGAGCCTTTAATATGTCCTTCTGTCGCAACAATAATAGCGTCCGCCCGGCGCAAAAGCCAATTCATCAAAGGACGGTAAAACGTCATCAGCCGCTTTTGCCGCACAATATCACTATGCCACCACAATACTACCTTTCCTTTGTATCCCGACAGCAAGCATGCCAGATCCCCCAGTGGAAACGGCATATGAATATGCACAATATCATTTTTCTTTGCTTCTTTCTTAAAATGATAAAGATAAGAAAATGAGATTGGCAAAGAAGAAACATTTATCAATGTTTTGCAGCGCATCACCGAGACACCATTTATCTCTTCACAAATTGTTTTCCCCTTTTTCCGGCAGACCAAAACGGTTGTACTTGTCCGATCTGACAATCCTTCTGCCAGCTGCTGTACAACCCTCTCTATCCCGCCCGTCACCGGATAATATAATTTATTTGTCTGCAATATCTTCATCTGTCTCATTTGCGCTGTCCTTTTCCTATGCATGATTACATTATAGTATACCATATATTTGAGAGTTGTTCAATATGCTCATCCCCAAGATTCTATAATGGTCTCATAAATTAAAACACTGAACACGACATTTCTTAATGAATCTGATATACTATAACCAACAAATGGAAGAAAGAATTCCTTGCTAATGCTTCTCTCGCATTCGATAATAAGCGGGAAGACAATCTCCGGGAAAAACTTGCCGAAGAACGCAAGGAAAAAGCCGAATACGCCAAAAAGGTCGGTCAACTTACTATGCAGGTTGACTGGCTCAAAAAAATCTGAAGAAGTTGTCGGACCTGTCTTCCGGCACATTGTGTGGTATCAAAGAATGACGAAACTTGTCCAATTCTATTTTTGGCATTTCATGAGGGGTAATCCCACCTAACTTCTGCTCGCAAAATTCATGTTGTTTTGCAACCTCGCTTATTATCTTATTATATTCATCAATAAACATATCATAAAATATATAAATCCCACACTAGAAATAATTCTTTTTTCATATTCTGATAATGGTATTAATCCATGAATAGAGTCCCTTTAACTGTGCAAAACTAATGACCAGTGAACTGATTCTAACCTTATCTCTCCATATTATTATTTTTCATGCATGTTCTTCTCAACTTTTGCCAATGGATGCCTTCTTGAATTTCACAGCACTCTTTCTTATATATCATATGGTTGTTCATGAATATCGATTATCTTTTTGCACAATTCATAAATAAGGCCATTCGTGTAACTTGAACAAAAAACTTATATCTTCTTATAGCAAATAAACACTACAGAATACATGCTTAATATACTTTATTTGTGAAACACTTAAGTAACCAATTTTCAAAGTTTCAACCCCTCAACATTAACAAAACAGTTACATTTAACAATCTTATTTTGTTATACCACATTTTTTGTTTTCAATTCTTTTTCTTACGCAAACAAGAATTATTGCCATCCTCCCATTTTTCAAGATTGGTACTCCTGTAAAGAAAGTTGCTATCTCCAAGAACGCAACTTCGACATGGTCAAGTGCTAACTACAAGATTGTAGAAAAGAATGGACAGAAAACGAAAGTTTATCCTAAATATACGGACAAACTGAAAGCCGTAAAGAACACTTTTACCATTATGAACGGTCGTAACATGGTAGTAAAAGCTTCGGTTTCTCCTAAGAAAGCAACCCGTAAATCTTTGAAATGGTCCACAAACAAAGGATCTATCCTTAAAGTAATTGGAAACGGTACGAAAGCAACCGTTATCGCCCGTAAAATTGGTAAAGCCAATGTTATCGCACGGGCAACTGACGGAAGCGGTAAAAAAGCTGTTGTAAAAGTAAATGTTGTTAAGTTTAAGAGCGATAAGACACCGGCTCCGACAGCTACACCGGATACGAGAAAACGTACTGTTGTAGAAGATTTCGAAAGCTATGCAGTGGGTACAACATGGACACGCTTTACAGCCGGTGGTTATGCTAACCCCGGTACAATGAC
>FR894058.1:4950-14349 GCA_000434115.1 Roseburia sp. CAG:309 | reverse complement strand
TTTATCCATTTCAATATCTAAGAATATAATGTCGTATTTCTGAAAATTACTCTTATCCGCACAAAATTCACTACCGTTTGAAAAAAGGTTAATAACAATCTTGATATCCTTATTTTCAAAATAGTCCATAATAAATTTTTGTAAATATTCTCTATAATACTTTTCATCATCACAAATTGCAACTTTCAATTCCAAACTCATGTTCACATCCCACTTTCTTGTACTTTTCTACTTTTTTCACGAAATCATATATTCATGCACCTAGCCCTATTCTACACTCGTAGTCTCTTCATCGCTGCACTGTTTTCCGCTGTATCTTGCCTTTTCATACAGCGAAACCAACAACGGATTTTCAATCTCATATTCTGCTGCCATCTCCCGTGCCGACAGCGTTTTCGAAACTTTCCCTTTGGCTTTCTTTTTTACCGTTTTTACAAACAGACGGCGGATCCGGCTGTTATTGTCTTTGCCCCACGCAGTCTGCTCTCTCTTTTTCGGCACGAGACGCTCAAAGACATCCACGCCGACTTCTTCGGGTACCGTCTGGTTCTCCACCTTTTCAAATCTCGGCAGACGTGTCCCAAGCAGTTTTCGTATCACAAGGTAAAGGACCAGCAAAGCTGCTATGACAAATATTACTAGCAAAAGTACCGTTACTGCCCGCAGTAAAAATTGCAAAAGAAGAAGTTTTAATTTATTCTCTTCCTTCTTTTGGGATGGCTGTGGAGGCTTTTTCCTATTTGCTTTTATCCTGATTTTCTGCGTTTTCCCTTGTGTTTTTTGTTCCTTCTGCTCCACTTTCGTTTCCTCTGAGGGAACCTCTTGTATGGATACACCGATGGTAAACATAACAATCAAAAAAATTCCAAATGCAATCAGTTTCTTACGCAATGCCTGCTTCACATTTTTCTCAAACCGTCCGATCATTTGCCGGGAAGCAGCCTGATTGGCGTACAAAAGCAGATATTTCTGATTAAAATAATCCGCATACAGTTTTACAATAAATGCCAGTAAAAGCAGTCCAAACCACAAGATCCAGGAAACCATCGTATTGCGCTCAATATACCATTCATTTTCCGGCATTACGACTTCCATTGCGATGGTAAATGCCATTGCCGCCACAAGGACGATGCTGTGACAAGTTTTTTCATTTTTCTGTGCTTCTTCTTTGACACTCTTATGTTTCCATTTATAGGCAATCCAGATAATGCCGAGCAGCGCGCAGATTCCGAACATTATAAGACCTTTCTTCGTCCCGCCGGAAGCACAACTGTAGTACACCGCTACATAGGCAGCGATCAGATAATAGTATAAAAATACAAGCACATTATATAAATGTTTTTTATCCATGTTTCTCCCCTTCCAATCTCTGTCAGCATTTCCATAAAACACAATCTTTTCGCACAGTGGAATGAATTTTGCTGCTCTCATCTTCTCCGCCTGCAATCGGCAGAATCCATGTCATTTCACGTCCGCGTCTATGAATTTTTTCGATTTCTTCCTGAATTTCTTCTTTTGCTGTTGCCGAGATAACAAAAAGATACGACGCATCATCGCCGGTTTCCCACTCTTTTTTCAGCATCGCAGCACCCTTCTTGCAATTGGTTTTATAAGAAATGCAGGCAAGCGTTTTCCGCACATTGCCAAGGTGCGCTCTTCCCAAGCCTTCCACGTGACATCCGGTTTCCCCATTGGCGATCAGCGTCGTGGCGATGCCGTGCTCCTCAAACAGCCAAACGAGTGAATACGCCAGCCGAATACTCTCCTCCATCGCCGTTTCATTGACAAATACGCCGGGCGACTCCAGATTTACTAAAATCGTAACCGGGCTTCCCGCTTTGTACGCGCTCGTCTTTACCTGCCATTTTCCCTGTTTTGCGGACACTTTCCAATGAATCCGGTTCATCGAATCTCCCGGCATATACTCGCGGACTCCTACATATTCAAAAGGATCTTCAAATACCGGCCGCTTTGTCATCATCTCGCCGATACTGCGGTTAAACACCGGAAGCAGCCGCTGCGCTGACACAAATGACGGATACACGATCAATTTGGTCGACACCTCGGATTTTTCGACGTATTGGCGCAGCAAAAACGGATCCTGCACGACCAGTTCTGCCTCATTGACCTCATATTCTCCTCGGCGCATGCAAACAAACCGACAACTGCGCCGCACTTTTTCATACCCTTGAACACTAAGTACGTCATTGCGGTAATAGTAGTCGGAAACCATTCCCCCTGCCTCATCTGCAAATTTCAGATAACGCGAAGTCTTAAATTTTACACTGACTGCCGGCAATGCCTGTTTTTTATCATTCATAATCGTCTCAAACAGATACACCGGCTCGCCCTCTGCTGCCTGTTCCTGCGAAAAGGAAAGTTCTACTCCAAATCCTTCTTTCCAGGTTTTTCCAAATCGTAGAGAAATGATATTGACCCAGAGGACCAGAACCGCCATTGTCACGCCGGCTACAAAAATTACTGAGCCCATTCCTATAAAACATCCTCCGTCGGCACTTCCACTGCCTTGATCAAATCTCTCATCACATCTTTTGTCGTACGCTGTGTTAAAAACGGATCTTCACTGATAATACGATGCGCATATACAAGCGGCGCCAGTTCTTTGATCCGGTCCGGTGTCACAAATTCTTCTCCGCACACTGCCGCATACGCACGTGCCATAGAGATTAACGCGATCACTCCACGAGTACTGACTCCCAGTGCCAGTTTCTTTTCCTCGCGGGTTCGTTTGGCGATATTTCTCGCATATTCCAAAATACTTCTATGTACAGTCACCTGCTCACACGCCTGCCGCATCTCCAGCAGCGTCTGCGCATCACATACCGCCTGCAAGCTCGACAGCGTATTTCCTTTTTTCACATAACGTTCCAATAAATCCAATTCTGCTTCCTCTTCCGGATACCCAAGCGATAACTGAATCATAAAACGGTCCAACTGCGCCTGCGGCAATGGAAACGTACCTGCCATCTCCACCGGGTTTTGTGTCGCAATGACAAAAAACGGCTCATTGAGCGGCATCGTCTCGCCATCCACCGTTACCTGGTGCTCCTCCATACATTCCAGCAAACTCGATTGGGTACGGGGTGTCGCACGGTTAATTTCGTCTCCCAGTAAAATATTGGTAAACACCGGGCCTTTTCGAAATTCGAACTGATTTTTCTGCGGATCAAAAAAATTGACCCCGGTCACATCCGATGGCAATAGATCCGGGGTAAACTGGATTCGTCCAAACTCCATATCAAAAGAAGCTGCCAGACTTTTTGACAGCATCGTTTTTCCGGTTCCCGGCACATCTTCCAATAAAACATTGCCACCTGCCAAAAAGGCAGCAAGAACATATTTTATCTGCGTCCTCTTTCCTACGATCACCTGCTCCATATTGTCGCAGATCTTCTCTGCTCTTTCTTTTACTTCTGCTATCTGCATAATTTTCCTCCCTGACTATGATTTTAAATGATGTGGTGTCTTTTTCCCCTCATCATCTACTGTCACAAAAACAATCTTTCCCGAAAACCGGTTTTCCTGATCCAACATATTTTTCCCGACAATCGTGAATTCTACACTTGTCGTACCAATGTGGGAAACTTCCCATAAAAGTTCTATGATCTCTCCCGCTTTGGTCGGCTTTGTGATCCGGATCTCGTTCATTGCCGCCAGCACGACATGATCGGTATGCCCCAAAGTACACGCCAGTGCGATAAAAGCCGCCTCTGTCATACACTCGGAAATATATCCGGCATACAGCGTCTGATGATGGTTCAAATGTTCCGGTCTTACAAATTTTCTCGTCGCAAGTTTCAAATTTCCCGCCTCCTTATCTCTTCGCCTATTATAGCAAAAAATTCGTCATTTCCATTACCTGTCAGTATATCATAGTACCCGGCAGATTGCAAGGCTTCTACCACCAGCCAAGCCAGCCGCCGCCCCAGTAGATCAGCCCAAGAAACCAGCTCGTAACAACTCCGTACAGGATCACGGGACCCGCAATTGTAAATATCTTGCAGCCGAGTCCAAATACCATTCCTTCTTTTTTAAACTCAATCGCCGGCGCTGCCACACTGTTAGCAAAGCCGGTAATGGGCACCAGTGTTCCTGCTCCTGCAAAATTGGCAATTTTCGGATAAATGTTCCAGCCGGTAAGCAAAACACTCAATAAAATAAGTGTCAGCGTATTGTACAAAGCCGCTGTCTCCTTGTCCATTCCCATCGAACCGTACCAGTTGATAAGTACCTGCCCCAAGGTGCAGATCAGACCGCCCACCAAAAATGCCTTACACAGATTGGCAAACCAGCTGAGTTTCGGCGTATTTTCATCCACATAGTCATTGTAAAGTTCGTCCCGCTCTTCGGGCACCTGTTCATTCAACACCTCGCGGATATCTGTTTTTTGTTTCGTCATGATTCGATTCCTCACTTTCTAAAATAAGTCATGTCCCTTCAAAAAAAAATTGCAAAATACTTCCCATGCATTTTCCCAGCGCCATCGCCAGTAAGATAACCGGAAGTCCCTGCTTCAGCCGCATCCGTCTCACAAAAACCGGGATGACGCGGAGATTTTCCGCCAGCGCCATCGCAAGACATCCCACAAATATGCCGGAAAACAGTCCATATATCGGAAGTCCTATCATTCCCACCGGTAAATGGGTTACAAATAAATTCATAATATTTCCGGCCGTTCCGCCAAGAATGATCATCCATTCATAGCCATAAATATGATCTGCCGTCCCCGTCCTCTGGGCAAGTCGCGGAATAATACCAAGCATCGTGATAAAGGCAAAGATTCCCGCAGCTACGACAAATCCGCTGGCAAGACCGATAAAGGACAGAAAGATTGCATTAATTAACGTCAATGGTTTTCCCCTCCCTTGCCGCCGTCTTGATCATCGCTTTATTCATCTGCTCCTCATACGTCCGCATCTCCACCTGGATCGGCGTCGGATCATTTTTAATATCCCGCTTTTTAAAATGATTGTAAAATACGAGGATACCGATCGGCAGCCCGGCTGCATAAGAAATCTCAAGGATGGTTCCGCCGGCTTTGACTTCCCCTGTCACCATGTGGTAAATGCGGTCAAATACACCGGCGACATTGACATCTTCATTAAATGTCATAATCGTAAATGCCGAACCGATCAGCACGATTGCCGCTACCACAATGGTTTTCAAACACTCCAGCCATTTTTTCTCTTTCTTTTGCGGTTCGTATTCCACGATAAAATCCGTCTCTCCCAGATTCTCGATCTGAATTTTCGGATACACTTTATGAACCGCCTCATATATTTTCGTTACCGTAAACATTGTTAAAATTTTACTGTCGCCGGGAAGCGTATAAAACGGCTCCTTCTCCAGTTTCTGCACCATAGCGGTATTGCTGCTGTACAGTGTCGCCACATCTTTTATTTGCAGATTCTTCTTTTTTACTGCCACATTCTGCTCTGCTTTTACATATAAAATATCTTCCATGTCGTCCTCCTGTCTTTCTTATACTATTTCCCATCTATTCGCTATTTATTCTTCACAATCCCGCATTTCCCCGAATAAAATAATCAAAAACGGAGAATTTTTATGGCAGTTAAAATATTTGTCGATCAGGGGCACAATCCGTATGGAGTCAATGCCGGCGCTGAGGCCTTCGGCGTAAGAGAACAGGATATCACGTATCTGGTAGGTGCCTATCTGGTTGATATATTAAATTCAGATCCGAGATTTGACGCAATTGCGTCACGGCAGACGCCCGATGAGATCCTTGGCTATGACAATAATTCCAGTCTGCGTGAGCGCGTGGACATGGCAAATACATGGGGCGCTGATTATTTCATCAGCATTCATACGAATGCCAACGTAAATCCGGCGATCAACGGCACAGAATGCTACGTCTATTCGCAGTACAGTCCCTCATTTTATCTCGCCGAAGATATCGTAAGCCAGATCGTACGGCGGGTCGGCACGAAAGACAACGGGGTCTATGTCCGCCCCTCCCTCTACGTGCTGCGCCGGACTCAGATGCCTTCGGTCCTTGTCGAACTTGCCTATCTGACAAATTATGAAGATTTCGTCCTCCTCACCACGATGCAGTACCAGTTTTCCTATGGCATTTACAATGGGATTCTGAATTTCCTCGGACTTCCTTTTCTGTGATACTTCCGGGCAGCAAAAAAGGTCATGAATGGGGATTATACCTCTTCATGACCTTTTACTCTTTGTAATTATTCGGAATTTCTACAGTACGGCTGCACCACTAATTGCAAAATAAGCGATAACAACGATTCCTAATACGATACGATACCAGCCAAAACCGGTAAAATCGTGCTTACGAATGTAATCCATCAGGAAACGGATAACAAACAGAGATACGATAAAGGCTACGATCATACCAACGAGCAGCGTGATCACTTCCATCGGACCATAATGGAGTCCGTGCATGACACTTTTTATAATTTTTAACAAACTTGCTCCAAACATAACCGGGATGGCAAGATAAAATGTAAATTCTGCTGCCGCACCACGGGAAACACCGATGATCAATGCACCGACGATCGTTGCACCGGAACGGGAAGTTCCCGGGATAATTGCTGCCAAAAGCTGGAAAATTCCGATAATGATCGCCGTCTGGTATGTAATATCATGAACTTTCGTGATAATCGGCCGTCTGCCTTTATTCCACCGCTCTACGATAATAAATAAAATACCATAGATGATCAAAGCTCCCGCTACCACGATCTGATTGTAAAACATCTCATCGATCACATCATCAAACAACACGCCCACAATGGCTGCCGGAATAGTAGCCACCAGTATCTTAAACCACAATGTCATAATGTCCATCTTAACGAACGGCTTATTGTTTTGCTTATACTGGAAATTAAAAGGAAAGATCTTTTTCCATATAGAAAAAGAATTAAATCCAAAAAAACCCCCCCCCCGCCATAATCGCGCCCAGCTGGACAACGACCAAAAACATCTGGGTAAAATCATCATTACTGAATGTCAAAAACTGATTGACCAATATCATATGTCCTGTGCTGCTGATAGGGAGCCATTCGGTAATTCCCTCCACGATTCCCAGTACAATTGCAACAAGCACATCAAATATTCCCATTTTCTGTTCTCCTTTCATTTTTCGTTCAAAACCATCGTTATTGTATCACAAATCCCAACACAGCACAAGACTTCTCACAATATTTCATTGCAAATTTATCCGCTTTATAGTAAAATAGAAACATATGCAATTTATGCAACTAAAAATGGATTGGAGATTCCCATGAAAAAACAAATTGCAAAAATTCTCCCACTCTATACACTCATACCTCTTATCAGTGCATTTTCATTAAATACGCTGATTTACAGCGGTTCGATGAATATATGCAAGAACTGGCATCACTATGACTTTACGTCAGCCCTTGACCGTATGGTTCCTGTGATCCCGGAGTGGGTATACATTTACTTAGGATGCTATCTTTTTTGGGTTATAAATTATATTTTGGTTGCGCGCATTCACAAAGACGATCCGGATGGTTTTTACCGTTATATCACGACCGATATGATGTCCCGTATCGTCTGCGGCCTGTTTTTCTTCGGGCTTCCTACTACCAATGTGCGCCCCGAGATCGCAGGTTCCGGTTTTGCCGAACACTTACTGCGCTGGGTCTATGCCATTGACCAGCCGGCCAATCTTTTTCCTTCCATTCACTGTCTGGTAAGCTGGATGTGCTTTATCGGCATACGTGGAAACAAACGTGTTCCCCGCTGGTACCGTATTTTCTCCTGTATTTTCGCTTTGCTTGTTGTCATTTCCACACAAGTGACAAAACAGCATTATCTGATTGATGCGGTCGCCGGAATTTTACTTGCAGAAATCCTTTTTGCATGGAACAAACGCAGCAATGCCTACCTCTATGTAAAAAATTTCTTTGAAAAAGTAAATGCCTCACTGCGATCCCTCTCCAGAAAGAAAAAGGGAGGTTATGCATGAGCTCAAAAAAGAAAAATATTTTAAATATCGGTTTCCTTGTGCTCCTTCTCGTCCTTACATTCTGGCTCGTTTTCCGCGATCAGGATCTGGGACCGATCCTTGCGATCCTTGGCAAGGTGCCGATCCATTTTATTATCATCGGTTTGATCCTTGTCGTATGCTATGTATGCGGCGAATCGGTGATCATAAAATACCTGCTGCATGCCGTAAAGATCAAAGCACCGCTGATCAACTGCATCCGCTACTCCTTTGTCGGATTCTTTTTCAGTTGTATCACCCCGTCTGCCACCGGCGGACAGCCCGCACAGATTTTTTACATGCAGCGTCAGAAAATTGATATTCCGACGGCATCGATCATTTTGATGCTTGTCACGATTGAATACAAATTTGTTCTTGTATTCATTGGTCTGGCTCTTGCTTTATTTGGCCAGCCACTCGTACAGACATTGACGTCTGAGGCACAGTTTTATCTTTATCTCGGTCTTGGATTAAATGTTTTTTGCGTTGTATTTATGAGTTTTCTTGTCTTTTTACCAAATACGGCAAGTTATCTCATCACAAAGGGATTTTTACTGTTGCAGCGTCTTCATATTATGAAAGACAAAAACAACCGTATGCAGCGCTTACAAAATTCTATGGAAACATACAGAAAAGCCAGTGTATTTTTGAAAGCAAACAAACTTGTGATCTTTAATACGACCGTAATCACGTTTGTTCAGCGAATACTTCTTTTTGCCGTCACATATGTTGTATATAGAAGTTTCGGTCTGAGTGAACAAACGCTTCTCACGATGGTCTTATTGCAGGCAGCAATCTCCGTATCGGTGGATATGCTTCCGCTTCCCGGAGGAATGGGAATCAGCGAACGGCTTTTTCTGCAAATATTTGCCCCGCTTTTTGGCAGCACCGCACTTACGTTGTCCGGCATGCTCTTAAGCAGGGGAATCAGTTACTATATGCTGGTTATCCTGAGTGGTGTAATCACGATCATTACCCATCTCACCGTAAAACCGGCACCGAAAAACGATGAATCTTAAACAATCACAGAAAAGAGGTTTCTTATGATAGGAGTTTACAATTATTCAGTTATTTTGACGTATCTGGGGGTAGGACTTTCGCTTTTTGGCATTACACAGGCATTGTCGGGAAATTTTGACATTGCGATCCTGTGCCTTGCTTTGGCTGGTGCGTGCGATACGTTTGACGGAAAAGTCGCAAGAAGCATGAAAAACCGTACGGAAGAACAGATCATCTTCGGGATTCAGATTGATTCCCTCTGCGATGCGATCTGTTTTGGCGTAACTCCGGCAATCATTGCCTATTCGCTTGGATTGAACAGTACCTTTGGTATTATCGTAGAAATTGTATTTGTTCTCTGTGGTGTTATCCGTCTGGCTTACTTTAAT
>FR894058.1:0-4867 GCA_000434115.1 Roseburia sp. CAG:309 | reverse complement strand
TCTTCCGATCACTTCGATTGCAATTATTTTTCCAATTATTTACATGTTTCGTCCACTGGTATCCCCGCAGCTCTTCTTGACTGCACTTCCGTTTGTCATGCTGGCAATCGCTTTTTTATACATATGCGATTTCAAGATCCGCAAACCTTCCAATGCTATGGTTGCTTTTATCCTGATTTTTATGGCAATCGTCGTATTGAAGATTCTTCATGTATTTTAAGGGAGGGTCCTCATGAAATATGTTGATCGAAATGGGAAAAAAAGAATTGACGATTCCAGTCAGGATAAACTCCTGCATTTACTCTATACACACGTATGGGGACGTGCACTCTTAAAGCCTCTCGTCGCACCTGGTTTTTCCAGATTGGCAGGCAGGCTCTTAGATACCCGGTTATCCACCCAGCTTGTTCCCGGTTTTATTAAAAACAATCACATTGATATGTCTGACTATCAGGAGACGGTCTACCGCTCTTTCAATGACTTTTTTTCAAGAAAGATCAAAGCAGGTGCCCGTATTTTCTCCCCGGAAGAGACGGATCTGATCAGTCCATGTGACTGTTATGCGTCTGCTTACCGCATTGATCCCGCTCTGCTCGTAACCATCAAAGATACGACATACTCGGCGGCTTCGCTTCTGCGCAGCAAAAAATTGGCAGCCCGTTATGCCGGCGGCACACTTCTTGTCCTTCGGCTCACGGTCAGAGATTATCACCGCTATCACTATCCGGTGTCCGGAATCCAGTCGAAAAACCACTTTATTCCGGGAATCCTTCACACAGTAAATCCGATTGCCAATGACTATATTCCGATTTACAAAGAAAACTCGCGTGAATATACCGTCATCCGCTCACCGGAGTTTGGTGATGTCACACAGATGGAAGTCGGTGCCATGCTGGTCGGTAAAATATGCAACCACCGACAGTCCTGCCGCGTTTTCCGTGGCGAAGAAAAAGGGTATTTCCAATATGGCGGTTCGACGATCGTTCTCTTTCTGGAAAAAGATGCTGTCACACTCCGTCCGGATCTTATGGAAAATACCGGGCAGGGTTATGAAACGCAGCTTCACCTCGGAGACACCTTAGGACATTCCCCATGGTGTAAGGACAAAGGTCACACCGATCGCTAATATAATTGCTGCATAATATATGGTTTCTTTTGTTGCATCTGACATAATAAGAACCTCCATTCAAATAAAAGTAAAGTCTGTAAAAAGGATTACTTCCTTATTACAGACTTTATTTTATCAGAAATACTGTCCCATTTAATGGACTTGCTCAAAAAATTTTCTTACAAATTTTTTGCAGGCAGCATTTTTCGCAATATGCCTTTCTCGCCGTACAAACTTCTCTTCCGTGATGAACAAGGCGGTGGCAGAAATCACTCCCTTTTTCCCCCGGAATGATCTTCCACAGTTCCATTTCTACTTTTTTCGGATCTTTTATACCATCTACTAACCCCATCCGGTTTACCAGACGGATACAATGCGTATCGGTTACGATCGCCGGCTTGCCAAACACATCGCCCATGATCAGATTGGCACTCTTTCTGCCAACCCCCGGCAGACTGAGAAGGGCATCAAAATCATCCGGCACCTGTCCGTCAAACTGCTCAACCAGCATATTCATACACTTATGAATATCTCTTGCCTTACTGGCTCCCAGTCCACACGGGCGTACAATCTCCTCAATCTCTTCTACCCCCGCCTGTGCCAGTGCCTGCGGGCTCGGATATTTTGCAAATAACTCTTTCACCACCACATTAACACGGGCATCCGTGCACTGCGCCGCGAGCCTTACACTTACCAGTAATTTCCATGCCTCATCGTAGTCCAATGTACAATCTGCCAACGGATATTCTTTTTCCAGTTCTTCTATGATCTGATTTGCTCTTTGTTTTTTTGTCATCTGCGTCCCTCTTTTCTTTTGCTCTATCTCTAGTATACATTGTTTTGAAAAGATTGCAATTGATTTGTTGACTTTCTTATATAAGGTAGAGTATAATTTTATTATATAGGGGATGATTCAGGAAAATGCTGAACATTTCCCATAAAAATCAAAAAGAAAGGAGACATTTTATGAGTTTATCAATCAGTGCTCTGGGAGGCTATGACACGTTTTATCCTATTTACTCCGCAACTCCGGTAAACCGAGTAGATGCTGCCGACCGCGTCAGCCGGGATTCCGAGAATCTCAAAACGGAATCCGACGACAAGGTCAAAAAAGGAGAATGCCAGACATGTGCCAAAAGAAAATATGTGGATGGTTCCAACGAATTCAATGTTTCCTTCAAAGCACCCGGACATATCAGTCCCGAGAATTCTGCCGCCAAAGTAATGGCGCACGAGCAGCAGCATGTTGCCAATGCCATTGCCGAAGGCAGCAAACCAAATAAAGAACTCATCTCTGCAACCGTATCACTTCATACTTCCGTTTGCCCGGAATGTGGCCGCACTTACGTATCCGGTGGCACCACCGATACGGTTATGCGTACCACAAGCGATACCTCCAATCCCTACGCGGAATTGCAGCAGCGTATGAACCGAAATTTCTCTGCCGGACTGAATTTTGATATGAGTGCATAAAATATTAATACTGGAGGCTAAAAACATGTCAAAGGAAATCCCTTACAAAATTTATTTAAGTGAAAATGAAATGCCAACACAATGGTACAATGTTCGTGCAGATATGAAAAACAAACCGGCTCCGATTCTGAATCCGGCTACCTTAAAGCCGATTACGGTGGAAGAACTGGAACCGATCTTTTGTACCGAGCTTGCCAAACAAGAGTTAGATGACACTACCGCATACATAGACATTCCGGAAGAGATCCGCAATTTCTACCGTATGTACCGTCCATCTCCTCTTACACGTGCTTATTGTCTCGAAAAAGCTCTGGACACACCGGCTCACATCTATTATAAATTTGAAGGAAATAATACATCCGGAAGCCACAAATTGAACTCCGCGATCGCTCAGGCGTATTATGCGAAAAAAGAGGGCTTGAAAGGTGTTACGACCGAAACCGGCGCCGGTCAATGGGGAACTGCCCTTTCTATGGCTTGTTCTTATTTTGATCTGGACTGTCAGGTATATATGGTAAAAGTTTCCTACGAGCAGAAACCTTTCCGCCGCGAAGTAATGCGTACTTACGGCGCTAATGTGACCCCTTCTCCTTCCATGAATACCAATGTAGGCCGTAAGATCAATGAGGAATTCCCTGGAACAACCGGAAGCCTTGGCTGTGCCATCTCAGAGGCAGTAGAAGCTGCCACCTCTCAGGAAGGTTACCGCTATGTACTTGGTTCCGTTTTATCCCAGGTACTCCTTCATCAGTCTGTCATTGGACTGGAAACCAAAGCAGCTCTTGACAAATATGGCATCAAAGCAGATATGATCATCGGCTGCGCCGGCGGCGGTTCAAACCTTGGAGGTCTTATTTCTCCATTTGCCGGCGAAATGCTCCGTGGGGAAGCAGATTACAAGATCATTGCTGTAGAACCTGCTTCCTGCCCAAGTATGACACGCGGAAAATATGCCTACGATTTCTGCGATACCGGAAAAGTATGTCCACTGGCTAAAATGTATACTTTGGGAAGCGGCTTTATTCCTTCCGCAAATCACGCCGGCGGTCTTCGCTATCATGGTATGAGTTCCGTCGTATCCCAGCTTTATGCTGACGGTTATCTGGAAGCACGCAGCGTCGAGCAGACTTCTGTATTCAAAGCAGCAGAGCAGTTTGCCCGTGTAGAAGGTATCCTTCCTGCACCGGAAAGCAGCCACGCGATCAAAGTTGCCATCGACGAAGCATTGAAATGTAAAGAGACCGGCGAAGCCAAAAACATCGTATTTGGTCTTACCGGAACCGGTTATTTTGATATGGTTGCATACGAAAAATACAACAATGGCGAGATGTCAGATTATATCCCTACCGATGAAGAAATCGCTAAGAGCCTGGCTTCTCTTCCAAAAGTAGACTAATTTAGAAAGCAGACAGGCAGAACAAAGATGAAAAAATGGATCAAACGAATCGTTCTTATTCTGATCATTCTTCTTGTTCTCATTGCCTTAAGTATACTTGGTCTTAATCTCTGGGTAACGTTCCATGCGAAAAAGAATATTGTTTCTTCTTCGCAGGAGCTTACACAGGATTATGATTGTATCCTTATCTTAGGAGCAGGTCTGAAAAACGGACAGGCAAGTCCTATGCTTACCGACCGCCTTGAAAAAGGGATTGAATTATACAAGCAGGGAAAGGCTCCAAAACTTTTGATGAGCGGCGATCACGGCACCGAATACTATAATGAAGTAAAAGTGATGAAACAATATGCCATCGATGCCGGCGTTCCGTCAAGTGATATTTTCATGGATCATGCGGGATTTTCAACCTATGACAGTATCTGGCGTGCCAAACACGTTTTTTCGGTTCAAAATCCAATTATTGTAACACAGCAGTATCATTTGTACCGCGCTGTTTACATTGCGCAGCAAAGCGGACTATCCTGCACCGGGATTGCCTCTGACGGCTATCGATATGGCGGTAAGCCAAAACGTCTTCTGCGGGAATTTTTAGCAAGATGCAAAGATTTTATCACAACAGCAACGGAAACACCGCCTGCCTACGAAGGTGATCTCATTTCCATTACGGGAAATGGCGACGAGACAAATGATTGTGAATTTGAAAAATAAAAAATGTGCTTCATAGTAAACTATGAAACACATTTTTTCATGCTGGTAACCGGAATCGAACCGGTACGGGTGTCACCACCCACAGGATTTTAAGTCCTGGGCGTCTGCCAGTTCCGCCACACCAGCATATATTAAATAAAATTACAAACAATACATTGTCTGTAAACGACCCAGGAGGGACT
>FR894057.1:58619-60478 GCA_000434115.1 Roseburia sp. CAG:309 | reverse complement strand
GCTTCGATTGGATCCATGCGGGCTGCTTTGTTTGCCGGGTAATATCCAAAGAAGATGCCTATGATCATAGAAAATCCGACGGCTATGATAATCGCTGCCACCGGAACAGCCGCTGAATATCCAAGGATTGAGGCGGCGATAGCGCCGAGCAAAAAGCCGACTAGGATGCCTAAGATTCCACCGATGAGGCACAATATCATGGATTCGATGATAAACTGGAAGCGGATGGAACTGTTTTTTGCCCCCAATGCCTTTCTGGTCCCTATTTCCCGCGTTCTCTCCGTGATGGATACGAGCATGATATTCATTACACCGATGCCGCCGACTAAAAGAGAAATGCCGGCGATAAACGAAATGGCGATGGATACTGTGCCAATCATGTCACTCATGGATTCTGTCATAGATTCCATCGTTGTCGTTGAAATTTTGTAATCTTCATTAGAGCTGTAATACGGAGTGAAAAAGTTCTCAATCTGTGTCGCAAAGGCAGAAACGCCGTCAATGCCACTCTTTGTCACAACGGTAAACTGCTGATACCCCTCGTCGGAATGCGTCTGTGCTTTTCCGGTTAAAATAGGGATGTATGCTGTCGTCGTAATATCTTCATCGGAAGAGGAAGAAAACGAATTGTTGGACTCGTATTTGTATACACCGACGACATAATATTGGTAATAAACTCCATCTATTTCCACTTGGATTTTCTGAAAAAGTGCCTTTTGCGAATCCCCGCCAAAAATTTGATCCACAACTTTATCGGAGATCATGATAACTTTCTTTTTTCCTGTATTGTCATCACTTGTCAATCGTCTTCCTGCAATAAGGGTCACATCATCGCTGGCAAAATATTCCGAATTAATGCCGCTGATGGAAATATTGGCGGTGTTGCTTCCATCATGCACCGTTCCGCTTGCTACCGTTTCACTGATCGCGATTGCATCGATTTTATCGGAAAACTGGGTTTTCAATTCCGACAGCATGTCATCCGTGATAAGGTCTTCTTTTTCTACCAAAGAGTTTCGGCTGGCAGCCCCAAATTTCAATCCGTTCGAGCGGGTTTCCGTCTTGCTGCTCGTCTGTTTCAGACCGACAGTGATATTGTTAGCTCCCATTTCTTGGAAAGAATCAGAAATAGAATTAGTAAGCGAGGAACTTACTGTCATAATAGCGATAACAGCGCCGATACCGATAATAATGCCAAGCATTGTCAAGAGTGCGCGCATTTTGTTGGCAAGCAGTGCCTGAAATGCCAATTTCACATTTTCCCAGATCAACATGCCAGTTCCCCCTTTCGAATTCCCGTAATCTCGCCGTCGCGGAGTGTAATGATACGCTCTGTCTCATTCGCCAGTTCTCCGGAATGCGTAATCAGAACGATTGTTTTTCCCTGTTCTTCGTGCAGTTTATGGAAAATGTCCATGATAACACGTCCGGTTTTGCTGTCCAAGGCTCCGGTCGGCTCATCCGCCAATATGATCGAAGGATCATTTGCCATAGCACGTGCGATCGCCACTCTCTGCTTCTGCCCCCCGGATAATTCGTCGGGGCGGTGCGTCATTCTTTCCTGCATCCCCACAAGTTCAAGTAGTTCTTTCGCTTTTCGTGTCCTCTCTGCTTTCGGCACTCCCGCATAAAGAAGGGGCAATTCTACATTGGAAAGTGCCGTAGTACGGGCAATCAGATTGTAGGTTTGAAAGACAAATCCGATCTGGCGGTTGCGAATCTCGGACAACTGCTTATCTTTCCCAGCTCCAACATCGACTCCATCCAAAAAATACGTACCTTCCGTCGGACGGTCAAGCGCTCCTAAAATATTCATCAACGTCGATTTTCCCGAACCGGATTCACCTACGATGGAAACA
>FR894057.1:27085-58585 GCA_000434115.1 Roseburia sp. CAG:309 | reverse complement strand
TTACGGTCAGGTCAAGCCCGTGAAGAATTTCCAGTTCATTGGGCTGACCGATATAAAAACGTTTTACAATATTTTTGCATTCAATGATGGGCTTTTTCATGGACGACCACCGCCTCCCGGTGCTCCGCCGCCAGGACCGCCGCCGGATCCGCCCTGCATTCCACCGCCTCCGCCGAGGAGACCTCCAAGACTGTCATTTCCTGATTCTTCACTTGTAGAATCAGAAGTAGAATCGGTTGGAATAATTACTTTCATTCCCTCTGTCAGTTTATCGCTCTGCACTTCTACATAGTAATCACTTTCCATTCCTTTCGTAACAACGATCTGTTTTTTCGAGATGCTTCCATTTTCACCATCGGAAACATTGATCACCGATTCGCCGTTTGTGTTTTGAGAAATGGCATCATACGGTACGGCAAATACGTCCGCAGCTTCTTCTTCCACGATACTGCACCGTGCAGTAAGGCCGAGTTTCAAGCGTTCATCGGCGTTTTTTAATGCAATCTGCACTTCGTAACCACTGGAACTGCTGCTTGAAGATGTCATCGCGCCGCTTTCTCCACTTTGGGAAGAAGAACTGCCACTGCTGCTTTCTGTAGAAGGTGCTACAAATGTCACCTCGCCTTCCAGCTCATCTTCATCCGTCGCTTCGGTTAAAACAATAACTTTCTGTCCGACTTTCACATTACTGATGTCATATTCGTCTACACTTGTAGAAATTGTATAACCGCTCACATCTTCGATCTGAAGAATGGTTCCGCCACTGTACGTATCGCCTTCCTGGACGGAAATGGAAGTAACGATTCCGTCCATTGGGGCTGTCACCGCACATTTATCCAAACTTTCCTGCGCCTGTGTCACTTGTTTTTTTGCTTCTTTAATGCTCTTATCGGCATTGCTCTTCGCCGTATCCAGCGCTTCCTGCGCCTGTTCAATACTGGATTTACTTTGTTTTAATGTCGATTTTCTCGTTGAAACCGCATTTTCATATTCTGTCTTTGCCTGCGAGATCTGCTCTTTCTGCTTCGATTTCTTTGCCTCTTCATAGGCTTTTTTTGCCTTGGCAACTTTGCTGTTTTCCTCACTTTTCACATCGGCATATTCGCTTTTGGCATCGCTTACCTGTTTTTGCGCTTTTTCAATCGAAGACGCCCCCTCCGACTGTGCATCCGAAAGAGAATCCTTCGCTTCCGACAAACTTTCCTGCAGATCGGTTTCATCAAAAGTAATGAGGGATTTCCCTTTTTTTACCTCGTCTCCTACCGATACATTGACTTTGTTTATTGTCACACCGTTTACATTGGCAGATACCTCACGGGCCTCTTTGCTTTCAATCGTTCCGGTCGCACTGATGGATTTTGTCAGATCCATCTTCTCCAGCGAAACAGTATTCTCCTTCTGGGGTTCCTGTTTTCCTTTCTTTGTCTGTCCGTTTTTTACTTTTCCAATAATTACCACTACTGCGATAGCCAAAAGTAGGATTACCGCTATCACCACTATTTTCTTTCGATGTTTTTTTAATTTCTGTTTCACACGCGCCGCCTCCTGTCTTTATAATTCCGGGGAATATTCAGGGGTTTCCCCTACATTCGCATTTCGAACACTTCGTGTTCTTTCTCGCCTTTGACAAGGCTAAAAATGCTCATTCGGGGCAAGGAAACCCTATTCGGGTTTCCCCTGCTTAAGAACCAGCACCTCTTACGTGCAAGCACGACGATTTGCTGGTTCTTAAGCATCCCCCTGAATATTTCCTTTTTATGTTAAAAAAAAAGTATGAACAGACGATGTTCATACTTTGATATCTGTGTGATTATTTGATGAAAGCGGAGAACACTTTTTTCAGGTCCTCCAACGTTTCCACCTGATTGATCTCTCTGCGGATGGCCGCGGAATGTGGATATCCTGCGGTATACCATGCGATATGAGTCCGCATTTCCCGCATTCCATACAGTTCGCCTTTCCACTCTGTCTGCATTGTAGCATGTCGTTCGATCATGGCGTAAAGTTCTCGGATCCCCGGTTTGGGAAGTATTTCACCGGTTTTCATGTAATGGCGGATCTGTTCAAAGATCCACGGATTTCCTCTGGCACCGCGTCCGATCATAAAGGCATCGCACCCGGTTTCCTGCCACATTCTATCCACATCGGCACCGCAGGTAATATCACCATTTCCAATAACCGGGATCGAAACCGCCTCTTTGACTTTGCGGATGATCTCATAATCCGCTTTTCCACTATAATACTGTTCTCTCGTCCGACCATGCACCGCTACCGCGGAAGCTCCTGCTGCCTCTGCCGCCTTCGCCAGATCGACTGCCTGACATTCTCCATCGCGAAAACCTTTCCGAAATTTTACAGTAACCGGTTTTCGGATCGCACGCACGGTTTTTCGTATAATCTCTTCGGCAAGCGGAATATTTTTTAACAGAGCGGAACCCTCTCCGTTATTGACAACTTTGGGCACCGGACACCCCATATTGATATCCAGAATGTCAAACGGCAGCTCCTCGATACGCGCTGCCATCTCACTGATAATGTCCGGATCTGCCCCAAATAACTGCAATGAAACCGGTCTTTCTTTGGGGTTGATCTGCAAAAGCGGCTGTGTGTTGGGGCTGTTATAATAAATGCCTTTTGCGCTGACCATTTCCGTACAGATCAGATCCGCTCCCATTTCTTTACAGATCTGACGGTACGGAAGATCCGTCACGCCTGCCATCGGCGCAAGAATCAGTTTTCCCGGGATCTCAACCGTTCCAATCTTCCAGGATTCCTCCACATTCATAGGCTTATCCTTTCTGACGGGCAGCTTTTGTCTTTTCATAGATCAACCGGATTCCCTGAAGTGTCAGATGGGCATCGTACACATCGATGGAACCCGTCGCATCGGCAACAATTCTTCCCAGTCCGCCTGTAGCAACTACTTTGATATCGGAAATTCCGGATTCTTCCTTGATTTTCCGGATAATGTACTCCGTCTGTCCGACCGTACCGTACATAATCCCCGCCTGCATACTGGTAATCGTATTTTTGGCAAGAATTGTCTCCGGCATCTTGATCTCAATCTCCGGAAGCTGTGCCGTACTTGACCAAAGTGCCTTCGTACTGATCTTAATTCCCGGGCAGGTAACACGTGCCGCAAAAACGCCGTCTTTCGTAACCAGATCATAGGTTGTCGCTGTTCCGTAATCCACCACGATCACCGGTCCACCATAAAGATCATACGCTCCTACGGCATCTACAATACGGTCTGCTCCGATCTCACTCGGATTTGCCGCTGCGATATGGATTCCGGATTTGGTTCCTTCGCCCACCACATACGGGGTGCAGTGAAAATATTTTTTTATGCCGCTTACCAGCGAATACATTACTTTCGGCACAACCGAAGCAATGATCACATCATCAATCGTTGCTTCCGAAATATGCTGTCTCGACAGCCCTTCCACGATTGCCTCTCCAAATTCATTGGAGGTACGCGGAATATTGGTTGTCAGTCGGAATGTTGACCGTAAATTTTCTCCCTCAAAAACACCAAACGTCAAATTGGTATTTCCGATATCTATCGTTAATAACATCTCTTTTTCCTCTTATTCTTCTTTACCGGCAAAAAACGCGCGGTAATATTCTTCTAAACTTGAAAATAATTCTTCGTGTTCCTGACGCATCTGTTTGATCTTCAGATAACTTCCGATCTCGTCATAAAAGAAATCATTTTCCTTGGCAGTCGTAGACATATACAGGGAACCGTCTTCTTCAAATTCCATCGTAAATACGCCGCCGACATCTGCCGTCAGCATCACACTCAGTATTTTCAATTCTTCTTTAATCCCTTCCGGCAGAGATTCGTACCGGGGATTCAGATAAAACTTCTGTTCATATGCACTGCATGCACATAAAACCTGTTTTTCATCCATGGGTTACTTCCTTTCACTCATTGGTACATAAGGTTTATGCGGACAAACCGCTTTGTAAGCCGGACGGATAATCTTTCCGGCATTTACAAGTTCTTCCAATCGGTGTGCACTCCAGCCGGCGATTCTTCCGATGGCAAAGATCGGCGTATACAGCTCAATCGGAAGTCCCAGCATACTGTACACAAGACCACTGTAGAAGTCGATGTTGGCGCTGACACCTTTATAAATATGGCGTTCTGCCGCGATTACTTCCGGCGCAAGTTTTTCCACTTTTTCATATAACGCATACTCTTTGAGCATATTTTTTTCTTCCGATAACTTCTTTACAAATTTGCGGAACGTCTTGGCACGCGGATCCGAGATCGAATACACCGCATGACCCATTCCATAGATCAGACCGGAACGGTCAAACGCCTGTTTATTCAGCAATGCCGTCAGGTACGTTTTAATCTCTTCGTCGTCTTCCCAGTCATGTACATTTTCTTTCATATCCTCAAACATCAAGGATACTTTTTTATTGGCACCTCCATGTCTTGGCCCTTTCAGGGAACCAAGTGCCGCCGAAATGGCTGCATACGTATCGGTTCCGGAAGACGTTACGACATGATCGGTAAAGGTCGAGTTATTACCACCACCGTGCTCTGCATGAAGAACCAGCGCGATATCCAGAATCTTTGCCTCCAATGGAGTAAACTGGCTGTCCGGGCGGAGCATATGCAGAATATTTTCCGCCGTCGAATATTCTTCTTTTGGCGGATGCAGGAAAAAGCTGCTGCCCTCATGGAAATAATTGGCAGCCTGATATCCATACACCGCAAACATCGGCAGAAGTGCAACCAGTTCAAGACACTGGCGGAGTACATTTTCCGTCGTCGTATCATCCGCTTTCGTATCATACGAATACAGCGTAAGCACGCTTCGCCCAAGTGTATTCATCAGATCGGAACTTGGTGCTTTCATAATGATATCGCGGACAAAACTGGACGGCAGACTCTTGCGGTATTCGGCAAGAATGTCTTTCAGGTCTTCAAGCTGGCTCTCGGTCGGCAGTTCGCCAAAGAGCAGAAGATATACCACTTCTTCATATCCAAACCGTTTTTCATGCAAAAATCCATCGACAATCTCTTCGATATCAATTCCCTGATAATACAATTTCCCTTCACACGGAACCATATCATGATCGATCACCGTGTAAGAACGGATCTCGGAAATCTCGGTCAATCCGGTAAGTACACCCTGACCGTTTAAGTCTCGTAATCCTCGTTTTACTTCATATTTATCAAATAAAGTAGAGTCAATCGTACTGCTGGCTTCACATACATCCGCCATTTTCTGTAACCACTCGTGTTTATATTCCAAATCAAGATTTTTATTCATATTGGCCCTCCTTAACTGTCTGATTTTTCTTTTTTATAATGTGGCAGCCATCACTGCTTTGATCGTGTGCATCCGGTTTTCTGCTTCTTCAAATACTACGTCAGCATACGCCTCAAATACTTCGTCTGTCACTTCCATCTCGGTCAAACCGTATTTTTCATAAATCTGTTTTCCGATTTTTGTCTTAAGGTCATGGAATGCCGGCAGGCAGTGCATAAAGATTGCCGTATCCTTGGCATTGTCCATCGCTTTCTTATTTACCCGGTATGGCGACAAGGCTTTGATACGCTCTTCCCAGACTTCTTCCGGTTCGCCCATCGAAACCCAGACATCCGTATACAAAACATCGGCGTCTTTCGTGCCTTCTTCCACACTTTCCGTCAACGTTATGGAACCGCCGGATGCCTTGGCATATTCCTCACATTGTGCAACCAGCTCAACATTTGGGAAATATTCTTTTGGCGCACAGGCGGTAAAGTGCATTCCCATCTTTGTGCAGGCGATCATCAGAGAATTTCCCATATTGTAACGGGCATCTCCCATATATACAAGTTTGATGCCTTCTAATTTACCAGATTTTTCCTGTATCGTCAGGAGATCGGCGAGCATCTGTGTCGGATGATACTCATTGGTAAGTCCGTTCCAGACCGGTACTCCTGCATATTGTGCCAGTTCTTCCACAATTTCCTGTCCGAATCCACGGTATTCAATTCCGTCGAACATTCTTCCTAACACTCTTGCGGTATCGGCGATGCTTTCTTTCTTGCCAATCTGAGATCCCTGTGGATCCAGGTATGTAACGCCCATCCCCAGATCATGGGCTGCAACTTCAAAAGAACAGCGCGTTCTTGTACTTGTTTTTTCAAAGATCAGAGCAATATTTTTCCCTTCGTGCATCCGATGGCTGATCCCATTTCTCTTCTTTTCTTTCAACTCTTTTGATAATTGCAAAAAATATCCAATTTCTTCCGGTGAAAAATCTTTTAATGTCAAAAAATTACGTCCTTTTAACTCCATCATTAACCTCTTTTCCGCAGTGCGCTCTGTCTGCTGTTTTTAAGAATAAAGAGGGGGGTTCTCTCCCGGCGCAGACCGGTGGTAAAGAATCCCCTTCTCCTGTTTATTCGGTTTCTTTTACACTTTCCACAACGGCTTTTGCAAGTCCGGCTACCCCCTGGATTTCAGAAGGGATAATGATCTTCGTTGCCTTTCCGTCCGCTGCTTTTTCAAATGCTTCCAGACTCTTTATTGTCAGTACTGCTTTTGACGGATCTGCTTCATTGAGGAAACGGATTCCCTCTGCCGTCGCTCTCTGTACCGCTTCAATCGCCTGCGCACGACCTTCCGCTTCCCGGATCGTCGCTTCTTTCTTCGCTTCCGCACGAAGGATTGCAGCTTCTTTTTCCGCCTCTGCTTCAAGGATCGCAGATTCTTTCTTTCCTTCGGCTACCAGTACGGTGGATTTTTTCTCACCTTCCGCACGAAGAATCGACTCACGGCGTTCACGTTCTGCCTTCATCTGTTTTTCCATCGAGTCCTGTATCTCACGCGGTGGAATGATGTTTTTCAATTCCACACGGTTTACTTTGATTCCCCATGGATCCGTTGCAATATCCAGATTGGAACGCATATGCGTATTAATTGTCTCACGTGATGTAAGTGTTTGGTCAAGTTCCAGATCTCCGATGATATTACGAAGTGTCGTCGCGGTCAGATTTTCAATTGCCATGATCGGATTTTCCACACCATACGTAAACAATTTTGGATCCGTAATCTGGAAAAATACAACCGTATCGATCTGCATCGTAACATTATCCTTTGTAATAACAGGCTGAGGTGGGAAATCCATCACCTGCTCTTTTAAATTTACTCTTCTTACTACACGATCCAAAAATGGAACTTTAAAATGAATTCCTACCGACCATGTTCCAATATAAGCCCCAAGTCTTTCAATAATATAAGCATTTGCCTGTGGAACGATATTAATGCAGGATGCCAATATAATAAGCACCAATACAACTATGATCACTCCGACCACAAGACCTCCACTGATTACCATACCATCCATAATTTTCACCTATCCTTTCATTTTTACGATCAATTTGACACCTTTTACTGCGATAATCTCTACCTCGGCATCTTTTTCGATCCTGTCATTTTCTTCTTCCGCGCGAGCGGTCCATTCCATTCCCTGATATCGGACTTTTCCGGTTCCCTGCAGATTATCAATTGATTCAATGACTACTGCTTTTTTTCCTATAATCTCATCAATGTTCGTTTTTTCTTTTACGGGATTAAAAAACCGCATCGCAATGGGACGAAATACGATCATAGATAAAAATGAGAGAATAACAAACACCGTAAATTGCAGCCAAAAGCCGCCGCCTAGTCCGGTCACAACTGCCGCACCAAGAGATCCCAAAGCAAACCATACAGTTGTCAGTCCCATGGTCGCTACTTCGATAAGAATCATAACTGCCAGAATCACTAACCATATAACCATTGATTCAGCACCTCCTTTTGGGCATTTTTAAAAACACTACGCTATCTATTTTACTATATCCGGACAAATATTGCAACTACCGATTGCGATGAATCTCATACATGAAAAGCGCTGCACTGACTGCTGCATTGAGCGATTCCAGCTGTCCTTCCATCGGAATCTTAATTTTGTGCGTAGCCGCCTGCTGCGTCTCCGGTCTTATGCCATTTGCCTCATTTCCTATAATAACTGCACATTTTCCCTCGTAAGTCTCTTCCGTATAAAACCGTGCTCCATCGAGACTCGCCGCATAAACGGAAAAATGTTCTGCTTTTAACCGTTCCGCTTCTTTTGTCATATTATCCGTAACAAAAAAGGGAAGGCGGAAAATGGCGCCCATCGTCGCGCGCACCACTTTCGGATTAAAAAGATCCACACAGCCGGCAGACATAATGACCGCCGACATTCCGGCTCCTTCTGCCGTCCGGAATATCGTTCCCAGATTTCCCGGATCCTGAATATCCTCCAGACAGATCACGGCAGCACCTTCTTGTTCTACAATAGTAGTCCTATCATGTTCCGGCATTCTGACGACAGCAAGAACCCCCTGTGGGCTTTCGGTATCCGACATTTCCTGAAACACTTTCGAACTTACATATTCTACGTCTGCTTCTTTCAGTTTATGCGATAATCTGTCAAAATATTCTTCTTTTACATTTTCTGACAAATATACTTTTTCTGCCCTGTGGTATGCCAGTGCATCTTCGACAAGCCGCACTCCCTCTGCGATAAAAAGTCCCTCTTTTCTCCGGTTTCTGGCACTCTTTTTCAGTTTCTGTATCTTTTTTATCTGGGGATTTGTACTGCTCTCTATCATGGCTGTGTCGTCCTCCTCTCAACCTCTTCCGCAATGCGGTCATTGACACGCTGTACTTCTTCCTGAAAGGCGCGGGCAGAAATTCTTGTCGCCCCATGCCCGAGTATGATGATCTGCTCCATGCCATCCGACGTCGCAACCCGCACTCTTTTCTTTCTGGCAATTTCTTTCGTCGTCTTCTCGATATACATATCCGCCGTCTCCGCTTCTCTCGTATAAACGACACTAATATTATGGAATTGTTCTACACTTCCGGGATTTCCTTTTACTTTATACGCATCAAATACAAGGATCAGATGACAGCCGCAAAATCCCTGATAATTGCACATAATCTCCATCAATTTGGTGCGCGCACCCTCCAGATTTTGGGCAGCAAGCTCTTTTAGCTCGTCCCATGCAAAAATGATATTGTACCCGTCCACAAGAAGGTATTCTTCCTCGTATACCGGTTTATACTCTTTTGTCTTCGTCTTCCCCGGTTCTGCTTTGATCACTTTCTTTACCGGTGTCTCAACGCGGGGCTTTACCGGGCCAAATGTCCGCTCAAAGATTGCCTGTAACTCTTTTTCTTCGGACATTTTCGAGTTCTTCTTTGCCGTCTCTTTTGGCGCTGCTGCCGTATTTTTTGCCGGCTGGCGGTTTTTTATCGACGTATCAACGTGTACATGTTTTGCCACTTCATTCCACGGTACGACAAACCCGGAACCATGCGAACAAAATACCGAATCTGCCGTATTTTCCACATCCGCATCCGGATCATATTTGCATTTTTTTACAATTTCACTCTCGTTATGGCACGGTTCATATCCACAGAACGAAAGGGTCATTCTTCCTCTGCCTTTCGTAAATGCCGCAAATTCCGTACCGTAGCCCGCCATCGACGCAACCGGACAGGTTCCCTCGATCGCGCTCATTTCGCCGTCACCCGGCTGCTGGCGGAAAGTTCCGTGCATCTTTCCGACATCGCTCATAACACGCCCGATCTGTTCCATCGGCACTTCCATTCGAAATTGGTACATCGGTTCCAGCAGCCGGCTTTTCGCCTGCCGCAGTCCCTGACGCACCGCACGGTATGTCGCCTGCCGGAAATCTCCTCCTTCGGTATGTTTCAGGTGCGCTCTTCCGGCAATCAACGTAAATTTGATATCCGTGATTGGCGATCCGGTCAGTACACCGGTAAATTCTTTTTCTCCCAGATGCGTAAGAATCAGCCGCTGCCAGTTCAGATCCAGTTCGTCCTCGCTGCACTCGGTCACAAATTGAAGTCCGCTACCCCGTGGAAGCGGTTCCATTTTAAGATGCACTTCCGCATAATGACGCAATGGTTCAAAATGTCCCATTCCAATGACCGTATCTTCAATTGTTTCCTGATATAAGATCGTCGCACTTCCAAATGCGATGTCCATTCCGTAACGTTCGGCAACCATTCGCTTGATCACTTCCAGCTGCACTTCTCCCATCGGCTGGATAAAAATCTCCCGTGTCTGTGCCTGCCATGAAAGGTGGAGATTGGGATCCTCTTCTTCTAACTGCTTTAACTGCCGCCAGGCAACCGCCTCGTCCGTTCCTTCCGGGAGCAGGATCTGGTAGTTGCATACCGGTGCCAGCTGATTGGCGCAAAAATCTGCTTCCTGTCCGACACCCTGACCGGCATAGGTATCCACGAGTCCCGGAATTGCGCAGATATCTCCAGCTTTCACTTCCTGTTGCAGCGTATATTTTTCCCCGGAATACACGCGGATTTCATTTACTTTTCCAATCCCTTCGATCTCATCACGGAGTTTCAGTTTTCCTCCCGTCAGTTTCATATGGGTGAGACGCTGTCCGGCATCGTCCCGCGTGATCTTATATATTTTTCCGGCAAATTCTTTCTTATATTCCGGCATTTTAGTAATTTTTTCCAGTCCATTTAAAAACTGCCCTACCCCTTCGTTTTGCAGCGCAGAGCCAAAATAACACGGGTAAAGCAATGTCCCCGAAACCAGTCTTCTGACCTCTTTTTGCAGATCAAAGCTTCCCTCTTCCAAATACGTCTCCAGCAAAGTTTCTTCGCACATTGCCACATTTTCACGCAGTGTTTCTTCCTCTTCGGTAAAATCTACACAATAAGGCGATAATTTCGTCTGCAATTCCTTTAACACGGCAGCTTTATCCGCTCCCGGAAGATCCATTTTATTGACAAATAAAAACGTTGGAATCCGGTACTTCTGCAAAAGTTTCCAAACCGTCTCCGTATGCCCCTGTACACCGTCTGTTCCGCTTATGATCAACACCGCATAATCGATGACCTGAAGCGTCCGCTCCATCTCCGAAGAGAAGTCCACATGTCCCGGTGTGTCTAACAATGTAATGTCCATATTTCCATACGAAAAGCACGCCTGCTTGGAAAATATCGTGATTCCCCGTTCCCGTTCCAGCGGCGAAGTATCTAAAAAGGCATCCTGATGATCTACGCGCCCTCTTGTCCGGATTACACCGCTTTCATATAATAAAGCTTCCGATAATGTCGTTTTTCCGGCATCTACGTGAGCCAAAAGCGCAGCACATATGTGTTTTTTCTGTTGTTTTTCTGATGTAGTATTCAAATGATGATGCCCCTTTCACTCTTTCCGTGCGTTTCTCTTTTTCACATCATTCCGCAGTAATTTATATGCTGTCGCAGTCAGGGGAACAAATAACAGCATTCCTCCGATCCCCATTACACTTCCTCCAATGGTTACTGCTGCCAGCACCCAGATTCCCGGCAGTCCGATGGAGGCTCCGACCACACGTGGGTAAATAAACTGCCCTTCCAATTGTTGTAAAACAATAAGGAAAATGACAAATATAACGGCTTTCATCGGCGAAACCGTCGCGATCATCAAAAAGCCAATGCCGCCTCCGATGTATGCCCCCGCGATTGGAATTAATGCAGTAAAACCAATCAGCGCCCCGGTCATGCCGCTGTAAGGAAGCCGCAGGATTGCCATACCGATGGCACACAGACTTCCTAAGATCACTGCTTCCACACACTGTCCCACGATAAAACTGCGAAAACACTCATGAAGAGTGTGTACAACATAATTCACTTTGTGGTATATAGAATCCTTCAAATAGGTCTTTGCCACCTTTTTAACCTGTGGGACAAGACGGTCTTTTCCCGTCAGAAGATAGAGAGAAAAGATGATGCTCATAATAATGGTAAATGCCGTTGAAAACGTAGCTGCAATGACGTTTTTTACGACACCAAAAGCACCTCCAATTCCACCAGCCGCCCAGTTTGCAACTTTGGTCACAATTTCTTTCCAGTCAAACTGTCCGGTCTTGGTTACACTTCCCAGTTCATTCCACAGTCTCGTCATCTCATCATTGCCACGGAGTTCCACGGACACACTCTGCATCAATGGCGGGATCTTATCAATCAGAAGTTTTACACAATCGATCAATTCCGGCACGACAAGTCCGATGATCAATGCAATGATTGCGAGTAAACTCAGATAGGAAAGCAGGACACAAACTCCCGTCCGGGTCTTTTTAATCAGTTTCTTTTTGGATTTTGGAAAATAATGTCTTTCATAAAAGCTCATCAAAATATTGACGGCATACGCAATTACAAGTCCTGTAAATAACGGTGCTGCCGCGTGAAATGCAATTCCAAGTGCCGCCGCGATCACGGACCAGTAGTGAATTGCTAAAAAGAGCACCGCCACCGTAACTCCTGCACGAAAACAAGTTTCCCAGTTTAATTTCATAACGTCTCACTGTCCTTTTCACTTCAAATATTTTTCAAGAACTTCTTTTAATTTCGCCATATCAATCGGTTTCGGAATGTGCATATCCATCCCCGCCTCCTGCGCCATGCAGATATCATTTCGTGATAAATGGGCAGTCATTGCAACAATCGGAATTATTTTCGCATCTACACGATGTAAATTCCGAATCTTTCTCGTCGCTTCATTTCCATTCATCACCGGCATCTCAATATCCATAAAAAGGAGATCAAAATTCCCCGGTTCTGACTGTTCAAACAGTTCTACTGCCTCTTTTCCATCTTTGGCACAAACTACTTCAACTTCAAACATTTGCAGAATCTCACATATCACTTCGCGGTTGACGTCGTTGTCTTCTACGATCATAATACGCTTTCCGGGATACACTCTGCGTTCCTCCGGTTTTTCCTTTTCTTCCGGCTTTTCTTCTTCCTTTTCCATCTCATTTTTCCAATGACCGGCATTTTGATGATTCAGCATCATCTGGATCACCTGATACGAAGTCATGATCTGCTGCAAACAATAGCGGACACGTTCCGGATCCTGAAGATTCTCCTGCGCGATATATCCCATACCGCCGACTTCATTTACCGTATCTCTCAGATCATGTATTTCCTGCTCCGGCTCCATCACTTTATGAAGCATCGTCACATCCTGTATCAAAAGAACGTTTTCTCCCTCTTCTCCCGGTGCCATACGAACCATGATCCACAACGGCTCTGTCTGGTTTGCCGGAGTAAAGACGTGTTCAAATGAAATGGTAAATTTCACGGATTCCTTACAAAAATTCTGCACTTCCAGATATTTTTCGTACAGATCCATGCTTTCAAACAGATCCTTTGCACAGGATACCGTTTCCCTTTTTATCCCAAAAAGCCACTCGGCACTTTCCGAAAGAAAAGTTACCGCGTGGTTTTCCGGTTCGTTTATCATAATCAGTAAGTTCAATTGATCTGCGATCAAATTTAAAATTTGTTTTGTCATACTTTATTCTTCATTCATAGATGCCAATTTGGCTGCCTGGTCTGCCGCAATCAGACTGTCAATCACTTCACTTAAATCTCCATTGATAATAGCATCCAAACGATGAAGCGTCAATTTAATACGATGGTCTGTCACTCGTCCCTGTGGGTAATTATACGTACGTATCTTTTCCGAACGATCGCCGGTTCCAATCTGGCTTCGTCTCTTTTCTGCCTCTTCGTCATGTGCTTTTGCGCACTCCAGTTCATACAATCTGGCACGAAGTACCTTCAATGCTTTATCTTTATTTTTCAACTGTGATTTTTCATCCTGACAGGAAATGACAATTCCGGTCGGAATATGGGTCAGACGAACTGCGGAATCCGTCGTATTGACACACTGTCCACCATTTCCGGAAGCACGGAATACATCAAATTTACAATCATTCATATCCAGTTCCACTTCAACTTCCTCCACTTCCGGCATAATTGCCACGGTCGCAGTCGAAGTATGGATACGTCCTCCGGATTCGGTCGCCGGAATACGCTGTACACGGTGTACCCCGCTCTCATATTTGAGTTTGGAATAGGCACCGGCACCATTGATCATAAATACAATTTCCTTAAATCCACCGATTCCGTTTTCATTGGAGTTCATCGTATCTACTTTCCAATGATTCTGCTCTGCATATTTGCAGTACATACGGTACAGGTCAGCAGCAAACAATGCTGCCTCATCTCCACCGGCACCGGCACGGATCTCGACGATAACATTCTTTTCATCATTTGGGTCTTTCGGCAGTAAAAGAATTCGAAGTTCCTGTTCGATCTCTGCCAAACTTGCCTTACATTCATTTAATTCTTCCTTGGCAAGTTCTCTCATCTCTTCGTCTGTCTCTTCATCCAGAATCGCAAGACTGTCTGCAATCCCTTCTTTTGCACTTTTGTACTCTTTGTATTTTTCTACAACCGGCTCGAGGTCGGACTGTTCTTTCATTAATTTTTGATAACGGCTCTGGTCATTGAGCACATCCGGCTCACTCAATTCATTCAGCACTTCTTCATAACGCAAAAGCGTATCTTCCAGCTTATCAAACATAATCATTTTCCTTTCTGTGACAGTCTTCCCCACACAACGCGGTCAAGTCCTGCCAGATCTTTTTTTATCTCAATATCGGTAAACCCGTTTTTTTCAAACAACTGCTTTACTTGTTCGCCTTGATTGTAACCGATCTCTACCATAAGTATTCCCGTCTCTTCAAGATAAAACGGTGCTTTTTCCAAAATCTTTTCATAAAATACCAGTCCACTTTTTCCGCCATCCAAAGCAAGAAGCGGCTCATGATCGATCACTTCCGGCATCAGTCCGGAAAGCTCGTCGGTCTCAATATACGGTGGATTGGAAACGATCAAGTCAAATTTTCCCTCAATAGATTCCCATAAATTTCCAATTCTATAAGTAATCTCCGGTTTCCGGTCTTTGCCCCTCCAGCCGTTTTTCTCAAGATTTTTCTCATTCTGTCTCGCGGTCTCTATGGCGGTTTCCGAAATGTCGCTTAATGTGACAGATTTCGGTGTGCCACAGACGGCAATGCTCAACCCAATACAGCCGGATCCCGTACACAAGTCAAGTACCGTCTTCGCCCCTGAGACTTCGACTGCCATTTCCACCAAAATTTCCGTATCCTGTCTCGGGATCAGTACCCCTTCTCTTACCAAAAAGGGAAGCCCCATAAACTCCGTGTAACCGAGAATATATTCCAACGGAATACGCTGACATCGTCTGGAGATTTTTTCCAAATATGTGTTGGCTGTCTGCGGCTCTGCCTGCTCATTCTGTTCTAAAAAAAACCGGCTTCTCGTATACGAAAAAGGTTCCTCGCTAAGGCAGGACTGAAACAGATACCACGCATTTAATTCTGCCTCCGGCACTTCATTTTCTGTCAATTTCCGGATTCCTTCCCGGTACAATTCCTGTAATGTCATAGGTTCCTCCCGGACAGATTACTGCTCTTTTTCTTCCGTCGGTGCGGCTTCATCAAAATACCGGTCAAGTGCCTGTAAGATCTCATCGTTTTCATCTTCGACATCAACTACTTCAAAGCCCTCTTCTTCCGGCTTTTCTTCCTCATAATGAGCCAGAAAGTCCCGCCAGTCAAATACGGCTTCGACCGAAGCAATCGCCACTTCCAGCATACTGTCATCCGGTTCTCTCGTTGTCAGTGCCTGTAGCCATAATCCCGGCTTGCTCAGCACATTGACTACCGGATTCTCAGATTTTCCGGCAAGGGAAATAAATTCATAGGAAAGCCCGGCAATTACAGGAATCAGTAAAATACGAAGCACCATACGGATCCACATATTTGGCACGGAAATAAACATAAACAACAGGATACTTACAAACATTACGACCAGCATAAAACTGGTTCCGCAGCGCTTATGTACCATCGTCTGTTTTTTTGCATTTTCAACCGTCAGTTCCATTCCGTTTTCAATACAATTAATACATTTATGCTCGGCACCGTGATACATAAATACCCGGCGGATATCTTCCAGCAGGGAAATTGCTTTTACGTAACCGACAAAAAGCGCGACACGGATCACCCCTTCGATCAGTCCACGCAGCTGGATTGACGGAACAATCTTATGAAGTTTCTCCGAAATGAAAAACGGCAGTAATACAAAAAGACCAATTGCGACAATGATGGCAGCTACAAGTGCCAGTCCCATCCACAGATCATTGGTTTTCTGGTTCTCTTTTGCACTTTCTTTTTCCTTTTCTTCTTCCTCTTCCCAAAAACTTGCTGAATAGTTTAATGTGCCCATTCCCATCTTCAAGGATTCTGCAAAGGCAAAAATCCCTCGGATGATCGGGAGTTTCGCAATCGTGTATTTTTCTTTGAGACTTTTGTAATCTTCTACTTTCACTTCAATCTGTCCATCTGGCTTTCGCACAGAAACAGCATATTGGCTTTTGCCCTTCATCATAACTCCTTCGATGACAGCCTGTCCGCCAATTCCCGAATATTTCATATTCTGCCTCCATTCCGCATCCGCTTCACGTTATATTTCCGCTTTATATAGAACAACTCCGCAGTTCTCAAGTACCTTTCGATACAGAAACCTGCGGAGCCTTTATGTGTTCATTCTCTGCTTATTTCAAGCCATATTTACGATTGAACTTATCAATCGCACCACGAGCTGCCATGGACTTCTGCTGTCCTGTATAGAATGGATGGCATTTGGAACATACTTCAACATGAATGTCTTCCTTTGTTGAACCTGTTACGAATTCATTACCACAGTTGCAAACAACCTTTGCCTGGTAATATTCTGGATGGATTCCCTCTCTCATGATTTTCACCTCACTACTTCTATTTTACTAAAAAAATGTGTCATTTTTCAAAATCAGCTTTTTTATTGTACCACGCCTTCAAACAAAATGCAAGCAATTTTTAATGAAGTTTGATTTTTTTAATAGTTTCAATAAATTCTTTGTTGTTTTTTGTTCTGCGGAACAAATTAATGATCTGTTCCAGATTGCCGTCAGTATTCGGAGAAGCACCTAACGCCTTTCGCATAATGTATACGGCTTCCAGTTCATTTTGATCAAGGAGCAGATCTTCCCGCCGTGTACTGGATTTCTGAATGTCGATCGCCGGGAATACCCGCTTTTCTGACAAATGTCTGTCAAGTACAAGTTCCATGTTACCGGTTCCCTTAAATTCTTCGAATACAACATCATCCATACGGCTTCCGGTATCAACCAGTGCCGTTGCAAGTACCGTCAGACTGCCGCCTTCACGCATATTTCTCGCCGCACCGAAGAATCGTTTTGGCATATGAAGTGCCGCCGGATCCAGACCACCGGAAAGCGTACGTCCACTCGGCGTAACCGTGAGGTTATATGCTCTCGCCAGACGGGTAATGCTGTCAAGCAGTACTACAACATCGTCGCCGCCTTCCACAAGACGTTTTGCTCTCTCAATTACCATCTCCGAAACACGTTTATGATTTTCCGGAAGTTCGTCAAATGTCGAATAAATAACTTCAACCTTTTCGCCGGCAATAGATTCTTTGATGTCGGTTACTTCCTCCGGACGCTCATCGATCAGAAGGATCAATAAATGCATATCCGGATAGTTATGGGTGATCGCGCTCGCTACCTGTTTCAACAATGTTGTCTTACCTGTTTTTGGCTGCGATACGATCATACCACGCTGTCCCTTACCGATCGGTGCGATCAAATCCAGCATTCGCATCGAAACCCCGGAGTTGCTTGTTTCCAAATGAATTCTTTCATTCGGAAAGATTGGGGTCAGATCTTCAAATTTATTACGATGTGCCAGATACGTGATCGGGCGCTCGTTTACTTTTGTCATATACAAAAGCGCACTGAATTTTTCATTCTGTGTACGAACACGAAGATTTCCTTCGATAATATCTCCGGTACGAAGTCCGAAACGCCGCAAAAATGCCGGTGATACATAGACATCATTATCACCCGGGAGGAAATTGTCACAACGGATAAACGCATAGCCTTCAGGCATGATCTCAAGAATTCCTTTTTTGGTAATTCCACTGTCAAGCTCTTTCATTTCCGTCGGATGTACATCCAGTACCTGACGGTCTTTGGCAATCGTGATCAGCCCTGCCTTAATGACTTCTTCAATCGTGCGGTATGGCTGATGTTCCTGCATTGTCTCTGAATATCCATTGTCATGCGACGAATTTTCCTGCGAAGAATAATGAGCATTATTCTGGGCATTGGTATGATAATTATTGTTCTGATAATTGTTGCTTATATTTTTTTCTTTGGTAGTTTTTTTTGTGGTAATACTTGTTCTTATGACCGCCATTCTGATAGCTGCTATTCTGATGACCACCATTCTGATAATTGTTATTCTGGTAATTACTGTTCTGATGACTGCCATTCTGATAGTTGTTATTCTGGTAATTGCTGTTCTGGTGACCGCCATTCTGGTAGTTGTTATTCTGGTAATTATTACTCTGATAATTGCTGCTCTGGTAGTTGTTTTGATAATTACCGTGAGAAGATGCACCGCGTCCTCTGTAATTTCTTGAATTATTATTCTGGGAAGGTACATACGTATATACTTTCTTTTCCTTCTCCGGTTCACTCTTCTTTTCTACCGGTTTTTCTACCGGTTTTTCTGCCGGCTTTTCCTCCGTCTTCTTTCCCGGAAGTTCTGTCGGTTTAAGAATATCCGCCGGCTTTACCGGACGAACGACACTCTGTGAAAGAATCTCTGCTTTCTTCAATTCCTCAATCAATTCTGCTTTACGTAATGCGGAAATTCCGCTAAGGCCTTTTTCCTTCGCCATCTCACGAAGTTCTTTTAATGATAATTTTGTAAAATCCATTCCATCGTCCTTTCTAAAATCTTATCCCTAAAATACAATTCCATTTTTTTTCATTAATTCTCTGGCACTTTCCAGAGAATCCACTCCGGTTGCATTTTTAATCGGCGCAAATTCTTTTTCTCTCTCCACTTCAAAGGAAAGACAGTTGTCCATCATATGAATCATGTCAAGAACCAGCGTCTCAAACTTGTATCCATTTGGTTTATCCGGCTTAATCTGATTTCCTTCTGCATCCATATAGGGAATTTTCTTTTCTACAATATGGGTAGGGAGATTTTCATTCATGATCTTCTCAAGTGTCGCTACAGAGAAAAGATAATTTAGTATTACACCATAATTATACAACAATTTTCCCTGTTTGTCACGCAAATGTATCATTTCTTCTGTCATTTCATAATATTCCACGATAGAAGGTCTGCCGTCTTCGAGACAGAGCACTCCTACTTTTTCATAAGGATCGGCTTTTGCAACCACTTTCGAACCGCATACACAGCCATGTTTGAGCACGGCTCCGACAAATACCGGATCCGCAATCTTCTGTAACACATTGTCCACAGAAAATACATTAAGCCATTCCACGCCAAGTTTTTTTACCGTATCCAGAAGTCCGGCGCGCACCATCGAAATAAACCATCCACCATTTCCATTTGGCGATGCGGAGATACGGCCCTTTTCTTCCATATAAATCTTTCCGTCGTAACTAACCGACGGTGCCATCTGCTGAACAAAGAAAAATACATATTCTTCGTTATAGCCAAAAAATTTCTTCTCTTTAAAAAATTCAACGGTATCTTTGTTATTTTTTTCACTTGTCATAATGAAAAGTGGAACCCAGACTCCGGTTTCCCTGACAACATCCATAATATTGTGGATCAACTGCTCGAACAAATATAATTCTTTATGTACCCCTACATTGAGCATTCCCTTTGGTTTATCCAGTCCAAGACGGGTTCCCTGGCCTCCTGCCAAAAGAACAGCTCCTACTTTGCCGGCGCGGATTGCTTCGCACCCCATCTTTCGATATTCGTCTTTTTCTTTTTGAATTTCTTCCAGAGTTACCGCACCAAGTGGTTCCAGTTTCCCCTTTTCCACTTCCGTGGTATCTTTCTTCAGCAGATCCAACAGGGTAAGATCCATTCTCTCAATCTGCGCCAGAAGATTCTCCTGATTTTCCTTCGTGAGCTCGTCATAATATGCCAGCAGATGCTGCTGTCCCGCCTGCTCACATTTCCGCTTTGCCTCTTCTAAAGTCATAGTCTGCTCCATTCTTTCCTTCTATTGGGATTTATTCCGAATCCCACCCCTGATTACAGATACTTATTCTTATTGTACCATTTTTTTGAAAATACACAACCCTTTAAATCATTTTAATTCCATTTCTGTTGTTTTTCAAGCCAAAAAGTGATAATATAAATATGTATGCGAAAAAACGAACAGGGATTTTCCCACAAAGAACGGAGGATTACAATGACAAACAGTGAAAAAGCACTGGCTTTACACAAAGAATGGAATGGAAAAATCGAAACAACCCCAAAATGCGAAGTAAAATCAAGAGAAGATCTGGCACTTGCCTATACTCCGGGTGTCGCTGAACCTTGTAAAGTGATTGCCGAAGATAAGGAAGCTGCTTATCAATATACGATCAAATCCAACACCGTAGCTGTCGTTTCTGACGGAAGTGCCGTACTGGGCCTCGGAAACATCGGTGCTGCTGCCGCTATGCCGGTCATGGAAGGAAAAGCGGTATTATTTAAGGAATTTGGAAATGTCAATGCGTTTCCAATCTGCTTAGACACACAGGATACCGAAGAAATCATCAAAACGGTAGTAAATATCGCCCCCGCTTTTGGTGGCATTAATCTGGAAGATATTTCTGCTCCACGCTGCTTTGAGATAGAAAGCCGTTTGAAAGAGCTTTTGGATATCCCGGTATTCCACGACGACCAGCATGGAACTGCCATCGTCGTTCTTGCCGGCATCATCAACGCCCTGAAAGTTACGGGCAAAAAGAAAGAAGACTGTAAAATTGTGGTAAACGGTGCCGGTTCCGCGGGGATTGCGATCAGCAAACTCCTTCTCCGCTATGGTTTTCCACACCTTACCCTCTGTGATAAATCGGGAATCTTAAACAAAAATTCCAAAGATCTGAACTGGATGCAGAAAGAAATGATGGAAGTAACAAATCTGGAAGGCAGATCCGGCACACTGGCAGATGCTTTTGTCGGCGCTGACATATTTGTCGGCGTATCTGCCCCTAATATTGTCAGCGAAGAAATGGTAGCTTCGATGAATAAAGATGCCATTCTTTTTGCGATGGCAAATCCTACACCTGAAATTATGCCGGATCTCGCAAAGAAAGCCGGTGCAAAAGTAGTTGGTACCGGTCGTTCAGATTTTCCAAATCAGGTAAATAACGTTGTTGCCTTCCCTGGTATCTTCAAAGGTGCTCTGGAAGGACGCGCCACCCGGATCACAGAAGAGATGAAACTGGCTGCTGCCCTTGCTCTGGCTTCCCTTGTACCGGAAGAAGAGTTAAACGAAGACAATATTCTTCCGGAAGCCTTTGATCCCCGCGTAGCAGATGTTGTAAGTGCTGCCGTAAAAGAACATATCCATGAATAGCCGGAAAATGTGGGGAGAAAAGCCCTATCATTCTTTGGATTATGAAATGAAACACCGCTTCGGGGAGAAAGTTTATAAAATCTCCCTCGACGGCGGTATGACTTGTCCCAACCGCGACGGCACACTGGATACACGTGGCTGTATCTTTTGCAGTGGAAATGGTTCCGGTGATTTTGCCGCTCCCCGCTGTTCTTCTGTCACAGAACAGATCACACAGGGAATTGAGGGAATCAAAAAGAGAAAACAGGTAGGTCATAAATTCATCGCCTATTTCCAGTCTTTTACAAACACGTACGCACCGGTCTCCTATTTGGAGCCACTTTATAAAGAAGCTCTCGCTCATCCGGATGTGGTCATGCTTTCCATCGCCACCAGACCGGACTGTCTGCCGTCAGAAGTGCTTGAACTGCTCGAAGAATGCAATCGTATCAAACCTGTGATCGTAGAACTGGGACTTCAGACAAGCAGGGAATCCACCGCGCAGTTTATCCGCCGTGGATATCCGCTTTCTGTATACGACAAAGCCATCTCACAATTAAAGGCTCTTGGCATAGAAGTCGTCACTCATGTGATTGCCGGACTCCCCGGCGAGAACAGCCGGGATTTTTTCAACACACTGGAACATGTGGCGGTCTGCCATAGCGATGGCATAAAAATTCAATTGCTGCATATTCTAAATGGGACAGACCTCGCAGCTCTTTATGAATCCGGTCAGTGTCCGGTACTCACGCAGAACGAATACATTGATCTCGTCTTACAGGCAATTGCTCTTCTGCCACCTGAAATGACGATTCACCGTCTTACCGGAGATGGACCGAAAGAACTTCTGCTCGCCCCTTTGTGGAGCAGCCGCAAACGTGAAGTATTAAACGAAATCCATAAACAATTAAAACAGCAGGACATCTGGCAAGGAAAGGAGTACAGGAATCATGAATGAAGCATTTACTATTTATAAACTGATTATTTTATATACACTCAATGAAATCGAATCCCCTTTGACCTTCGGACTGATCTCAGATTATCTTACCGGACATGAATACACAAATTACTTCAATGTCCAGAATGCCTTTGCAGAATTACTGGACGCGGATTTGATCCGTTGTTCCAACACTTACAATACTGCATACTATGAGATCACACCTGCCGGCAGGGAGACGCTGGAATTATTTGGAAATACTTTATCCAGAGAAATCCGTCAGGAAATTGATGATTATTTGCAGGAAAACAATCATGAAATCGTACAGAGGGTTACCCTGATCAGTGATTATTCAAAAAATATCAACGGGGAATATACTGCTACATGCAGTCTGATGGAAAAAAATGTTCCGATCTTTGAACTGAAATTATCCGTTCCGGATGAAGAAGACGCCCTCCGTATCTGCAATAACTGGCAGGCAAGCAGTGACGACCTGTATGCTGCCGCTGTTAAAAATTTACTCCGTCCCACAGAGGAGACGGAGTAATCCGTTTACCGTTTATCGATAAGTAAGATATTTCATTGGGTTAAACTGTTTGTATGTATATTTATCAAGAAAATCATAACTGTTATAATTTTCTGAAAATGCCGGTCCTTTTCGAAGTTCCAGATGAAGATGTGTTCCATACGCAGCCCCGGTCGCTCCCATCGTGGAGATGACATCGCCTTTTTCTACCTTATCTCCGGCTTTGCATCGCAGCGTATTACAATGCGCATAATACGAATAAATTCCATTTCCATGATATACAATCACTAATTTTCCAAAGGAAGCACGTTTTGCTGCACTGTGATATTTTGCATAAACTACGGTGCCATCTGCAATTGCTTTGATCGCCGTTCCCTTGGAAACTCCTTTTACATCAACGCCAAGATGACGCCCCCTATGTACCGAGCACCCACAATGGAATCCGTCTCCTTTTACACCGCCTTCTACCGGCCATGCCCAGGTCGTCTCTTTGACTTTAAAATCTTTCTGTAACGCCACCCGCTCATTTCCATACGTATCGGAAACTTTCACTTCATAGGTGTAGGTTCCGGCATCCAGTTTTGAAAAAGGAATATCATTATCAATCTTACTCAGATCAAAATTTTTACTTTTCGCCTTTTTCTTTATTGCCACAGCATCTTTTCCCTGATCGTCAATAATACTTGCCTCAACCTTCTGAATTTTATGATTCGCCTTCAACGTACCTTTTAATGTAAATTGCTGACCCTCATAAATTTTCTTTGGATAAGAACATTTTTTCTTTTTTACCACAAGTGTATTTTGTGGGGCAGCTGTTGGTTCTGCCGTCGGCTCTACCGTCGCTTCCGGCTGTGGCTCTGTGGTTGGTACTGCCACCTCCGCACTGATCCCTGCCGGGGATACCTGCTGTTCTTCAGCATACACCTCTGTTTTTGGTGTTCCGGATGACACAGCCATCACAAAAATCATCATTACAGCAAGCACACGTTTTCCATGCCTGCCAGATTCACTTACTTCTCTCACGTTTTCCTCCATTTCATTTAATATCGTTGTAATATTCTCGCATAATAACTTTATAATTTTGTAACATCTTTTACAGTATACACTAATTTTTTTCATTCTACAAGTGTAATTTCAAACATTTTCACTAAAAAAAGTAAAAAAATTTGCTTTTTATGCAAAAATTCGATACAATAAATATAAACAAATTGTAACTGTTCAGGATCCATGTATGGAAATCAATGTGTGAGAGGGGAGCCTAAATCGTTACACAAAATTTTGAAAGGCGGGATATCTATGAAAGATCAAACTTTTTTAACACTTCCGGATGACGACGGTCATCAGTCATGTCCAAACTGCGGTTCTCATATGCGTTATAAATATGCCGGTATTTTCGTATGCGATAAGTGTGGTACAGAATCCACAAATGATTATGGAAAGATCAAAAAGTATCTGGATGAACATGGTCCAACCAACGCCATTGACCTTGCTCAGCAGACTGGCGTTTCTTCTTCCAAAATTTCCGCATACCTCCGAGAAGGAAAGCTGGAAATCCCGGAAAATTCCACGGTCTTTTTACACTGTAAGGGATGTGGCACACCGATCCGTTTCGGAGAATATTGTTCCCGATGTGCCAAATCCACCGACATCAAAGGTGCTTATATCGGCGACATCCCGAAAAGCCATGAAGCCAAAGTCCGCTTTATGAATGACAAACATTAATGGCTTTTTACTTGTCTGCACGCACTCCACGATCCATAGATTCGTTTTTTTCCTTTCATTTGGAAGGCTCGGATTTTTACATAACACTTTCCGATGCCATTCCAAGGTAAGGATAATTTTGTCTTTGAAGTAACTTTTACCATTCTTGTTTTTCCCTTTTTTCGTTTCATAAAGATTACCTGATACCCTTTCGCTCTTTTTACTTTCTTCCAGCTAAGGCAGATTTTCTTATTACGGTATTGATTCTTTTTAAACTTGACTTTTCCTGTCTTTATGCTTTGCGTTTTTACTCCAAACAGCGTTCTCTCGTCATTTTTTACCGTTTTTACGGTCTGTACTGCTGTTTCCTTTTTTATGGTATTTGGTTTTGCCGCCCTGGCCGGTGCCGTCTCGGCTTTTTTCTTTACACTTACCGTAATCTCGCCTTCCCACTGCAAATAATTCTTTTCATCTTCCGGTACAAATACAACCGTCACCAGATGCTCTCCTTCCCCAAGCGGTTGATCCGGATTTTTCCAATACCAGCCCATCGGAAGGTCAATTTCCTTTAGACAGATGGTTTCTTTTTCCAATTGTGCCTGCACGAAAGGGTGCTCTGGCTCTGGCAGCGATTTTTCCACCATAAGCGGAATCTGCTCATATATCGTCTGATAATGTTCTGTATCTTCCGGTGTAAAACATGCCTCATACCTTTCCCTTCCTGCTTCCGGCACAATCTTCGGATTGCTCCATTTCCATCCGGATGGCAGCGGAATCTGTTCTAATGTCTGCGCCGGCGCGTATCTGACAGAAGCCAGAACCGGAATAACATAATCCGGTTTCTTCTTTAAGACAACCACTTCAATCTCTCTTTCTGTGCTTTCGCCGCGATACAAAATCTGTATCGTTTGCGGACCTGTTTTATCCGGCACAACCGTATCATCCGGCCACCGATATTTCACATTCGGATTGGTTCCTGTAAACGCCTTACTTCCCAGTGAATTGCCATATACAATCTCAACCGGTTCCGGATATGGCACAACATCGACCTTCTGCTGAATTTGGAACATATTCCAGTCAAGTTCTTTTCGATTCAAATAACTCCAGTCATAATTCCTTATATCTCTCGGTTGAAAAACAAGTGTATACTCGGATTTCTTTCCCGTCACTTTTTCTTCCGGCTTTGCCCAGACAAATTCTCCCACATCCGGCTCGGACGATCGAATCTGTGACTGCTCCAGCAGATCCCCTTCTGCCAGAAAACCAACGGAAAGTTCCGGCAGTTCTCCCTTTCTTCTTAGAATCGTAAACGTAACATTACGCATAACATTTCCACTGCTGCTGTCATACCCCTGCACCTGCGTATAGTCATAATTCTTCTTGTCCGCCGGCTCATAAATCATCAACGCCTCCGTTTCATCTACTGTCGGAATCCGGTCAGGATCTTTCCAGTAAAATGTTCCCAGCGAGTCTTCCATCCCGCTTGTCATCATCTCATACAAATTTGTACCATATACCATCTCCCGGGTCGTCGGAAAGATCACATCGGTAATCTCCTTCTTTTTAATCTCGACCTGCTGTTTTCCCACAACCTTCTCATATCCTGTTTTAGTTATCTCATAATAGATAGTATATACCCCGGCATCCTTGAATGTCGGGCATTCTACACTTGTATACTGCCCTTCTTTCATGCCATACCGTATCTGCGCTCCCGGTATCTCTTCTATCGTAATTCCATGAAATTGTCCATCATAGATCCCCTGATACGATTTTGCAATAATCCCTGTCAGTGTGGCTTTCCGAATGGTATAAAAGATTGTCTTGGATCCCGTATAATTCCCCATTCCGGTAATTATAACTGCCGCCGTTCCCGGATTGATATTGTTGTCATACGAAAGGGTATAGTCTGCGCCCTCTGTCAATTGTACACTTCCGTAAAAAATTTTCGGGACCGGACAGATGGGTTTTCCCGTATACGTCACCGCAGCGAGAGGATTTGCTGTACAGTCTGCCACCGTCTGTTCCTTTCTCTCTCCCACCTTTAAATTTCCCCATTGTCCGGCAAATTCCAGGTTTCCGCAATTCCATCCTGCCGATAAATATTTGCGGATCAAATGTGCGTTCCCGGCAATGTAATCGACCGATAACCCGCCTCCGGCAGCTCCCAGAAATTCACCATTTTCAGAAGAATCACACAGCCCGGTCACCGCTGCAAACTGATCATATTCTGCCGCTTCATTGATTATTGTATAAATCGTAAAAGCACCTTTGGCGCGAATGCATTGGGCATAACACCGCGCCATACTTTTTACGGACGGAGGAATATCTGCCAATTCACTTAAATTTCTGCACCCATAAAACATTTCACTGATATTCTCTATCGTTTTTGGTAATTTCGGTGCTTTTGTCAGCGCTTCACACTCGTAAAAACAGTTTGCCGCCTGTGTAATTCCCTGAGGAAGCACCGGCGCACTTGTCAGACTCTTACACTGTGCAAACGTTCCCGAAATATCGGTAACTCCATAAGGGATCGTAATCGGCTGTGTAATTGCCGTTCCCTGCAAAAGATTCGAATAATCTTTTACCTGTGTCGTCTCTATTACCGGCACTCTGGTAAGAGCGCTGCATCCTTGAAATGCTCCCTTTATATTTTTTACATTTTTTGGAATTTTTATTGTTTGATTCAAACTCGTACAACGTTCAAACGTCCTTTCCATCGTCTCAACAGAATCGGGAATCTTTCCCACCTGACGAAGGGAACGACAGCGTTCAAACGTCTGCGTAAGATTTCTCACTCCTGCCGGCAGATCACTGACACTTTGCAGATTTGTACAATTCACAAAATAATTTGTCATATCACCATCGGAAACATTATTGATTTCAAAGGTTACTGCTTTAATTTTACTGGCATAATCCAGCCAGGGAATACAATCCGGTTCAAGAAGAGGAAATTTTCCGGAACCTCGAAACAATAACGTTCCCTGTGCATCCAATTCCCAGTGGATTGACCCAATCGCCCCCGACGCCGTATCCGCCGCATACACCATAATATCCTGTGCGACAAAATTTCCCAGCACAAGTCCTGCGACTAAAACCAAAGCCACCAAACGTTTTCTTAATTTTTTAACCATAGAATCCTCCCTTTGCATTTTTATTTTCATGAAGCCTCCTGAGTCCATGGACATTGTATCCTCATGGAGTCTTAGATTCTTAGAATCTGAGATTGAGTATGATTATATATTGGTTTCTAAGAAAATGCAATAGCTCTGACGGGCGGAAAACGGACGATATGTCCCCTATACGAAAAAAGACCTGTTTTCCTCTATCTTTCCGGGAAAACAGGTCTTTATATTTTTTATTGTTCGGAATTCAGCATATATTCTGTCGTGATCATATCGACATGCAGATTATTTACGAGATCATATGCTTTTTCAACACTATTAACGGTCCAGACATTCACCTGTCTGCCAGACATCTGGAGACGGTAAACATCGGAAGCTGCCACAAGCGTATACCGGCTGTCAAGGTCAATCTGAATTGCAATACACCGCTGTATCACTTTGCAATACACCACTGTATCACTGCCGAGCTGACTGGTGTACTTTTATTTGCCTCTTCCGTACCATAGATATATTGCAGCTGTGTCGTATTTACTCCACCAATCTGTTTCAGTGTCAAAAGATTGCTCTGATGCATGCTGATAAAATAGGTTTCATTTAAAAGTCCCTGATCTTTTACCTGCTTTACAAGTTTACGCAGATCTGCTTCATTTAATTTTTCCTTAATTTCAATAAACGGATGAATGTTTGAGGCTTTTTTCATTACTTGCAGATATTCATCCAAGGTCGGCATCGTCAGATTCTCATAGGAATCCACCTTACTTCCATTGATCATAAAATACTTTTTAATCTGCTCTGCCGTCAACGCGGAAATTTGAAAATCATACCCGAACATCCGTTTAAGACTGCTGTCATGAGATACCATAAACTCGCCATCTAACGACTTCCAGATATCACATTCTATTCCATAAAAATTCTTCGCTGCCGCTTTTTGAAATGCCGGAATCGAATTTTCCGGTGCTTCCGAAGAAAGTCCCCGGTGAGCGATCAGTTTTTGATTGGCAATTTCCACACAAAACACCTCCACATTTATGCTTGCCGTCGAGTGTCCATCTGCCGCATCGGCACGGATAACCGCTGTTCCGGGCTGTACTCCCGTGACCGTTCCATTGGCAGACACCGTTGCAACCGCCGGGCCTGAACTTGTATACCTCAATGCTTTATTGGAAGCATTTGCCGGCTGAACCGACGCAGATAACCCAAAGCTCTTTCCTTTTTCCAATTTTTTACCGGATGCCCCTCCATTGAGGGTGATACTCTTTGTCATGACTTTCGTCTGAACCACATATCTGCCTGACTTCCGTGTGCCATCCTTACTTTTGGCCGTGATGACTGCCTCGCCTTTTCCCTTTGCTGTCACAATTCCCCGGGAAGAAACTGTTACAACCGACGGATTCGAGGAAGTATAGGTCAGTTTTTTATCTGTCGCATTTCCCGGTAAAACCTGTGCCTGCGTCTGCGCCCTCTGTCCAACTTCCATTTCCTGTTTTTTCACCGAAAAACGGACGCTGGTTACCTTTCTTCCAACCTGCACTTTAATCTTTGCCTTTTTCCCGGATCCATCTGTCGTTTTCAGCCAGATATTGGTTTTTCCATAACGTTTTCCACGAAGTACTCCTTTTTTCGAAATGACAGCAACTTTTTTATTCGAAGAAGTCCATTTCACTTTATTTTTTAAGGCTTTTGGTTTGACTTTTGCCTTTAACTGTACTTTTTCTTTTTTATTGATCAGTAATGTTTTTCCTACGTTCTTAATCTCAACTTTTTTGACCTGCTCTGCTTTGATCGTTTCCGGCTTTGCACCTGTCAGAAAAACCGCCCCTGCCACTACCGCAGCTGCGAAAAACGCTTTATATATCGTATGTTTCATCTTTGACACATCTCCTAATCTCCGTTTTTCCTTTTTTCATATTATATCTGCCATCTGTTGCATTTTCATGGCAAAACATACAATATTTATTGTCTCACGTTCCTTTCCAAAAGTCAATACAGAAAAGTCACAAACCGGTTCGATGCTGGTGATCGTGATGGATTTCAAGGCAGCCGGTGCCTTTGTTTCTGTTACTCCTGTGTTCGGTGTCTGCGCTGGTGTTGTCTCCTCCTGTGCCGCTTTTACCGTCACTTTACAAGTCAGTTTTTTTCTTGCCTGATTTTGCTGTCACTACGGCTTTACCGGCTTTCTTTCCGGTAATAACCACACTTGCTTTTTTCTTCTTTGTCAATTTGATGACTTTTTTCCTTTTGTTACCGACCATTTTACTTTTTTGGTAACTTTCTTCCCTTTCAATGTTGCCTTCTCACCCTGTGCAATTGTAATTTTTTTCTTGCTCAGCATCATTTTTGATGCGGCATCCGCTCCCGGTGATACCATACTTACCACCATCGATCCGATTTGTTATAATATGCCATAAAAATTATATTTTACGAAAATAAGATTTGGTCTCTGCCGGCAGCCCTTTCTTTTCCAATCTGCGATGGCTCCATCTTTTTACCGTTTTGTACAAAACCGAAAAAATCGGAACCGCGCAGATCATACCAAGCAGTCCAAACAAGGCACCAAATACCAGGATGGAAAACAGGATCCAAAAGCTTTCCAGCCCAACTGATTCTCCGATGATCTTGGGACCAATGATATTGCCGTCCACCTGCTGAATGATAATAATAAGTACAAGGAAGATCACTCCCTTAAAAGGCGAGGCCAGAAAGACAAGCAGCGCACTTGGAATCGCCCCGATGTATGGTCCAAAAAACGGGATAATGTTAGTAACTCCCACAAGCACACTGATCAATGCCGTATACGGAATGTTGGCAATGCTCAGAGCAATAAAAGTGATGATCGCTACAATGACAGAGTCAATGATCTTTCCACTGAAAAATTTTGCAAAAGACCAGTTGATATCTTTTCCAAAGGATAAGATCCGATTGGCACGTTTCTCTGAAAAAATGGTGTACAAAAGACGTTTTGCCTGAGCACAGAACCGTTCTTTTCCTGCCATCAGATAAATGGATACAATAATTCCGATAACAACATTCAGCAGCATCCCCAACGCACTGAGCAGTCCATCGGACACCGTACCGAGAATTTCCGTGCTCGCCGGCAAAAGATCATTCTGCACCCAGTTCCGGACCTGCGTATATACGGTATCGGTACTTTCTTTCATATACTGCGCCACTTCCGGGTGTTTTTTTCCAATGTCATTTGCCACCTGAATCGTATTGCGGTAATATTCCGGCAGATTATTTGCAAGATTAGTAATACTGTTAACCACTTCCGGCACAACGAGCATTGTCAGCCAAAAGAGCACGGCGATGGAAAGCACCAGTACAAGTACGATTGAGATTCCTCTGGCGAAACCTCTGACTCTCTTATCCGTCTTATTGATCTTTCGAAACAGCGGAATAAAGATGACTCTCTCCATGCCATTGACCATCGGACTCAAAAGATAGGCAATCACCAATCCGATATAAATAGGCATCAGTGCCGAGTTTAATTTGCCAAACGCCGCAGCTACGGTATCAAAATTTAAAAAGATAAATCCACAGACCAAAACCGCCATTAACACACAAAATGCTGTAATCCCCGCATAAACATATTTATTTTCCAATCTTTTCATAAATACCCTCCATTCCAAATTTTCCCATACAAAAAAGGCTAGTGACTGTCACTAACCTCATTATACTTTGTTTTTCCATATTTCGCAATAATTTAATCCTTTATCCTTTCATTTTCGGCTTAAATACCAGCGAAGCCAGAAAACTGATGACAAGGGCCCCGGATATGCCGACTGCCGCCCGTTCCATACCGCCGTAAAAGATACCGATGAAGCCTCTTTTATCTACGGCTTCTTTTACACCCTCAAACAAAAGATG
>FR894057.1:0-27018 GCA_000434115.1 Roseburia sp. CAG:309 | reverse complement strand
TTTTGCCCAGTCAGCAAATGGTTCATACAGATGCAGCGCGCTTAATACAGCTCCCAGGCATACCAGAATCACCATAATCCTTCCGGGTAACAATTTCGTATTGTCCATAAACAGCTGCACTACTGCGCAGATTGCTCCTCCAATCAAAAAAGAAATCAAATATTCCATCTCATCATCTCCTTTCACACACATTCCAGCATGACACCATGCGCGATTCCCGGCACCGAATTTCCTTCATTAAAACTGACTGTAGATAAAAGCGCCCCCGTCGGCACAAACAACACTCTCCGCCACGCGTGTTTCCGCATCTTTTTCAAAATGTATCCTGTCAGTGTGATTGCGCTGCATCCGCAGCCACTTCCTCCGGCATGCGTATCCTGTTCTTCGTTATAATAAATTTCCGTTCCGCAGTCCATATGCTGCTTGCTGATATCATACCCGTAACCCAACAGCATATCCTTTAAAATGCGCTGTCCGATCGTCCCGAGATCCCCTGTAATGATTTTGTCATAATAGTCCGGTTCTACCCCAAAATCTTTAAAATTGTTTAAAATACAATCGCACGCCGCGGGCGCCATACAGGCGCCCATATTCATGCTGTCCTTGATGCCGTAATCCGTGATAACACCGGTTGTAATCCCACGGATACAAACATAATCGGTCTCTTTCCTTTTCCATTTTCCGTCTCCCCGTCCAATCACAACGGCTCCGCTTCCTGTCACCGTCCACGTTGCCGAATATGGGCGCTGGTTCCCATAGGCAAGCGGGAAACGAAACTGCTTTTCCGCGCTGGCAAAATGGCTGGATGTCATGGCAACAATGTATTCTGCAAAGCCACCCTCCACAAGCATGGAACCGATCGCCATAGATTCTCCCATTGTAGAGCAGGCACCATAAACGCCAAACATCGGTATATTCAGATTCATAATTCCAAACGAAGTCGCGATCAACTGCCCAAGCAGATCCCCTGCCACGATATACCGGATATCTTCCGATTGGAGTCCGGCATTGCGGATCGCAATATCCGCCGCCATATGCTGCATCTTGCTTTCCGCCTCTTCCCATGTTTTACCACCAAAAAGGGGATCCTCTTCCACGATATCAAAATATTTTCCAAATTTGCCGGCTCCCTCTTTTTCTCCGGCTACGGAAGCGGCTCCGATAATGCACGGCGGCACTTCAAACTGCACGCTCCGCTTTCCAATCATTTTGTCCATAATTCCTCCAACAACCGTGCACACCCAAGCAGACTTATGCTGCAAAAAAGCGGCTGCACATACTATTTTTATGTAGTATGCACAACCGCTTTCATTTTATTCATCAAAGGTAACTATTCCGATTTTTATGAATTATTTCTTTTTGTTACCGGCTTTTTTCGCTTTGGCTTTCTTCTGAGCACTGCGATTCATAAAGTACCAAATAGTACCTGCCAGACATACAGAAGAATAGCATCCGGAAATGATACCTGCCATCATCGGTACCGCAAACTGGCGGATGGAATCCACACCAAGAACGGCAAGACAAAGTACCATTACCAACGTTGTGATTGAAGTATTAAAGCTTCGGCTCAACGTCTCTGTAATACTTGTGTTTACAATTTCTGCCAAGTCCGTGTTACCCAGTTTCTTACGGTTTTCACGCACACGGTCGAATACTACGATCGTCGCGTTGATCGAGTAACCTACGATCGTCAGCATACAGGCGATAAATGTACTTCCGACAGTAATGGACGCACTTCCGATCGCATAAACCATAAGCACTACCATAACATCATGAAGAAGTGCGATAACAGAACTTGCACCAAAGGCAAGATTCTTGAATCGGATCCAAATGTAAATCAGCATACCCACCGCAGCGATAAGTACAGCTACAATCGCATCCATACGCATTTCATTACTTACAGAAGCGGAAATCGTCTCTACTTCAATGCTCTTATCATTCACACCATATTTTTCCTCTACCGCAGCAATTACTTTCTTCTGCTGGTCTTCGGTAAAGGCTGTTGTACGAACGATCAAAGTCTTCTCACCGGATACGTCGGAAAGTTCTGCTTCGGATACACCCGCTGCGGATTTTACAACATCCGTCACTTCATTTTTGAAGTCTGCGCTGGCATTACCGGAAGCATCAAATCCTTCGCCCTTGTAATCCGTAAAGGTAATGGATGTGGAAGAACCACCTAAGAACTCAAGGCTGTAGTTAAGAGGCTGTCCCATTTTTACCATATTCATAACCAGTCCGCCGATGCACAAAAGAAGAAGGCAGCCGGAAATGATTGCATATTTCTTAATATTTCCAACAAAGTTGATCGGTTTTCTTGCTTTCTGTATTCCGTAGAACTTCACATCGTCAAAACCAAGTCCCACAAATGCATACAAGATCCATCTTGTTACGAAGATTGCCGTAAACATAGAAAGGATAATACCAATTGCCAGTGTCTGGGCAAATCCCATAACAGTACCGGATCCTTTGATATAAAGAACAACGGCAGCGATCAATGTCGTAACGTTACCATCGATGATCGCGGACAACGCTTTCTCAAATCCGATCTTGATCGCAGAACGAACCGTCTTTCCTGTCGCCAGTTCCTCTCGGATACGGGTAAAGATAATACAGTTCGCATCCACCGCCATACCGATTGCAAGAATAACTCCGGCGATACCCGGCAGGGTCAACGTGACATCCAGACCGTTAATGGCAAGCACGGATGCACCTACGTAGAACAACAGTGCAAGGGAGGCTGCTACACCGGGGATCCAATACATAACGATCATGAAGATAATAACCAGGGCAAGACCGATCGCACCGGCGATCAAACTTGTCTTAAGTGCATCTCCACCAAGTTTTGCTCCTACGATATTGGAACGGATATTTTTCAGTTCCAGTGGAAGCGCACCGATACGAAGAGTAGATGCCATATCCTCTGCTTTGGAAAACTCATCAAAACTTCCGGAGATAACGGCTTCTCCACCGTCAATTGCCTCACGGATAACCGGAGAGGATACGATCTCGCCATCGTAAATGATCGAGAACTGCTCACCTACGTGATCGGTTGTTACTTTTTTAAATTTCTTTGTTCCCTTTGCATTAAATGAAAGTTTTACAACATTTTCTGACTGTCCTGTCGTGGAATCCTGCTGTGTTGCTGCTTCTGCAGTCTTTAACATGGAACCGTCGATGATGACATCTTTCTTGTCATAAGTCGCCGTCTTTCCATCTTTTCCAACCGTTACATTGTTGTAAAGAACAAATTCCAACGCTCCCGCTTTTCCAAGCTTGTCCAATACTGCCTGTGGATCATCAACATCCGGAACGTCAACCGTTACACGGTTATTTCCTTCCTGATAAACAGAAGCTTCTGTACTTTCGTTCTGTACACGCATCTGCATTTTATACACAGTATCTTTCATTTCCTGAACAGTTGGATTTTCTTTTGTCGCTTCGTATGTAACGCTGACACCACCTGCCAAGTCAAGTCCTAAGCGGATGTTTTTTGCACTACCCCGCTTTGCTCCTCCAATTCCCGTGTATGCCACAACACAAACTGCGGCAGTTACAAGGAGAATGACAAGAAGCTGTAAAACGCCCTTTAACTTAGTATTCATTGTGAAAATCTCCTTTTCTAAAAATGTACCAAAATATTATAGCATAAACAAATGCTTTCTTCAAGTAGATTTCTTGCGTTTTAACCGAAGTTCTTTAAAAAAACCGCTCATCAGCCGGCTACATGGTTCTTCCAAAATCCCCCGCTCCACTTCTACCCGGTGGTTAAACCCCGGCATATCCAGCAGATTCAGGACGGAACCGGCACATCCCGCCTTCGGATTCATGCTTCCGATCACCACTTTGGGGATTCTTGCCTGCACGATCGCTCCGGCACACATCGGGCAGGGTTCCAGCGTGACATACATCGTGCATTCCTCCAGCCGCCAGTCCCCGAGAACCCGGCTTGCCTTATCGATCACAATGATCTCCGCATGTGCCAGTGTGTTTTTCTTTTTATTTCGTTTATTATACCCTCTGGCGATAATTTTCCCCTCATGGACCAGCACACAGCCGATTGGCGTTTCTTCCATGGCATAAGCTTTCTTCGCCTGCCGGATGGCTTCTTTCATATATTTTTCGTCTTCGCTCATTTTCTTTCTCATGCGCATCCTCTTTCTGCTAAACATTTCCAATTTACAGCAACAGCCGGGGCAGTGCATGTCTTTCGTCACACTCTGCTCCGGCCATGTATTTTTCATTCTTGCATTTTATTTCTTATGCCAATGCTGCGGTAATGATCGCCATGGAATATACTTCACTTGCATTGCATCCGCGGGAAAGGTCATTGATTGGTGCATTCAGTCCAAGAAGGATTGGGCCGTAAGCATCAAAGTTACCCATACGCTGTGCAATTTTGTAACCGATATTTCCTGCGTTGATATCAGGGAAAATAAAGGTGTTTGCATGTCCAGCCACTTCGGACTGCGGACATTTTGTACGAGCTACACGAGGTGCTACTGCAGCATCGAACTGAAGTTCGCCTTCGATCGGAAGGTTTGGTGCTGCTTTCTTTGTCTTCTCTGCGGCGTTACGCATCTTGTCTACATCTTCGCCTTTGCCGGATCCCAATGTAGAATAGCTGAGAAATGCAACCTGAGGATCGATTCCGAAAATCTTTGCACATTCGGAAGCCTCTAACGCGATCTCAACCAATTCATCTTCGGTCGGTTTGATATTGATTGCACAGTCTGCCATCGCAAGCACTTCATTTTCACCGGTTGCGGATGGACGAACCAAAATAAAGCAGGATGATACGATCGAATTGTTTGGCTTTGTCTTGATGATCTGCAATGCCGGACGAACCGTATCTGCGGTAGAATATGTTGCTCCACCTAACAAGGCATCTGCTTTTCCCATCTTCACAAGCATCGTTCCGAAATAATTTGCCTGAGACAAAATTCCACGAGCCTGCTCCGGTGTCATTCCTTTATTTTTACGGATCTCACAAAGCATGTCCACCATCTCATCAATTTCATCGTAATCCAATGGATCAATGATCTCAGCACCGCGGATATTAAAGCCGCTTTCCTCTGCTGCCTTTGCGATCTCCTCTTTGTTGCCAACTAATACAGGGGCAAGAAATGTACTTGCCAAAAGACGGGAAGATGCTTCCAGGATACGAGGATCGCTTCCCTCTGTAAAAACGATTTTTCTTGGGTGTTTTTTCAAAATGTCAATCAACTGACCAAAACCAAACATAGCAATATGCCTCCTAATATTTTTTCTCTACTTTCTATCATAGCATTTTTTTTGCTAAATACAAGAGAAATTTTATAAAAAAACAATTTAACTATTCAGTGTCAATGTGCAAAAAAAGGCTGGTCGTGCTTGCACGTAAAAGAAATTTTATCAATCCAATTCTACCGCGCCGGTATACAATTGGTAATATCTTCCTTTCTCAGCAAGGAGCTGCTCATGCGTTCCACGTTCAATGATCTCTCCCTGCTCAAGAACCATGATACAATCCGCATTGCGCACGGTAGAAAGACGGTGCGCGATAACAAATGTCGTACGGTTCTTCATCAAGCGCTCCATACCGTGGTCAATGTGCATCTCCGTTCTCGTATCGACTGAACTTGTCGCCTCATCGAGTACAAGGATTGGTGCTTTTGATACGGCCGCCCTGGCAATATTTAACAACTGTCGCTGTCCCTGGCTCAGATTGATACCATCGCCTTCCAGCATCGTATCGTACCCATTTTCGAGACGCATGATAAACGAATGTGCACTGGCGGTCTTTGCTGCCTGCTCCACTTCCTCATCCGTCGCATCCGGGCGTCCATAGCGGATATTTTCACGAACCGTTCCGGTAAACAGGTGTGTATCCTGCAATACCATGGCGATATGGCTTCGCAGACTCTTTCTTGCATAGTCTTTAATATCTCTGCCATCAATCGTGATCTTTCCTTCCTGAATGTCATAAAAACGATTCAAAAGGTTGGTAATCGTCGTTTTTCCGGCGCCGGTCGAACCGACAAATGCCACTTTCTGGCCGGCATGCGCATACAAATTGATGTGCTTCAAGATTACTTTATCCGGATTGTAACCAAAGGAAACATCTTCCATAATTACTTCACCTTTGACATTGGCCATCTCTACCGCATCCGGTTTATCCGCCTCTTCCGGCTCTTCATCCATGACTTTGAAGACACGCTCCGCACCGGCAAGCGCGGAAAAGATCGTATTGATCTGCATAGAGATCTCGTTGATCGGACGGCTGAACTGGCGGGAGTAGTTTACAAATACTGTCAATTCCCCAAGACTGAGCCGTCCGGCAAGACAAAACAAACCACCGACACACGCTGTGATACCGTAACTGACCTGTCCGATATTTCCCATGACCGGTCCCATGATACCGCCAAAGAACTGCGCTTTGACCTGTTTCTTACGAAGATCATTGTTCAGATCCGTAAATTCTTCCACCGCTTTTTCCTCGTGACAGAATACTTTTACTACTTTCTGGCCGGTTACTGTCTCTTCGATGTAACCATTTAATTTACCAAGCGCCGACTGCTGCTGACGGTAATATCGGGAACTGCGCTTTGCGATCGAACCACCGGCTTTCAGCATAAGCGGCACAAGCAGGATCGTAAGAAGGGCAAGCCATACGTTCATATAAAGCATAATACTTACCGTACCCACGATACTGATAAATCCCTGAATCAACTGAATCACCGTATTGTTGAGCATTTCACCGACGACATCGACATCGTTTGTAAAACGGCTCATGATATCTCCGGTCGCATTGGTGTCAAAATAACGCACCGGCAAAGTCTGGATATGATCAAACAAATCTTTACGAAGTGTCTTTAACGCACGCTGCGAAACACCGATCATGATTCGTTGCTGTAAATACATGGAAATCACACCAATTCCATAAATCGCAAGCATCAAAAGGATACCAAGTCCTAATGTTTTCAATCCTTCATTGATAATGACACCGGCATCGCCGGCTGCTTTGGATGCCTTATCGTATGTTTCTGTAATTCCGTTGATGATCGGCGACAGCATATAGGATCCTGCCAATGTCGATAAACTGGAAATCACTACACACACCAGTGCAATGATCACGTGTTTCTTATCTTTTCCAAGATAACCGAGAAGGCGTTTTATCGTCTGTTTGGTTTCTTTCGGCTTGCCGCCCATCGCTCTGGCGTGTCTGCCTCCCGGACCATGGCCCGGTCCTCCCATTGGCGGGCCTCCGGCTGGTTTATTTGGCTTTCCGCTCATGCTGACACCTCCTCATTCTTGTCTTTCTGCGAATAATAGATTTCCTGATAAGCTTCACAGGATTTCATCAGTTCCTCATGCGTTCCCTGTCCGACGATCTCGCCCTCATCCATTACGATAATCCGGTCTGCATGTTCTACAGACGAAATTCGCTGCGCAATGATCAACTTTGTCGCGTCTTTCAAAGACGTTGAGAAACTCTTTCGAATCTCTGCTTCTGTCGCAGTATCTACGGCACTTGTACTATCGTCTAAAATCAAGATTTTCGGCTTTTTCAAAAGAGCTCTTGCGATACAGAGACGCTGTTTTTGTCCACCGGACACATTGACACCGCCCTGTCCCAGTTCCATGTCATATCCATCGGAAAAACTGCGGACAAAACCGTCTGCCTGTGCATAACGTGCCATCTCGTAAACTTCTTCGTCCGTCGCATTTTCGTCTCCCCAGCGGAGATTTTCCATAATGCTTCCGGAGAACAATGTATTTTTCTGAAGCACCATTGCCACGCCGTTTCGCAGATGTTCCAGCGAATAATCTTTGACATTGATGCCATCCACGAGCACTTCTCCCTCGTCGACATCGTACAGACGTGGGATCAGCTGCACGAGCGAACTCTTTCCGGACCCTGTCGAACCGATGATTCCAACCACTTCGCCAGGATTGGCTTTGAAAGAAATGTGTTTCAATACATTGTTATGATTCTTCTTATAATAACGGAATCCGACATTGCGAAATTCAATCGCACCATTTTCCACTTCTTTGTCTTTGCATTTTGCTTCGTTGTCATTGAGGTCGATTTCTGTCATAAGAACCTCTTTGATACGTTTCGAAGAAGCCAGAGCACGAGATCCCTGAATCATGATCATTCCAACCATCATCAGCGACATAAGAATCTGTACGATATACGTCGTAAATGCGGTCAAGTCACCGACCGGCATATCGCCGACGATGATCTGGCGTCCACCAAACCATACGACCGCCATCGTCGTAATGTTCATTGCGAGAGTCATGATCGGCATCGTCAAAATAACGATCTTCATCGCTGACAAACTCTTTTCCTTCAAATCTTCATTTGCTTTGTTAAAGGTTTCTTTTTCAAAGTCATCACGAACAAAGGATTTCACCACGCGTGTATTTGTGATATTTTCCTGAATTCTTGAGTTCAGGCTGTCGATTTTGGTCTGCATGATGTTAAATCTCGGAAATGCTTTCCCGATTACGATAACCAGCGATACGATCAAAATCGGGATTACCACTCCGAGAATGATTGCCAGTCTCGCATTCATCATGATCGCCATGATCAATCCACCGATCAGCATCCCCGGTGCTCGAAGGAGCATTCGAAGTGCCATTGAAATAACATTCTGCAAGTTCGTAATATCGTTGGTCAATCTCGTTACCAGCGAACCGGTTGAGAATTTTTCGATATTCGCGAAGGAAAACTGCTGCACTTTCGCAAAAATATCTTTTCTCAGATCACCGGCGAAATTTACCGATGCCTTAACAGCAAAATAGGCACCAAGCACACCGCCGCCCATCATACACAATGCAAGAAGCACCATAATGATGCCGTGTGTTATGATATAACCACTTCCGGCGCCTCCCTTAATACCCTCATTGATGATCAATGACACCATCTTCGGAAGAAGCACTTCTCCGATCACTTCCACGATCATAAAAATCGGTCCTAAAATAAATGCTGACAGATAGGGAGTGACATATTTTTTATAAATACCCATGTTCTGTTCTCCTTTTACTCTATATTCTTCGCATTGCGGTACATCTGCCCCAATAAGCTTTGAAGCACCTCCAGCTGCTCTTTGTCAAATCCTTCCAGAAGTTTTGCATCCATCTGATGAAAGATTTCTTTGCTCTCTTCAACGACGCCGCGTCCCTTTTCCGTCAATTCGACAAATCGCACGCGGGAATCCTGTTCCTGCTGAGTTTTCTGAATGTATCCGCCTTTTTCCAGTTTTTTCAATGAAACTGCCACCGTCGCCGCCGACACTTCCAGTATATTCGCCAGTTCAACCTGTGATGTAACCGGACAATCCGATAACGTCATCAGCATTCTGTGCTGTGCCCTGTGAAGCCCGGTTCCATCCAACAGTTTTTCAATCTTGCGCCGGTGGATCTGATTGATAAACATAATTAGCTTCACCGGATTCGCTTCCCGGATCACCGTCTCCGCATCCATGCGCATATGGCATCTTCCTCTTGGTTCCACACATAAGCCTCCCTTCGTTTTTCATTAACTTGTGTTCTTGTGATTTTAATTAGTATTTTAATAATTTATATGCTAATCATTAGCATATTAATGATATTATACTCTTTTGAATCCTTCTGTCAACAGAAATATTTGAATTTATGATTATTTTAGAATTCTTCTCTCATTCCTTATCTTGTTTTAAAGTCAGTTTAATTAGAAAAAGGAGCTTTTTTTCTCTTTCCGTGGGATTTCGGACACCGACGGTGCGCAGAGGGCGTCCTATGTCCTCCCGCACCGCTACGTGTGTCCGCTAAGTGCAAACGGTCCCGCGGGGAAGAAAGAAAAAGCTCCTTTTCTATCTAAACTCCTTTAAAACACCTCTTTAATACTATCATAATGAAGGAACACGCCTTCTTTTGCAAATGCTTCGATCTCTTCTTTGGTCGCAAGCATAAACCCATCCGTCTCGGCTTCCTGTGGGTGTACATCCTCTTCGGAAAATTCTCCGATAAATTTATATACATCCACAAAATAATTATCACCTTCGCCCGGATTTTCACGGTGATAGGTAAACTGGTATCCTCCCTCCCAGTTCGACACATCTAACCCGGTCTCTTCTTTCACTTCACGAAGAACCGCTTCTTTTGACTCCTCGCCTGCCATTGCAGCTCCACCGGATACTTCCCACCAGCCCGGCGCCCAGTTTTTCGTCATTACCCGTTTGGTGATCAAAAATCTTCCATCTTTATGTGCCACGACACCAAGCACCGTCAAATGGTACTCATCATCCTTTAAGCACCAGTCATTGCGCTTCATCTGTCTTCCGGTGCGCTGTTTATTTTTGTCATAAATGTCCCAATATTCCACTTTTTCCATTGTCTCTTTTCCTCCATCCTCATCGTTATGTTCCAGCAATGATTATATCGCAACTTTTTCTTTCATGCAATTACTTTTTTCCCCTTGATTCCTGCCGCGTTTTGATTTATTATAGTAATATAACTTGGAGAACATTATAAAAAACAGCATATCAATCAGACAATGTGCTGCATTACCTTTGATTAAACATATTTATACATCAGAACGGAGGACATTATGAAACCATTATTTAAAAAGAAAACAAAAGAAACTTCGGTTGAAAAAGCGCCTACTACCGTTGTAGAACAGACACCGGTATCCGATAATACCGAAGCAATTCTTCTTACCATTGACCATTTGAAATCAACAAATGAAGAACTCGTAACTCAGGGTCGGGAAACCTTTAAGGGCATTCAGGAAATCGAGGCAAGTATTCAGACACTTTCCGATGAAAATGAGGAGCTTTTGAGCCAGTGTCAGGCAATGAATACTTCTTTTGAGGGCATTGTTGCAGCAAGCGATGAATTTGCCACGGTACAGTCCGAGATTCAGGAATCCGTAAGTACCGCCCAAAATCAGGTGGAAGTTCTGAAAGAAAGTTCGAATACCGTTACAGAGCGTTTTGACGAAATGAATCAGACATTCGAAAAACTGCTGGAATCCGTTTCTGAGATCCGCAAATCCACCGATGGTATCACCGCGATCGCCAATCAGACAAATCTGCTGGCATTGAACGCTTCCATTGAAGCTGCCCGTGCCGGAGAACAGGGACGCGGATTTGCCGTTGTCGCCAATGAAGTACGTGAACTTGCCGATCAGATCAAGATTTTGATCAACGATGTACAGAACAGCATTGCTGATGCGGAAAAGAGCACCGCCAATCTGAACCAGTCTCTGGAGGATTCCAAGCAGGCGCTTCACAGCAGCATCGAAAATGTCGACAGTACACACAGCATCTTTAATGGCATTAGTGCGAAAGTAACCGGTATCGAGGACGTACACAATGCCATCGACTCCGCTGTCTCTGAAAGCAAGCAGGGTGTCAATGAAATGTTAAATCACATCAATAACAGCCGTACCAGTTATTCCCACGTCAGCAATCGTATTTCTGCGATCAATAAGTCTGACACAAAAGAGGGAACTTTGTTTGAGGACCTTGCTAACATGGTCGATCAGCTGCCTCATTTGATTAAAGACAAATAAAGATTTTTTAAAAAGTGTGGTCACACAAAAATGACCACACTTTTTTTATTGCGCATAACTGGCAAGCATTTCCCCGCATGCCACAATCACTTTTTCTCTCACTTCTTCCGGCTCGATTACTGTCACGCCGGTTCCTATCGCCATCAGCCATCCGATAAACTGCTGACTGACCGCCACTGTCACATTGACTTGAAAATACTCGTCATCCAATGGAATCAGCGGAACATTTTTCCCGAAACGATCAATCATAACCCCCACAAGAGAATTGCGGCATTTTAATTTTACCGCCGTCTCCGTTCCGTCATACATGCCAAATACTTTTTTCGAATAGGTTCCGGCATCGACTTTTTCAAAGGTTTCCTCGCCTTCACGCTCATGATCGCACATTTGGATGTCAAGCATTTTGTCCACACGAAAATGTTTGATATACCTCGCCTTGTGGTCAAATCCGATCAAATAATAATTTTCGTCATCCCACATGAGCTGCCACGGCGAAATTTCATACCGTTCACCCTCGTGCTTCAGTTCCATCTGTTTTTTTACATTCCATTGATAATACTGAAACGTGATCGAATGATTTCTTTCTATCGCATGATGAATCTTATCCACATTATAATAGATGCTCTCATTCATCGTCTTCACACGTCCCTGCACATACACCTGCCTCTGCAGATCCTGTGCCTGATACTTACTGGCAAAACTTTCCAGTTTCTTGATCAGTTCCCGGGATTTCTTTTCCGTGATAAATTTCGACGACTGAACCGCATCTACCAAAAGCTTCAATTCCGCAATTTCAAACAAACGGGAGGCGACATGATAGTACGTCGTTCTCCCGTTATTGTAAGAGAGAACATCCAGGCCATACCGCTGCAATTCTTCAATATCCCGATAGATACTTTTCCGCTCTGCCGAAACATCATAGCTTTCCAGCGATGAAATAATCTCATTCATCGTAATCCCATGATTTTCGTCCGTCTTTTCCAATAGAATATCCATGAGATATAGCAGTTTTAGTTTTTGATTTACTCCTTTGGCCATAGATCCGCTCCCCAAATTTTTTTCTATTATTATACTATATTCGAAAACGGATTACAACACACTTATTCGCGGTTTTTCAACACTTCTGCCGGAATCATTTTCTTCAGTCTGCCCACCAGAACACGGTTAATCGCAAAATAGCAGACAAAGATCAGAACGACAAGTACCACATACAGCCATGGTTCAAATGACAGATCCAGCGCAGTAGAAATTTCTGAATCTCGCTCTCAAAATTGTCCTCGGTCAACGTAACATCAAAACCATTTTCCTGCAACGACTTCTGTGCCTGTTCAAGGGCATTGTCAAAAATGGTCTTTGGTGCCATATTGAGATCCTCTTTATAGCGGTTTAATTTGCGAAGTCCCTGATACAGTTCCTCTGCACCCTTTTTCAAATCTTTGACTCCGCTCTGCATGTCATCCAGCTGTCCCACCGTGCAGTCCCAGTATTCCTGAAAATAGTCATCCTGAACCGCCTCTTCATCGATTTTAAAGGTTTTTAACAGCTCCCGCACTTTTTCATCCGTCATATCCTTTTTCAGGCGGTAGGCATACAGATATTCTTCCGACTGAGCAGCCTTTCCTGCTTTCTTCAATTCGTCATACGCTTCTTTTGTCACAAACACCGTTCCAAAATTTTTGCTGTCCACGATCTTATCGGACAGATTCTTATACGGCGCATCGTAGTCCGGCGAAGAGCCGATCCCTGCCACGGTAAAATTCTTGTCGCCTAACTTAACCTCATCGCCAAGAGACACTTCATTTTTAGCGGCATAACGTTTTTCTATCACCAGTTCAATTTCCTCCATTTCATCACATAACACTGTTATGTTTATCTCCTTTTTTTAGGCTTTATTCTTATCAATAAAGCCTACTTTTCTGATAGATCTACACCAAAAAGTGCAAACCATCCGGTTACCAGATAGGTCATCGCCTGCCTGCCAAAGACCAATGCCTGTTCTTCTGTCTCAATATGCTTTAACATATACAAAAACATATCGATCTGATTGTGTGACATCCAATGAACCAGGTTTTCTTCCAGCATCGGAATGCCGAGTTCCTGACACGTCGCCCGGGCGAGGTGCAGATTGTGTGCATCCATCTCATCGATGATCCGGTCTACTGCATTTTCCAGTGAAGACCCCTGCGCACCATTTACGAGCAAAAGCATCTCATCACGATTCTGATACATCTCATGCACGAGCACCTCCACCAGAATCCTCTCGCTTTCCATGTCATGGTTTCTGGAAAGGATTTCCTCTTTCGCCTCATTTTCTTCGAACTGCTGATGTTCTTTTATCAGTTCCATAATCCGCATCAGGCTGTCCGAAACGAGACTGCAGAACAGATCATCTTTGTCCTGAAAGAAAAAATACAACGCACCCGTCGTAACTCCGGCCTCTTTGCAGATAGAACGCAAAGAAGCTTTGGAATATCCTTTTTCCATAAATTCTTTTTTCGCACACTGCAGTAACAGCTGCCGAGTTTCTCCATTTTTCACTTCTTTTGCCAATTCCATCCCTGCTTTCTTTTTGTTTCACATAACACTGTTATGTTGCCATGAGAACCCCTTTTTGTCAAGAGGACTTCCATATTTTATTATTCTATTTCTCATCGTTACTCAGCCGTTCCCGCTGTCATTTCTGCCGACACGGTATCCGGTGCTCCCACCGGGGCTTCGGCGGAATCTGCCACTTCGTTCGGATCCTGTGTCTCTTTGTCCTCTTCGTCCTCCCAGAGGGAATCGTATTCTTCGCGTTTATCCTTCTGCACCATAGCACCAATACTTTTTGCCACCTGATACAAACCACTGTCAAATTTCATCAGTTTCATCTCATCCGCCTGCGGGACTTTTGCCCCTTTCATGAGCCGTCTCGCCACTTCGAGAATCTTCATCTGTTCCTCCGTCGCTTCTTTCATGGAATCGGTCTGCTGCTCTGTCGATATCATCATCTCAACATTGGTCCATTTATCCATGAGTTTTTCCATGTAATCCTGATATTCATTCTGCTTTTTCTCGACTGCATTTAATGACAGTTCCAAAGAAACCGCTTCATTTTCATAAACCACCTTTCCGTTCGGTGTTTCCTTGATCTTCTGTTCCAGTTCCTTTTGCTTTTGTCTCAATTCGGAAGCCGTTTTCTGATACGATTTGATCTGGCTTTGATAAATTCCTCTTGCTTCCTTGATCTGCATACAATCCCCTCTTTCTGTGCATCCGCTGTGTGAATGCTGTCTATTGCTATGTACTATATCGTCACAATGATGTTTGAAGATAACTTTATGCACTGTCATTTTCAAACTTTTATCCTCTTTTCCCCTCATTTTTTCAGGATAAATACACCAATAATACAAAGTAATTCCAGCAAAAATATAACCGGAACGCCGATATAAAATTTCGGTTTGTGTGTCTTATGATGAAACAAATACATTCCTATAAAAGCACCAAACACACCGAAAACAGCAGACAACATCAATGTGGACTCCGGTATTCTCCATCTGTGATGCACGGCTTTCCACTTGTCGATCCCATATAAAATACAGACAAGAATATTGATCAATAGATAAAGTAATAACCCTTTTTCCACCATTTTTACAGCTCTCCTTTTCTCGCATAACGCATCTTCGTCGAACGGGCTCGCCCATTTTGTGCACATTCTTTTGCCGAAGGTCGTATGACATCTTTGGAATACTCACTGTAAATACCCGCTTTGTAGCCTTCTTTTAATGCCTTTTTCACAAGTCTGTCCTCGCCCGAATGAAATGTAAGAATCGCGACACGTCCTCCCGGCTTAAGCGCCTCCGGCAGTTTTTCCATAAATTCATACAACACTTCAAACTCGTGGTTTACATCGATACGGAGTGCCTGAAACGTACGCTGGCACGTCTTTTTTATCGTCTCTTTTTTCTCTTTCTCCGGCAGAAAATCCAACGCCTTTTCAATGATCTCCCGCAGTTTTGTCGTTGTATCAATGGCATGGCCTCTCCGGATCTCATCCGTGATGGCTTTGGCTATCTCTTCACAATACGGTTCATCCGAATTTTCATACAACATTCCTGCCAGTTCACCCCTTCCAATATTTGCCAACCTTTCTGCTGCACTGATTCCCTCTTTCTGATTCAGCCTCAGATCAAGCGGACCATCCACTTTAAAGGAAAATCCGCGCTTGGGATTGTCAATCTGCATCGAGGAAACACCGAGATCGGCAAGGATAAAATCAAATCCCCCGACTTCTTTCGCAATCTCATCAATGGTGCAAAAATTCTGCAAACGGATCGATAAGATGTCTTCGCCATACCCCAGGGTCTTCAAACGTTCTTTGGTCTTTGCGGATTCCTCCGGGTCTACATCTGTAGCATAAATATGTCCCTGTCCGTTCAGGCAGCCAAGCATGGCTTTCGTATGTCCTCCATAACCAAGTGTCGCATCAAAACCGATCTCCCCCGGCTGGATTTTCAGATAATCAAGGATTTCCTCCACCATAATGGAGATGTGCATTCCCGCCGGCGTATTTCCTTTGCGGATAACATGTGCGATCGTATCCTGATATTTTTCCGGCTGCAATTCTTTATATTTTTCCTCAAATTTTTTGGGATATTTTCCCGAGTAACGTACTCTTCGTTTATGTGGTTTTTGTTGTTCGTCCATTTTATTTTCCCCTTACTAACAATAGTTACTCTTAGCATATCACAGTTTTCCGCTCCTCACAACAAAAAAATCACCCTCTGTTCCTGATGCAGAGAGTGACTTTCTTCTTATTTGTATTGATATCTTTTACTGCTCACTGTTTTTCTTGCTGTTGACATAACTCTTCATCGAGTTAATGACAATCGTAAGTCCAAGAACGATAAGCAATACGGCAATGATCAGCTGCAATCCATTGGCAATAAATACTTCGCCCCAGGATGTGGCACCTGCCGGAATTGTCGTGGAAGCTGCTTCTCCAATGGCTTTTACCATAGCAATCAGTCTCTGTACCAAAGCGGTAAATGTTACACAGAGCATGATGATCAAAGGTGGGAAGAGCATTTTGTTGCTTCGTCCCGTCACCTTCGTAAATACGCAGAGTGTCAGAAGAACCAATGCACTTAACAACTGGTTTGCGGAACCAAACAATGGCCAGATGTTTGCATAACCAATTTTTGTAAGTACAAATCCACATACCAACGTAACGATCGTAGCGAAATACGTATTGCAGAACAATTTTCTCCAAGGAGCAGCATGTTCCATATCATCCACACTGAAAAGTTCCTGAAAACTCATTCGTCCGATACGGGCTACGGCATCAAGACTGGTAAGAGCCAATGCCGATACACACATTGTCATAAATACGGTTGCTACATATACAGGAACGCCAAACATTTCAAAGAAACCGGCTACGCCCTGGCTGAAGATCTGGAATGGAGTTCCGACTGCCGGTGTTCCATCCGCACTTGCCGCAGCGCCTGCGACACAAAGTGCCAGTACGGCAAGCAGGCTCTCAAGTACCATCGCGCCATATCCGACTTTCAGCATATCTTTTTCGTTTTCAACGGTTTTCGACGATGTTCCGGACGAAACCAGACTATGGAATCCGGAAACCGCACCACAGGCAACGGTAACAAACAGGATTGGGAACATCGTACCGAGTGTCTCATTATTGAATCCCGTATAAACCGGAAGATTCATGCTCGGATGAGCAACAAACAAGCCAACCACTGCACCGGCGATCATTCCGATAAACATAAATGTTGTCATGTAATCACGCGGCTGTTTCAAAAGCCACATTGGAAGTACCGCTGCAAAGAAGATATATACAAATGTGATGTAACTCCAAGTATCTTTGCTAAATTCCAATGGACAATTCATACCGATCACAAAAGAAAGAACGATACACACGATACCAAATACTGCCTCTTTCCAGCCGGACAAATTAAATTTTTTCTGAATCAGTCCGAAAATAACGGCAAATACCATAAACATAATGGATACCATACCTGCTGCTCCATTTGTCGCAGCAGCTTTGGCTAATGTTCCCGGCTGTTCTACCGAATACGCATTGAATGTTCCGGCAACCATGTCGGCAAATGCTGCCGTTACGATCAAAGTAAACAGCCAGCAGAAAAGCAGGAAAATTTTTCGGCCAAATTTACCTATGTATTTTTCAATTACCATTCCCATGGATTTTCCCTGATTTTTTACGGATACATACAGGGCTCCAAAATCGGTAACCGCACCAAAGAATACACCACCGATCAATACCCAGAGCAAAACCGGAAGCCATCCAAAAGCTGCTGCCTGAATCGCACCCGTAACCGGTCCCGCACCGGCGATGGATGAAAACTGGTGGCTGAACACGGTCCATCCATTGGTAGGTACATAATCTTTTCCATCATTGAACTTTACCGCAGGTGTCTCGGCTTTCGGGTCAATGCCCCATTTGTTTGCCAGCCAGCGTCCATATAAAACGTAGGCAGCAAATAAAACAACCGCTGCGATCAATACGATAACTAATGTATTCATAATATCCTCCAATCCGGAGCGTCATATAAAAGCGCTCCTCTTTCTAAATGTATTTTCACCGGTGCCATGCTATGCAAAAGAAAAAGCCTCCTTCTTTGCACGATAAACCTAATAAGATTTACCCTGCAAAGACGAAGGCTAAAAATGTATCCATATCACTTCCGCGTTACCACTCTGCTTGCCGGCATTCTGCTGCCGACCTCTCAACTGCCACCAAACCGTTTCTCACAAAAACGATCCGAAGACTCCCCTATGTAACGGTAAGGTCCCGGCTCGGACTACTCGGTACGATATTACGATACTCTGTACCTTTCCCCTGAGCAGCTCGCAGGTGAGGGCTTTCCCGTTCCTTGTTACTGTCTCTCACAAATAACAGCTTTCTGTAAGCGGTGATACGAGAAGTCATATCCTGTTCAAAGCATTTATCCGATGAATTGACTATATCTTAGACCCAATTTTTTTATTTGTCAAGAGAAAATTACCAGAAAATTTTAATTTTTTCATCTATTGACAGAATCTTCCATGGATGCTATGCTAAAATCAGAATAACGATTCAGGAGCTAACGTACGGGGATTTTCTGAATTAATTGTTACAGATTAGAAAAAGCACGGAGGATATCTTTATGAAACAAAAACAAACTCTGACAGTCCTTATTCTGATGATGTGTCTGGGAATTACATCCTGTGGACAGCCAGCTCAAACTACGCAGTCCCAAGCACCGGCGTCTACCGCCACGCAGACTCCCGCCTCTCCTTCAGCGACAAGAATCCCATCCGAACCAACGCCGGATCCTTCGTCCATGGATACAATTGATCTGTACGAGTATGACAGCATTGATCCAGCAAAAGGGGATACCCTTGCAGGAGATGATTTTTTAAAGAAATGTTCAGACGGAGATTGTCTGGTTGTTAATGAAAATGTCAAAAAAATCCTCCCCGCCACCCCGAAACAAAGTCCGGAGGAATCCGATTCCAATATGGTAGATCTTCTCCTTCTCCGTACCAGTGATCTGGATGTTGAGAGCATTGTCAACCTGTTGGATTTTGCGTCGCCGGATGACATCGTATGGTTTGATCACGGCAAGCGCAAATATTACTCCATTTTAGATGACAAACTTGGTGACTTTTTTAAAGACTATCTTCCGGATTTTAAACCCAAAAACGGATTTCTGATCTATAAAGGGACTTTATTATATTATTATGGGAAAGCGAAAGATATTGTTATTCCAAATTCTGTAAAAAAAATTGCTGAAAATGCTTTTTCAAAAAACGAGGATAAGGTAAAACTAAATCGTATTGTCATTCCGGATTCGGTAAAAGAAATCAAATCTTTTGCCTTTTCGGGACGCCGTGTCAAAACCATGATTTTTGGAAAAGGCATCCGGAAAATAGAAGAATGTTCTCTCTGTGACACCATCGACACACTGATCTTTCAGGGAAAAACCGACAAGATCCTGAAAAATGGATTTGACGAACTTTTTTCCGAGGATTTTGATGACGATACCACGTTGGAATTTCCCAATGATTTTTCCGAAAGTTTTACCCTCTGTTATGCAGACGTCACCCCTTCCGGTTCGAAAAAAAATCCGGAATACCGTTTTGATGTTGAATGGGCTCATGTAAAAGGTGCTGATGGCTATGAAATAAAAACCGAAGGGATCACCCAAAATGTGGAAAACGGAAAAAACCATGGTAAACTCCACATACCTTCTAAGAATGCAGCTGATGAAGATGCGGATTATTATGGTTCTATTTCCATCCGTCCTTTCCGCTATGTTAATGGCAGAAAACAGTACGGAAGAACATACCGGACCTACTGCGAATACGAAACCGGCTGCTAAGTTTATCATTCCTCAAAGCTATGGTTTATAATAATTTATATCTATTTGCTATGCAGTATATTGTGTTTTATAATAGATTATCAATGAAAAATTAAGAGAAAAAGAGGAACTTTTTATGAGCAATACCGAAAAACGTCCTAAATTAGATATGTTAAATGGAAGTATCTGGAATAAAATCCCACAATATGCACTTCCGGTTGCTGCAACCGGAATATTAGAACAATTATTTAATGCCTCCGATATTGCTATCGTAGGTAATTTTACCGGTTCCCAGAGTACCGCCTCTGTTGCTGCCGTCGGAGCAAACAGCCCGGTCATCGGTCTGATCCTGAATCTGTTTATCGGCATCGCCCTTGGTGCCAATGTCGTCATCGCCAATGCAGTCGGCAGAAAAGATAAAAAGCAAATTCATGATGCGGTACATACTTCGATCGTAGCTGCGCTTCTCGGAGGTGTACTGATTGCCATCCTGGGAGAATTACTGGTTTCCACTATTTTACAGCACCTCAATGTACCTGCTGAAGTTTTTCCTTTGGCACTTCGTTACATGCGCATCTACCTGATCGGAATGCCCGCCATCCTTTTATACAACTTTGAATCAGCGGTCTTCCGAAGTGTCGGAGAAACCAAAATGCCTCTGATTGCCTTGGCTTTTTCCGGTGTATTAAATGTATTGTTAAATCTGTTTTTTGTAATCGTATGTCACAGAAATGTAGATGGCGTCGCTATTGCTACCGTAATTTCCAATGTGGTGAGTTCCTGTTTTCTATTTTATAAACTGCTGAAAACAGATAAATTTATCCATGTCGATATCAAAGATCTGCGAATTGAAATGGATACCTTCGGGAAAATCTTAAAAATAGGACTTCCTGCCGGCATCCAGAGTGCCGTTTTTGCCATCGCAAACATCGTGATCCAGGCTGCTATTAACAGTCTTGGAACCATCGTAATTGCTGCATCGAGCGCAGCCTTTAATATTGAAATCTTTGCCTATTACATCATGAATTCTTTCAGTCAGGCATGTACCACTTTTGTCGGACAAAATTACGGCGCAAGACAGATGAAACGTTGCAAAAAAACCCTTGCCTTATGTCTGATTGAAGATGCCATTGCTTCCGCTGCTGCCATCCTCATAATCCTATTTGTGGGCAGACAGCTCCTTGCCATTTTCAATCACGATCCACAAGTCATCGAACTCGGCTACACAAGACTTCTTCTTGTATTTACTGCCTACATTTTCAGTATGATGTATGAGTTGATGTCCGGTTATCTCCGTGGTTTTGGTATTTCACTGGTTCCTGCCCTGCTTACGATCCTCGGTGTATGCGGAGTCCGAATCGCATGGGTATATGGTGTATTTCCATCCAGCCGCACCTTCCACACTCTTATGATGGCTTATCCGATCAGTCTTTCCGTTACGGCAGTCCTGATCTTTATCGCATTGATCGTTTACCGGCCTTCAAAGAAACTACTCTCTTAAGGTAATCCCATATTTTTCCAAATCCACCCGTCCATTTTCGACGGGTATACCGTCTTCTTCCAACAGTCTGGTCTGCCCGCCTTCCCCGCCAAAGGCAAATTCGCCGGCGAGTTCTCCTTTCCCGTTGACTACCCGGAAGCAGGGAATGTGCTCGGGGTCCGGATTTTTGTGGAGAGCATTTCCGACCGCACGTGCCATCTTCGGATTTCCTGCCATCTGCGCAACCTGTCCATAAGTTGCCACATGCCCTTTCGGAATCTTTTTTACTGCCTCGTAAATCCGTTTTGTCGGACTATCGGTAACAAGGTCATAACTTTCTGCGATCATCTGCCGGACTTCTTTTTCCGGTATCGTTCCATCCAAAATAATTGTATTCCAGTATTCTTTATTTTGATGCCAGCCCGGTATAACGGCGTCATAAGCCGCCCGCCAAAAATCTCTCGTCTCCGGATTCACCTTCACATTAAGCCAGATTTTTCCCTCTTTTTCATATGTCCACAAAAACGCCTTTTTTGACTTTTTTACTCGCACTAACTGCCAGTTCTGATCCCGGAATGGGGCATCCTGATAAGTCTCCGCAAAAGACAGCGCGTAATTCAATGCTTCCTCTCTTGTTTTCATGCTTTTCTCCTAATATTTCAATCTTTTATACAAAACAAATGCCACTGCACTTGCGGTCGTTTCTGCAATCCAAAAACAGTTCCAGACAGCTGAACCACCTAACATGATTCCCAGCAGATAAGCCGCCGGAATAATGACGATAATATAACGCAGCAATGAAATCACAAGGGACTGGCCCCCTTTTCCGAGTGCCTCCAGCATTCCACTTACCGTAACCGAAAGAGACGAAATAATAAATCCCATACAAATGATACGGATTGCCGCAGCTCCCTCAGCAATTGTCTGTGAATTGGTCGTAAAAAGCCCCATGAGATTTTTTGAAAATCCAAGGCAGATTCCCATTCCGGCTGCCATAATTGCAGCAATCATAATTAATGCCGTACGGAAAATACGTTTCACTCTTTGGGATTCCCCTGCTCCATAATTATAACTAATGATTGGGCGGATCCCCTGAACGATCCCGTTAGCAGAAAGATAAATAAAAGTCTGTAGTTTATAATAAATTCCCAGTACCAGCACATACGTTTCAGAATAAACAGCAAGAATCCCATTCAATGCGGTAATCATAAAAGATGGCAACGCGAGATTTAATGTCGCCGGAATTCCAACTCCATACATCTGCCGGCACAACCGTTTCCGTATCAGGTTTTTATGACAGGTCATCCGGAATGCCATCGGTCTCTTAATAAATATAATAATATATACTATCAAAGGTATTACCTGTCCGATCCCGGTTGCCAGTGCTGCCCCGGCTATACCCATTTTCGGGAAAAAGCCAATTCCAAAGATCAGCATCGGATCCAGAATAATATTGACAACACACCCACAAAGCATACTGATCATAGATACTTTCATTCGCCCTTCTGCCTGAAAAATCTTTTCAAATGTAATCGCCACTACATTCGGAATGGTAAACGCAAAGACGATCCACGCATATTTTACAGCATCTTCCAGTATCAGCTGATGGTCGGTAAACATCCCGACAAAATAACGTGCTGAGCCGATACTAAACAGGGTAAGAAGGATTCCGTGTACAATACTGAGCAACGTTCCGGAAGTTACTACATCATTGGCGTTTTTCCGTTCTCCGGCTCCCAGATAAAAGGCGGCTGCCGCATTGATGCCAATCCCAAATCCTACGGCGATCGCCGTTTCCAATAACTGAAGCGGATATACCAGCGACAATGCTGTCATCGCCTGTTCACTGATCTGTGCAACAAAATAACTGTCAACAATATTGTAAAGAGAATTGACTAGCATCGACAACATCATCGGCAATGACATCGACAATACCAGCGGCAGAATTTTCTTCTCCTTCATAAATGTTTGTTCCATGGTACAACTTCCTCCTGATTTCTTCGTTTCGTGAATCTTGTGAAACAACGAGACACCATCCGAACAGCCTCCAGATGATGTGACGAAAAGTAAACATATTTGTTTAGAAAAATTCACATAAGTTTTAGGAGACCATTGTACTATAATTTGTAATATCATTTCTTACGATCTGAAATGGCATAAGATTCCCCCTCGTAAGATTTTTGTATTTGTAGTATATACAATAATCAAAAATAATACAAGACATTTTTGTTGATATCCATTTTTTACTGTAAATTATTGTAATAACTATTGAATTATGATAAAATGAAGCATGCTGATACCTGCGCAGCCATCCGGCTTCACTTGGTGACATAGTATAATAACCCAAACACATAATATTAGGAGGGAACTTTATGAAACAATACTTTCAACTACTTGCACTTACACTTATTTTCTGTACCGGGTGTGGGGCACAACAGCCATCTACAAACACTTTAACAGACGCCGTTTCGCCTTCTGCCATTGTATCAGGAGCCGCCATTACCCCGGAAGCACTCACTGCCGCAAGTCCGTCAGTCTTTCCTGAAAATACCGAAAATTCTTCTGCATCAATAGGAAAAAACCATACAAAAAATGGTTATGAAAACACCATTTTTACTACCAAAAATTATGTCTATTCTACCGATGGAGAAGGTATTCTTCAGGCACCTATTGTAAAATCAAAAACCGGCGCTTTTTCTTATCCGAAGAAAGGGAACCATTACGTGATAAAACCGGACACGAACACGAGTATGACCATCGAAGACATGTATGTTACAGCCTCTTACCTTTTTCTTGTAGAATATAATATGGACGGCACCAATCTATGGCGCATCCCTTTCCGCAGATCCGGGAAAAATGAAACCTTGCGCTGGGAAGACCGCGTGAAAATATGTAATTTGGACAATGTTGACAAAAAGGATTCTCTCTCGATTGACTGGGAAGATTTTCTTTATGCCGAAGATGATAAAATAATATTTTCCTCTGAAAACAATTGCATTTATGCAATCAACTTGGACTCCGGAAAAATTTCGAGACCTTTCAAGGACGTCGGTTCTTACATTGTTGTAGACGAATATGGTGTGCCGCGAAAATATGACGACACAATTTTTCTTCTTTGCAACAAAGACCTTTATCGTATGTCGGTAAATGACTTTTCTGTAAAAAAAGTCTGTAAAAAAGTAACCCGCCTCTTTTATTATGCGCCGGAAGAAGAGGTTCCTGTCTTCCTTTTTCCGACTACTGTTCACAAAAACACATTGTATTTTCTAAAAAAAGATGGAATTTACGGTTACAATATGAAAACAGAAAAAACAGCACAAATTGTTTCCGTGACAGCCATTGAAACCCTTTTATCGGGAAAGCGAAACGGCTTCCAAAAAGACATCATTGAAACTTGGAATGTTTATCAATTCTTTGCATTGAAAGGCCGCATTTATGCGATACTTAACGCAAATCAACTCACTTATTCGTCCAGAGATGACGAAAATTACGTCTATGATGATGATTTTGATGAGGATTACAAAACCTATGACTATAAATTATCTGTCGTAAGTTTTCGTGCCTCTGATGGAAACGATCTACGCTACGAAACACAAATGAATACGTTTCTTCAGGAAAAATTAGCCAAACCTTATGAATGCACCGACTACGATCGGCTTAATTATTGGACCGTCGATACCGGTACCCCACTGTGTCCGGTTGGGAAAAGCCAATGGATCATCGAATTTCCTACACAGTTTCAAGAAGAGGATAAACGGTACAAAAGTGACTATTATCTCTATGATGTTCTTACAGGAAACTCTACGAAAATAGAAAGCCGTGAAGGGCAGCAAATGAAAGAATATAAAGTACGTTTCAAATCTTACAATGGTTTTTGCTAAAAAACAAGTCCCCTTCAGAGGGCTCGATCTCTGAAGGGGACTTGTTGAATGATTATCCTTCAATTGCGATATAATTTTTACCAGCAACTGCTTTGTCTGTCTTTTTCGGAATCTTCAACTGCAAGATACCATTTTCATACTTCGCCGAAATCTCATCCTGGGTAATTCCCTCACCGATGTAAAAGCTTCGGCTCATGCTGCCGGCATAACGTTCTTTACGAATGTACTTACCGGTCTTTTTATCTTTTTCATCTTTGTCCAAACCTTTTGCTGCCGAAATGGTGATATAACCATCATTCAGTTCAGCGGTTACTTCATCTTTCTTGAAGCCAGGCAGATCAATGTCAACCTCATACGCATCATCTGTCTCGCGGACATCTGTCTTCATCATGTTCTTTGCATGTTTTCCATAAAGAGGATCTTTTGCCGGAAACATAGCCTTCTCAAATTCCTTACCAAATGGAAAATCATCCATCCAATCATCAAACAAACTCTCTCCAAAAATACTAGGTCTTAACATAAGTCATTTCTCCTTTCCTTCTTGTAACAAGTGTCGGAAATATGGGTTCCTGCAAAACACCATAGGCACTTAGACTTTTGTATTATTAGCACCATCAGAGAAATCTGAAGTGTCGATTGTTAAATTTCGATTCGGATCCGGGTTCCTTTTCGTAACCCCTTTCCTTATCTTTAACTATGTTATACCACCAATTGTTAGCACTGTCAAGAGGTGAGTGCTATTTTTTTTGTGTTTTTTTTGTGTCCTTTTATAAATGCCGAAATTTCGGGGTGCTCACATTACATTACTTTCAAAGTAACCGATCTCTTGCAATATAGCATCTAGTATTTTTGCATTTTTAATCGAAAAATCAGCTGTCACAACAGGGGTCTCGCCTTCGATTATGCATCTTCCCAACTGCTCTATTTCTAATTGATAATTATGTGGGCAGTATACATTTCGAATCTGCTCTTTTCCTTCAATAATCAACGTATAGGAAGCATTTCCCTCTTGGTTAAATTCCGTATCGGATTTGATGTCGCCTTTTGTTCCGTGAATATACAATCTATCATAACGATGCGGCTTATCTTTTTCAAAAATCATCCCGCATGTTATCGATGCACGTACATCATTTTCATAATTTAACAATGCAGCTGTATATACATCAACGCCATTTTCATCATACTGTGCCATTGCTTTTACCCGGGATGGCATATCTTCCAAAAGTTTTAACAGCATACTTGTATTATAACAGCCAAGATCATAAACTGCACCCCCATAATTTTCTTTGTGCAGACGAATGTTGCTCTTATCATAATATGAAGTCAAAAACTGAGATTCAATATAACGGATTTCTCCAATTGTTCCTTCTTCAATTTCTTTTTTAAGTGCTGTAACAAAAGGACTGTGAAGGTAGGCATATGCTTCCATTAAAAATACCCCCTTCTCTTTTGCTGCCTCAAAAAGTTCTACTGTTTGTTTGGGTGTCGGCGCCAATGGTTTTTCGCACAGCACATGCTTTCCTGCTGCAATAGCTTTTTTTACCCATTCATAATGAAGATTATTTGGAAGCGGAATATAAACTGCCTGCACTTTGGGGTCTGACAAAAGTGCTTCATACCCTTCGTATGCTTTTTCAAACCCAAACATATCTTTATAATTTTCTGCTTTTTTCAAGCTGCGCCCTGCAATTCCATACCGTTCACAATTTTCTGCCTTCTGCATTCCCGGTATGCTGCAATCTCTAGCAATTCCTG
>FR894056.1:20913-37465 GCA_000434115.1 Roseburia sp. CAG:309 | reverse complement strand
ATCAATGAACAAAATTTTCCATCACAAGCATTGCGTGATTTTGCAGGAAAAATTGATCAGAATGGAGATGGAAAACTGAGTCTGGAAGAGCGTAATTGTGTGACGGAAGTGTCTGTCATGTGTGGAGAGTTAGATGAAACTCTTATTCAAAAAGAAGAGTATTCTTTTGCGGCAATCATATCGACAGTTAATGACAAAGATGTAAATGCAGGAGAACACATGAAGGAAGGTCAGAAGCTGTCCTTAAAGGGAATAGAGTATTTCGGACAATTGAAAAAATTGAAAATTTTAGGATACCGCTATACGCAAGGCTCCTTATTGAAAAATAAGAACCTAACGGATTTGTTTATTGGAGACGACAAACAGGTAGACACACATGCTCCAAAGAGGACTGATGAGGCATTCGCATTTGGAAAAGAAGAATGGAAACAATTTAAAGAACGAATGCCGCTTCCGCAAATCAAGAACTTGTGTTTTGGCTGTGGATATCATTTTGATACGCTTTCATTGAAAGAAGCAGTCAATTTGGAAAAATTACAGTTCGGCTGTCCGGATAAAGAAACTGTTTTTTGCGAACCTTTTCAGATTACTGAGATTAAAAAACTGGATCTTAGCGCAAATAAAAATTTGAAAAGCCTTGTTTTACGAGATACAGAGACGAAAGTCCTGGATCTGCGGAAAAATAAAAAATTAGAAAAATTGATCATAAGCGGAAAATATAAACGCCAGGATTATTTGACACCAATAAAAGATATCCATAAGAAGCGAAAATTAACAAGTTCTGACGTTAAAAAACTGCAGGAAGATTACCGAAAGCGTAAGGTAGGCAAGAAATATGTAATGTATGAGGGAGATATTTTGAGTGACAAGAAAAATCCGCTTGTAGAGGTAACGTATGCAACAAAAAAGAGTTTGGATATTAAGAAAATCAAAGTGGCAAAAGATAATAAAATTCGCCATTTGGAATTTACAGTGTCGAAAAAAGTTCCGGATCTGTCTGATTTTCAGTCATTGAAATATTTGCAGGTAAAAGGCGGAGAAAAGATACAAATCAGTAAAAAAACGTATGAACGTTATCAAAAGAAAAAGTTATCCTTTTATGTGAGAGGAAGTCGAGCAAAATTTCAAAACATAAAAGTGGTTAGAAACAAAGTCTCTGTTCAGGCACCACTTTTGAGAGACAGGAGTTGGCTTTATAATCCACTTGCTTGGGATCAGGCGGATCCATTCCGAATGATGAATTAAAGTGATTGTCTCAGTGGTTTCTTGCATACAGGAGTGAATTCCCTTCTATGTTGTATAATGTTTTCTTTGAGTTGTTACAGATATAAAAATATTAATATAGAGAGGGAGTAAAAGGCAAGGGAAAACCTTCTGTTTCCTGGTATAAAAAGAAGAAAAAAGCCAAATTGGTTTGTTTAGTGTTCTGAAAGGAACGGTAAGAGATTTGAAATTAAAAGGAACCAATGTGCATGGACGGCTGTACGTCGGCGGAATTGCCGGAAATCTTTTGTATGGAAAGATTGAGAATTGTAAGGTGTCCGGAACCGTAAAGGGTTACCATTATATCAATAAAATTGGTGCGTATTTTTGGGATGATGTAGAAGAAGTTTAAAAGGAGGAAATTCACATTTACCAAGTGCTTGCATAAAATACAAGTAATAAAACGATTTTGGTGAATGCGTTGAATACAACAACACCCCGTCCGGAGCTTTTTGCTTCGGTCACTTCTTCAGATACCGAAGGATTATTGGATGTCAATGTTACTTCAGAAGTGAATAACCGTCCGATTGACGGTGCGCAGGTTCAGATAACGAGAGACAGTGATCCGGAACAGATCATTGAACAGACTACGACAAATTCTCTCGGGCAGATTCCTGAGCTGACACTTCCGGCACCGCCTGTAGATTACAGCATGGAGCCCGGTGCGAATAAGCCGTATGCCGAATATACGATTACGATCACGGCGCCCGGATTTGAACCGTTTCGCGTCAGCGGTGCCGAGATTTTTTCCGGGGAAACAGCGATTCAGAATGCTTCGCTTCTTCCCGCTTCGCCGACAATCAGCGGTGACACGGAACTTTATGTTATCCCGGATCATACACTTTGGGGAGATTATCCGCCAAAGATTGCGGAAAATGAGATTAAATCCATTGATGAGACCGGCGAGATCGTACTGAGCCGGGTGGTTATTCCCGAATACATCGTTGTTCATAATGGTCCGCCAAGCGACCGATCCGCGAAAGATTATTATGTTCCATACCGCGATTACATTAAAAATGTAGCGAGCAGTGAGATTTATTCGACTTGGCCGGAAGCGACATTGCAGGCGAATATTCTTGCAATCCAGTCATTTACGTTGAACCGTGTTTTTACAGAGTGGTATCGCAATAAAGGATATGACTTTACAATTACAAGTTCGACCGCTTACGATCATAAATGGATTCCAAACCGCAATGTGTTCGAAAGTATTTCGAATGTGGTGGATGAGATCTTTAGCAATTATCTTTCCCGTCCGGGTGTATTGCAGCCGATTCTGACGCAGTATTGCGATGGGAAAAATGTTACCTGTCCGAACTGGATGAGCCAGTGGGGAAGTAAATCTCTGGGGGACCGTGGTTACACGGCGATTGAGATTCTTCGGAATTATTACGGAAGCTCCATGTATATCAATGCGACCGATGTGATCTCGGGCATTCCGTCTTCTTATCCGGGTTCCCCGCTCCGCGTCGGAGATTCCGGTGACAAGGTGCGCCAGATGCAGGCACAGCTCAATGTTATTTCAGATGCGTACCCGCTTATTCCGAAAATTGCGGAGGATGGGATCTTTGGTCCGGCAACCGAAGAGGCTGTAAAAACTTTCCAGCAGATTTTTAAATTGACACAGGATGGGATCGTCGGGTTCCGGACCTGGTATAAAATTTCGGAAATTTATGTCGGCGTGAGCCGGATCGAAGAGGGCGTGGCTAGATAGCTGCGCCTTTTTCCTTTGAATCACCGGTTGATAGCTATACTTTTTCGGATTCCAGTTCTTTTAGCAGATGAATTTTTAAATCGGTTATATGCTGTCGGAAATAATTCTTATTGGAAACTTCAAAATTAAGAATTCGGTTCAACTTATAGTGCATTGCTTGTAATAAATGGGGATTTTTTATTATGTGAAGTTTGTTGTCGGAACCAAGATGTTCTTCTGAAATATATTTATCTGTTATGGGAATCGCATCTGAAATAAAAAATATTGATTTATTTGTAGTTCTTCCTATATGGTAATAGCAGCTTCTCAGATCTCTGGTGGGTTTATTCATAAAAGATTTAATTCGTTCCATGGCTTTATCATCTCTATGATTGACTTTCCCAACAGGGATTGCCCAATATAAATCAGGGTGTTCCGTTGATTGCATTAAGCAGACGATGGGGCGCTTCTTTTGATCATTCCATTCGCCACCCAGATTTCGGATTAGTTGTTTGAAATCTTCGGTAATATAATACATTCCGTTTTTAATCATATCTCTCCTTTATGTAAAAGAGCCAATGTTAAAACATTAGCTCTTATAACAATGTTTCTTTGTCGCACATTGTGAAGCGTGTTTGAATAAGCAATGTTTGAGCACACATTGCGAAGTGCCTTTGCATAAACAATGTTTCTTTGCCGCACATTGTGAAGCGTGTTTGTCTCAGAAATCTTTTTTGATTTCTTAATCATATTATACACATTTACAAAGGAAAAGCAATTGTGAATCATTAACAAAAATAATTGTAAACGTTTGTATGGTTTTACATTTTAAACAAGAGAAAGTATTTGCATACTTTACCAAAAAGGTGTATAATAAATCCGATTATATTTTAGGAGGAACTCTCATTATGTTGGATATCAAATTTTTACGGGAAAATCCGGATGTTGTAAAACAGAATATCAAAAATAAATTTCAGGACCGCAAACTTCCTCTTGTAGATGAAGTGATCGCACTGGATAAAGAGAGCCGCGCGACACAGCAGGAAGCGGACGAGCTGCGTGCGAAGAGAAAGAAAATTTCGAAAAATATCGGCGGTTTGATGGCGCAGGGCAAAAAAGAAGAAGCCGAAGCTCTGAAAGCAGAAGTAGCACAGGGTGCAGAACGCCTTGCTGAACTGGAAAAGAAAGAGACAGAGCTGGCAGAAAAGATCAAAGAGATCATGATGACGATTCCGAATATCATTGATCCAAGTGTGCCGATCGGAAAAGATGACAGTGAAAATGTAGAGATCGAACGATTTGGAGAACCGGTTGTACCGGATTTTGAAATTCCATATCACACGGAAATCATGGAAAAATTTGATGGAATTGATCTGGATGCAGCGCGCGATGTAGCCGGAAACGGATTTTATTATCTGATGGGTGACATTGCAAGACTTCATTCAGCGGTGATCTCTTATGCAAGAGATTTTATGATCGACCGCGGATTTACGTATTGTGTACCGCCGTTTATGATTCGCAGCAACGTAGTGACCGGCGTAATGAGTTTCGATGAGATGGATGCCATGATGTATAAGATCGAGGGCGAAGATCTTTATCTGATCGGTACAAGTGAGCACTCCATGATCGGTAAATTTATTGATAAGATCCTGCCTGAGGAAAAACTGCCTCAGACATTGACAAGCTATTCTCCTTGCTTCCGTAAAGAAAAGGGAGCACATGGAATTGAAGAGCGTGGCGTATACCGCATTCACCAGTTTGAAAAACAGGAAATGATCGTGGTATGTAAACCGGAAGAGAGTAAAATGTGGTTTGACAAATTATGGCAAAACACAGTAGATTTGTTCCGCTCTTTGGACATCCCGGTTCGTACGCTTGAGTGCTGCTCCGGTGACCTCGCAGACCTGAAAGTGAAATCCATCGATGTAGAAGCATGGTCACCGCGTCAGAAGAAATATTTCGAAGTGGGAAGCTGCTCGAATCTTGGTGACGCACAGGCACGCCGCCTGAAAATTCGTGTTGTTGGAGAGAATGGAAAATATTTTGCCCATACATTAAACAATACGGTAGTAGCACCACCTCGTATGCTGATCGCTTTTCTGGAGAACAACCTGAATGCCGATGGTTCGGTTAATATTCCGAAAGCACTTCAGCCATACATGGGCGGAAAAGAAAAAATTGAAGCATAATCAGAAAGTATAGAATACATAAGAGGAGCTATACTCTGCCTGGCAGAGATGGTTCCTTTTGTGCCGAGAAAAGGGGAAGTGAATGAAAAAACTAAAATCACTTGGTTTTGCAATAATATATCTTTTGATACCAATTGTACTTCAGCTTGTATTATCTGTGATGATTTCTTTTCACATTGTGGCGGTTCGTCTGCTTCATGGTGTGGAGTACGATGCGGACAAGCTGGAAGCCTGGATCTCTTCCGCGCAGATCAATATGATCCTGATCATGCTTGTCAATGCGACCATTATTGTGGGCGTTGGTATCTGGTACTGGTATGTGCGAAAAGTACATCAGCCGGTAGAGGCGAAAGACAGATATCGTAAGATCTTAGCACCGCGGGCAATTGTGACGATCCTGCTTTTGGCATTTGCTTCTCAGTTTGTGTGCAACATTTTGATGATTGTATTTCAGAATCTGTTTCCTGCGGTTTACGAGGATTATGTGAAACTTGCCGATACGATGAGTCTGAAGACGATGGCAGCACCGGCAATGATTGCCATTGTGGGCATTTTTGGGCCGATTGCAGAAGAACTGATATTTCGAGGCATGGTATTTCGGACACTGCGGAAGGGCTTTCCGTTTGTTGTGGCAGCACTTCTTTCCGGAGCGTGTTTTGGGATCTATCACATGAATTGGGTGCAGGGCGTGTATGCTTCCTGCCTTGGAGTGGTTTTGGCTTTTGTATATGAGCGCACGCAAAGCATACTGGGTGCGATATTATTTCATATGTTTTTTAATTGCAGCAGTTATTTATTGGAACAGTTGGGAAATGTGCTGCCGGATGGCGTGCTTGGTCTGTTGTATCTGATCGCAATGGCGGTTTCGGTGGTAGCGTTTATGCCATTATTGAGAAAGGTGGCACGACTGTTTCCGTCACCGAAAAAAGAGCTGCAAAACAGAAAAGAAACAGCAATGATTCAGGAGGAACAAAACGATGAGAACGTTTGAAAAGTCAGATAAATTACATGGTGTATGTTATGATGTGAGAGGGCCGGTACTTGACGAGGCGAAAGAGATGGAACGCCGTGGCGAGACGGTACTTCATCTGAATATCGGAAATCCGGCACCATTTGGTTTTCGTGCACCGCAGATCGTGCTGGATTCCATGGAGGAAGCATTGGCGGATCCAATGAGTCAGGGATACAGCGATTCGAAGGGACTTTTGGAGGCGCGTGAAGAAATCTTGCAGTATCATATGCAGAAAGGACTTCCGGGACTTTCGCTGGATCATATCTATATCGGAAATGGTGTCAGTGAGATGATTTCCCTGTCACTTCAGGCACTGTTAAATAATGGAGATGAGATTTTGATCCCGGCACCGGATTACCCGTTGTGGACAGCGGCAGCCAAACTTGCCGGCGGAAATCCAGTTCATTACATCTGTGACGAGAGTTCGGGCTGGTATCCGGATATTGAGGATATGGAGAAAAAGATCACGGACAAGACAAAAGGAATCGTCGTGATCAATCCGAACAATCCGACCGGAGCCTTATATCCAAAAGAAATACTGGAAAAAATTGTCAATTTAGCGAGAGAGCATGAATTGATGATCTTTGCGGATGAAATTTATGACCGCCTTGTGCTGGATGGCAAAACGCATACGTCGATCGCCTCTCTTGCACCGGATCTTTTTGTGGTGACGTTTAACGGACTTTCAAAATCCCATCGTATCGCGGGATTCCGAAGCGGCTGGATGGTTCTCAGCGGAGATCTGTCCAAAGCAAAGGGCTACATCGAAGGAGTGAATATGCTTTCTTCCATGCGCCTTTGCGCCAATGTTCCGGCGCAGCACGTCATCGCACCGGCACTCCGTAATCGTCCGGAAGTGGACGACTTGCTTCTGCCGGGAGGACGTATTTACGAGCAGCGCAAAGTGATCTGTGATGCGATTGCAGAAATCGACGGTTTGTCCGCCGTGACACCGGAGGCAGCCTTTTATATTTTCCCGAAGATTGATGCCAAACGTTTCCATATCTTGGATGATGAAAAATTTGCCCTTGATTTTCTTCGTGAAAAACATGTTCTTCTGGTTCATGGACGCGGCTTTAACTGGGACGCGCCGGATCATTTCCGTATCGTATACCTGCCGGAAGTGGTGGTTTTGGATGAATGCATGACAAAGATGAAAGAATTTTTGGCAGATTATCAGCAAAAATAACGAGCATTCAATCGTTACTTGCAAAAATAGAAAATATCTAGTATACTGAGAACGTCAGGAGGTGATGACGTGGCATTGCGCGTAAGCGATATCGCTACAGAAAATTATACACAGCAGATGAGAAAACAAAATACAACGACGGGGACAACCATAACTCCGTTTTCCAAAATGATGGAAGAAGAGACAAAGAAAGTAAATGAGGAAAACGCGGCGTCATCAACGCAGACGGCATCGCAGACAGCGTCTGCCGCAAATGTGGCAAAGACCACGGGCACGACAGGAACGGTAAAAAGCGATGGTACATTGACAACGACGTTAGATGACATTTTTAAGAGAGCGTCGGAAAAATATGGGGTATCGTATGATTTTTTGGTGGCAGTAGCCAAGGCAGAGTCGGATTTTAATCCCAAATGCGTCTCTTCGGCAGGAGCCAAAGGAATTATGCAGATTATGCCATATGAAGCGAAAGAACTTGGCGTAGAAGATGTGTATGATGCGGAGCAGAATATTATGGCATCTGCCAAACTGCTGGCGGCACATCTGAAGAAATTTAATGGAGATACCACTCTGGCAGCAGCGGCATACAATGCCGGCAGCGGAAGAGTGAAGCAATATGGCGGCGTTCCTCCGTTTACGGAGACACAGAATTACGTCAAAAAAATTGCAAAATATATGGAAGAAGGTGTCAAGGTACCGGATAAGACAGTGACCGTGATACCAAATAAACTGAGTGGCGATGTGACGAAAAGCCAGAGTACGGCAGCGTCAGCGAGCCCGCAGACGGAGGCACAGACAACTCAGACGACATCTGTAGTACAAGATGCGGCAGCCGCAACGGACGAAGAGCTGAATCAGACGATGGTGGCGGTCGGAAGTGGTGCTTCGGCGGTGACAATGACCTATGGGGCTTACCAGAGATATCTGGAACTGGGCAGCCTTGGGGTCGGATGACAGCAGCCCGGGAAAATTCCCGGTGTCAATGATTTTAAAAGAAGGAGAATTTAGAAAATGAGCAAGAAACCAACGGTATTGATGATCTTAGATGGTTATGGAATGAGTGACAAAGTAGAAGGAAATGCAATCGCACAGGCAAAGACACCGGTGATGGACAAGCTTATGGCAGAATGTCCATTTGTACTCGGACAGGCAAGTGGTATGGCAGTCGGTCTTCCGGAAGGACAGATGGGAAACTCTGAAGTAGGACATACCAATATGGGTGCCGGACGTATCGTATACCAGATGTTGGTTAAAATCAGTAAATCCATTCAAGATGGCGACTTTTTTGAGAATGATGCTTTGAAAAAAGCAGTTGAAAATTGTAAAAAGAAGGATTCCACACTTCATTTGATGGGACTTCTTTCCCCGGGTGGTGTACACAGCCACATGGAGCATCTGTATGGATTGCTTGAACTGGCAAAGAAAAATGGAATTGACAAAGTATATGTTCATGCTTATCTTGATGGACGTGATGTGCCACCATCATCGGCAGCGGAATATATGGAAGAAGCGGTAGCGAAGATGAAAGAAATCGGTGTTGGAACCGTAGCGACAATCTCCGGCCGTTTTTATGCAATGGATCGTGACAATGCGTGGGACCGTGAGGAAAAAGCCTATGCTGCACTCGTGTATGGAGAAGGTGTAGAGGCATCGGATCCGGTACAGGCAATCAAAGATTCTTATGCAAATGACGTGACCGATGAGTTTATGCTTCCAACCGTTGTTGATAAAAACGGAATGATCAAAGAAAATGACAGTGTGATCTTCTTTAACTTCCGTCCGGACCGTGCAAGACAGCTTACCAGAGCATTTGTAGATCCTGATTTCACGGGATTTGAACGCAGAAACGGATATTTCCCGCTTACGTTTGTATGTATGGCACAGTACGACGCACAGATGCCAAATGTACTCGTTGCTTTTCCACCGGAAGAATTGAAAATGACATTTGGTGAATATTTGTCAAAACATGGAAAAACACAGCTCCGCCTGGCAGAGACACAGAAATATGCACATGTTACTTTCTTCTTTAATGGAGGAAGAGAGACACAGTTTGAAGGAGAAGATCGTATCCTTGTAAACTCTCCAAAAGTAGCGACATTTGACTTGAAGCCGGAAATGAGTGCCTATGAAGTCTGCGATAATCTCGTAGATTCGATCAAATCCGACAAGTACGATGTTATCATCATCAACTTTGCAAATCCGGATATGGTAGGCCACACCGGAATCATTGAGGCAGCGATCAAAGCAATCGAAGCGGTAGATGAGTGTGTAGGACGCGCAGTAAAAGCCATTGATGAAGTGGATGGACAGCTCTTTATCTGTGCAGACCACGGAAATGCAGAAAAACTGATTGACGAAGATGGCGAGCCATTTACGGCGCATACAACGAATCCGGTACCATTTATCATTTATAATTATGATGAAAATTATACATTGCGTGAGGGCGGCTGTCTGGCAGACATCGTTCCGACTCTGATTGAAATGATGGGAATGGAGCAGCCGGCAGAAATGACCGGAAAATCCTTATTGGTTCGTAAATAAGTGAAAATATGAGGTCCCCGGTTTCGGAGGATGGGATGGCACCATGCTGCCACCAGCCGAAACCGGGGATTTTTGCAGTATAAGCCCGGTAAGCGCTGTGAGCGCCGGCTTGATTTAGAATGACACAGGGAGGCAACAATGGCAAAAAAAGTAGTAGTTGGAATGTCCGGTGGTGTGGATTCTTCCGTGGCGGCATATCTTTTGCAGCAACAGGGATATGAGGTCATCGGTGTTACGATGCAGATCTGGCAGGAAGATGATGTCTGTACCTTGGAAGAAAATGGTGGATGCTGCGGACTGTCTGCGGTGGAGGATGCAAGACGTGTGGCGGAACGCCTCGGAATACGATACTATGTGATGAACTTTCGTCAGGAATTTCAGAAAAATGTAATCGATTATTTTGTAGATGAATATCTGCATGGACGCACACCCAATCCGTGTATCGCCTGCAACCGCTATGTGAAGTGGGAATCGCTGTTACAGAGAAGCCTGGAGATCGGAGCGGATTACATCGCGACAGGACATTATGCCAGAATCGATAAACTTTCAAATGGAAGATATGCGTTGAAAAAATCGGTGACAGCAGCAAAGGATCAGACATACGCCTTGTATAATCTGACGCAGGATCAGTTGTCGCATACGTTAATGCCGGTTGGCGAATATGAAAAAGAAAATGTGAGAAAAATGGCAGAAGAGGCAGGACTTCCGGTAGCACACAAACCGGACAGCCAGGAAATCTGCTTTGTCTCGGACAACGATTATGCTTCCTTTATCGAGAAGGAAACCGGCGTTGATATCCCAACAGGAAATTTTGTGGACATACACGGAAATGTGCTGGGAACGCATAAGGGCATCACGCATTATACGATCGGACAGCGGAAAGGACTTGGTCTGGCGATGGGACATCCGGTGTTTGTCTGTGAGATCCGGCCGGAGACCAACGAAGTGGTGATTGGCGAAAATGAGGATATTTTTACAACAACGATCCGGGCAAACCATCTGAATTTTATGTCGGTAGAGGACATCGACGGCGAGGTGCGTGCGCTGGCAAAAATTCGTTACAACCACCGCGGAGATATGTGTACCCTCCGGAAAATCGACGAAGATACGGTCGAGGCGGTCTTTGACAAACCGCAGCGCGCAGCCACTCCGGGACAGGCACTTGTCTTTTACGACGGCGAATACGTGATGGGCGGCGGCACCATCCTTTAAGTTTTATGCTTTTTTTCATGTTTGTCGCAGCTTTGCATCATTTTTTATCTTGTAATTCACCGCAAATATTTTCGGTGAATTATAGAATAGAAAAAAATTGTCGATACAGGCTGCAACAAACATGAAAAAATCACTTGAATAAATTGTTTTCTTATGATAGTATATATTAGATAACTTGTTTCCAAGGGGCTTTTGCGCCTGGAAAAGATGTGAAAGGGGAAGCGTCATGAAGTATTTTGGTACCGATGGCTTCCGTGGCGAGGCAAATGTCACGCTGACGGCAGAACATGCTTTTAAGATTGGACGTTTTTTGGGACACTATTATCAGAATGAAGATCATAGAGTACGGGTTCTTGTAGGAAAAGATACAAGATTGTCCGGATATATGTATGAGACGGCACTGGCAGCGGGCTTGACAGCAAGCGGAGCCGATGTCTATGAGATACATGTTACGACGACACCGAGTATTTCGTATCTGATCCGTCAGCAGAAATTTGATCTGGGTATTATGATCACTGCGAGCCACAATCCATATACCGATAATGGGATTAAGGTCATCAATGGCACGGGTCATAAACTGGAAGAAGAAGTCGAAATCGAGATGGAAAAATACATCGATGGAGAGATTCCCGAGATCCCGTATGCGACCGGTGAGAAACTGGGACGATGCTTTGATTATCAGGAAGGAAAAAAGATTTACAAAATGTATCTGGAGAATCTGGCAAAGCACAGTTACAATGGTAAGACGGTAGCGCTTGACATGTCCAATGGATCGGCTTCCGGTATTGCAGCAGAGATATTCCGAAGACTGGGTGCAATCGTGCATACGACGGGAGATAAACCCGATGGTATGAATATTAATAAAGAATGCGGTTCCACACATATTGAGAAATTACAAAAACTGGTAAAGGATACGGGCGCAGATGTGGGCTTTGCTTACGATGGCGATGCGGACCGGTGCCTTGCCGTAGATGAGAACGGAGAGGTTGTGACCGGAGACCACATTATGTATCTGTGTGGAATGGATTTAAAGGAAAAAGGCAAGCTGAAAGACAATATGGTTGTTACGACCGTGATGTCCAATATGGGACTGTATAAAGCCTTTGACCGAGCCGGTATTTCCTATCAGCAGACGGCGGTAGGGGATAAATATGTATGCGCCAATATGATGGAACATGGATACGTTCTCGGTGGAGAACAGTCTGGGCATATTATATTTATGGAACATGCCGTGACCGGAGACGGTATTTTGACTTCCTTGATGATCATGGAAGCAATGCTTTCGAAAGACAGTTCTTTGTCAGCACTGACAAAGGATTTAAAGATATATCCGCAGCTGCTTGTCAATATGCGTGTCAAAGATAAACTGGCGGCAAGAGAAGATGAAGATGTGAAAGCGGCGGAAAAAGAAGTAGCAGAAGCACTCGGAGACGAGGGAAGACTGCTCCTGCGTGAAAGTGGTACAGAGCCGCTGATTCGTGTTATGGTAGAAGCCGCGACGGATGAAATATGCAGGGAAAATGTGGATAAGATAATTCAAGTTTTACGTGCCAAAGGGCATGAGGATAAAAACTGAAAGAGATAGAAAGGAATCAAAAGAATGAAAGGTGCTTATTACACAAAACAGTATCGTAATGTATTTGCGGAGTGCGGTCATTCTCAGGAAGAGATCGACAAAAAATTAAAAGACGCATTCCACACGGTGTTTTACGGACCGGTTGGCGAGAAATTTTATTTTGAAGCCGGAGATGATATGGGATATTTCGAGGATACGGGGAATTTTGATGCCCGTACAGAAGGAATGTCATATGCCATGATGATGTGCGTTCAGATGAATATGAAAGAAGAATTTGACCGCGTATGGAAATGGGCGAGAACATATATGTACATGGAAGATGGCTATAACAAAGGATATTTCGCCTGGTCCTGTAAGACAACGGGAGAGAAAAATGACTACGGTCCGGCACCGGACGGCGAGGAATTTTTCGCAATGTCATTGTTCTTTGCTTCCCACCGCTGGGGAGACGGCGAAGGGATTTTCAATTATTCCCAGGAAGCAAAAAATATCCTGAGTGCCTGTATACATAACGGAGAGAAAGAACCGGGAGATCCGATCATGGAGCCGGAAAATTATCTGATCCGTTTTATCCCAAGCAGAAAATTCAGCGATCCGTCTTATCATTGTGCACATTTTTATGAACTGTTCGGAGAATGGGCCAATGAAGAAGACAGAGAGTTCTGGAAAAAGGCAGCAAAAGCAAGCCGTGAATATCTGAAAAAAGCATGTCATCCGGAAACCGGACTGGCAGCAGAATATGCTTATTATGATGGTACTCCATATGAAAAAGAGCAGGATGTCTTTGGCGGACGCCATGACTGGTACTACAGTGATTCTTACCGTGTTATCGCAAACATTGGTCTGGATTATGAGTGGTTTGCCGCAGATGAATGGAATGTGGAAAACAATAACAAAGTACAGAAATTCTTTATGGAGACACATCGTGGAGAAGACTTTAAGGTGTATGAGATTGACGGAACCGTCATCGACCAGCCTGCTCTTCATCCGGTAGCTATCATCGCAACCAATGCACAGGCATCTCTTGCCGCAGACGGCCCTTATGCCAAAGAGTGTGTAGAAAGATTCTGGAACACACCGCTTCGTACCGGCGAGAGAAGATACTATGACAATTGTCTGTATCTGTTTGCTCTTTTAGCATTGAGTGGAAATTACCGTATCTGGTAGTCCGAGGCGTTTAGAAATAGAAAAATCAGGGAATACTACCAAAAGTTCCCGCAGTAATTAAAAAATTTGGAGGATTAAGAAAAATGAGTTACAAAGTAGAGAATCTTGAAAACAGTATGGCAAAAATTACAATAGAGGTAAGCCCGGAAGCATTTGAAGAGGCTATGGTAAAATCTTACAATAAGAACAAAGCAAAGATCGCGCTTCCTGGATTCCGTAAAGGAAAAGCTCCACGTAAAATGATCGAAAAGATGTATGGCCCGGAAGTATTTTATGAGGATGCAGCAAACTTTGCAATTCCGGATGCTTATGAAGAAGCAGCAAAAGAGAGCGGACTTGAGATCGTATCCCGCCCGGATATCGATGTGGAAAAAATTGGAAATGGCGAACCTTTCGTATTTACCGCTACCGTTGCTGTAAAACCGGATGTTGAACTTGGCGATTACAAAGGAATCGAAGTAGAGAAACAGGAAGTTAAGATCATGGCAGCAGATGTCAATGCGGAACTTGCTAAGGTTCAGGAGCAGAATGCACGTACAGTAAACGTAGAAGACCGTGCAATCAAAAAAGATGATATTGCAGTGATCGACTTTGAGGGATTTGTAGATGACGAGCCATTTGATGGTGGAAAAGGTACCGATTATTCTCTTACAATCGGAAGCCATTCCTTCATCGATACTTTTGAAGATCAGCTGATCGGCAAAAACAAAGGCGATAAAGTGGATGTCAATGTAACATTTCCGGAGACGTATCATGTAGAAGAACTCAAAGGAAAACCGGCACTTTTCAAAGTAGAGATCAAAGACATCAAGATGAAAGAACTTCCAAAGCTGGATGATGAATTCGCAAGTGAAGTTTCTGAATTCGAGACATTGAAGGAATACAAAGCAAGCGTGAAGAAGACATTGACAGAGCGCAGAAAAAATCAGGTAAAAGCAGAAAAAGAAGATAAGATCATCAGCCAGGTAGTAGAGAACTCCAAGATTGAACTTCCAAAACCAATGGTTGACGAGCAGATCAATCAGATGATCAATGATTTTGCTTCCCGTCTTCAGCAGCAGGGACTCAGCATTGACCAGTACATCCAGATGACAGGTATGCAGCCACAGATGATGATGGAGCAGATGCGTCCGGAAGCAGAGACACGTATCCGTACACGTCTTGTACTGGAAGCCGTTGCAGCAGCAGAAGGCATCAAAGCGACAGCAAAAGACATTGACAAAGAGATTGAAAAAATGGCTGAAATGTACAACATGGAAGCAGATAAGATCAAAGAAATGTTTGGCGATGCTGAGAACAAACAGATTTCTGAGGATATCGCTGTACAGAAAGCAGTTGACTTCCTCGTAAAAGAGTCTGTAGAAGTAGAGCCAAAAGAAGAGAAAGAAGAAAAAGCAGAATAAGACATTTTGCATTTTCAGATAGGAGGGAAATGGTATGGCATTAGTACCTTACGTCATTGAGCAGACCAGTCGTGGCGGAGAACGCTCTTACGATATTTATTCCCGTCTTCTCCGTGAAAGAATCATCTTTTTGGGAGATGAAGTGAATGATACGACAGCAAGTCTTGTAGTAGCACAGATGTTATTTTTGGAGTCAGAAGACCCAAATAAAGATATCAACTTATACATCAACAGTCCGGGAGGATCCGTGACTGCCGGTATGGCAATTTACGATACCATGAATTATGTAAAATGTGATGTATCGACCATCTGCATGGGACTGGCAGCCAGCATGGGAGCATTTTTGCTTTCCAGTGGTGCTAAAGGAAAGCGTCTGGCACTTCCAAATTCGGAAATTATGATTCACCAGCCATCCGGCGGTGCCAAAGGTCAGGCGACGGAAATTCAGATTGTTGCAGAAAATATCCTGAAAACGAAGAAAAAGTTAAATGAGATATTGGCAGCAAACACCGGTCAGCCGGTAGAAAAAATCACAGAAGATACAGAGCGTGATAACTTTATGTCAGCACAGGAAGCGCAGGCATATGGTTTGATTGACCGTGTTATCACAAATCATGAATCGAAATAATAGCAAATGGATATGGTGCCACTGCCAATGGTAAAGCGGCACCATATGCTTTTCGCATGTTTTGAATGGAGGAAAGCATGGCAGGCAAAAGTAATGATAATACAACAAAACTTCGTTGTTCCTTTTGCGGAAAAACGGAAAAGCAGGTTCGTAAACTGATCGCAGGACCGAATGATGTATTTATCTGCGATGAGTGCATCAGTCTTTGTGATGAGATTCTGGAAGATGAATTGCAAGATCTGTACGATGACCGCGACACGGAGGAAGTTGAGATCAATCTTTTAAAACCAAAAGAAATCAAAGAATTTTTGGACGAATATGTAATCGGTCAGGAAGAAGCTAAAAAAGCCTTGTCTGTAGCCGTTTACAATCATTATAAACGAGTAATGTCGCAGGCAGATATGGATGTGGAGTTGCAGAAGAGCAACATTCTCATGATTGGACCAACCGGATCCGGAAAGACCTATCTTGCCCAGACACTGGCAAAGATCCTGAATGTACCATTTGCGATCGCAGATGCGACCACTTTGACAGAAGCCGGTTATGTCGGCGAGGATGTGGAAAATATTCTGCTGAAGATCATTCAGGCAGCAGATTACGATATTGCACGTGCGGAACATGGGATTATTTATATCGATGAAATCGATAAAATCACGAAGAAATCAGAAAATACGTCGATTACCCG
>FR894056.1:18230-20859 GCA_000434115.1 Roseburia sp. CAG:309 | reverse complement strand
CTGTTGAAGATTCTGGAAGGAACCGAGGCAAGTGTACCGCCACAGGGAGGAAGAAAACATCCACAGCAGGAATTTTTCCATATCGATACGACCAATATTCTGTTTATCTGTGGTGGAGCGTTTGATGGTCTGGATAAGATCATTGGTTCCCGAATTGATAAAAAATCCATCGGATTTAATGCAGAGATTGCAGACAAATCCGATACCCAGATTGGAGATCTGTTCCGTCAGGTACTCCCACAGGATTTGGTAAAATTTGGAATTATTCCGGAATTTGTCGGACGTGTTCCTGTGACAGTAAGTCTGGATCTTTTGGATGAAGATGCTTTGAAACAGATACTGACAAAGCCGAAAAATGCACTCGTAAAACAGTATCAGAAACTGTTGGAACTTGACGATGTAAAATTGACATTTGAGGACGAGGCGGTCCAGGAGATTGCACATCAGTCCATCGAACGAAAGACAGGTGCCCGCGGACTTCGTGCCATCATTGAAAACTGCATGATGGATTACATGTTTGAACTTCCATCGAGAGAGGATGTCAAAGAATGTAAGATTACGAAAGATGTGGTTGAGAAGACAGGAAAGGCTACTTTGATCGGCAAAGACGACGAGATCTTAAAGATCGAGACGGAGAAAAAAGACGAAGAAAGTGCCTGAATAAGGTGAAAAGAACAGGACCGGATTTTGCACGGGAAAGTGTGGAATTCGGTCTTGCTGAAATGAGGTAAGTGTAGAAGTTATGGAGAAGCAAATAAAAACAATGCCCGTGATTGCTTTGAAAGGGATGGTGATTCTTCCAGGGATGCTTGTACACCTGGATATGAAACGGGATATTTCAAAAAGAGCGGTAGACGAGGCGATGGCAGGAGATGGCTTGATCTTTATCACCAATCAGAACGATGAAAATGTAGAACTCCCATTGTATAAAGATTTACGCGCGGTAGGTGTCGTGGCAAAGATTCGGCAGGTGCTGCGTCTGGAAGAAGATGTAGTGCGGACGCTGGTCTCTACGACAGACCGGGGAACCCTCCTTTGTCTGAATCAGAATGAACCATATCTGACCGGGGATGTGGATGTTTATGAGACAGAGGAAGAAATTACAGACGAAGTTGAATATGAAGCAATGTGTCGGGAAGCCAGACAGTTATATGAAAAATATCTGATCAAAAATCCGAGTGTGGGGAGAAGTGCCTACGATAAGATACAGGCATCCAAAAGCCTTGGACAGATATTAGACCTGATCATGATGCACATTCCGATGTCCTTTCAGATGCGGCAGTGCTTTCTGGAGTGTTTTGACCTGCGTGACCGGTTTTATTATGTGCTGAATTTTGTGGAACGTGAACTGGATATTCTGGAAGAACGGACAAAATTCCGTCAGGCAGTGAAAAATACTGCGGAAAAGAATCAAAAAGAATATTATCTGCGCGAACAGATGCGCGCAATCCGTGAGGAACTGGGTGAAGATGGCGAATCCAAGGCAGAAGAGTACCGAAATCAGGCAGATGAACTGATCTGTAGCGACGAAGTACGCGAAAAGATCGAGCAGGAGATCAAGCGGTTTGAATCGCTTCCGGCAAATTCTTCGGAAGCCTCCGTGAGTCAGGATTATATCGAAAATCTGCTTGCGCTTCCGTGGGACAAAATGGATGAAACGCCACTTGATCTGGCAGAAGCAGAGGCTGTTTTGGAAGAGGATCATTACGGTCTGCAAAAAGTAAAGGAAAGAATTTTGGAATTTCTGGCAGTGAGAACGCTGACAGGAAGTGGTGAAGCGCCCATCTTATGTCTGGTCGGGCCTCCGGGAACCGGAAAGACATCCATTGCGAGATCGGTGGCAAGAGCGCTTCATAAAGAATATGTTCGCGTATGCCTTGGCGGTGTGCGTGATGAAGCGGAGATCCGCGGGCATCGAAGAACGTATATCGGAGCGATGCCGGGTAAGATCGTCGCCGGCTTAAAGAAAGCAAAGGTAAAAAATCCACTGATGCTCTTAGATGAGATTGATAAAGTAAGCAGCGATTACAAAGGAGATACTTCTTCCGCACTGTTAGAAGTGCTGGATCCGGAGCAGAACCAGAATTTTGCGGATCACTACATCGAACTTCCGGTAGATCTGTCGGAAGTAGTATTTCTCTGTACTGCCAATACGATCGATACGATCCCAGGGCCGCTTCTTGACCGCATGGAAGTGTTGGAAATCGCCGGTTATACGGAAAATGAAAAATTCCATATTGGGAAAAAATATCTGATTCCGAAACAGATCAAGAAAAACGGTCTGAAAAAAAGCCAGTTAGTTATCAACGACAAGGCGTTAAAAACCGTGATCAGTGATTATACAAGAGAGGCAGGAGTCCGTGGACTGGAACGCCAGATTGGAAAAATCTGTAGAAAAGCAGCGAGACTTGTTGTGGAAGAACAAAAGGAAAAAGTAAGAGTTTCCGGTAAAAATATCGAAGAATTTCTTGGCAAAAAGAAATTCCGCCCGGATATGGCAAATACAGAAAATGAGATTGGTATCGTACGTGGTCTTGCCTGGACTCAGGTAGGCGGTGATACGCTGGAGATTGAAGTAAATATTATGCCGGGAGAAGGAAATCTTATCCTTACCGGACAGCTTGGCGAT
>FR894056.1:0-18191 GCA_000434115.1 Roseburia sp. CAG:309 | reverse complement strand
GCGGATCGCACTAAGTTATGTGCGTTCCATCGTAAAAAAAGAGGCATCGTATTTTAAAGAGCATGACATCCATCTTCATGTGCCGGAAGGGGCAGTACCAAAAGACGGACCATCCGCTGGTGTAACGATGTCCACTGCCTTGTATTCTGCGATTGAGGAAATTCCGGTTGATGCGAAGGTGGCAATGACCGGCGAAGTGACACTGCGGGGAAAAGTGCTGCCGATTGGCGGATTGAAAGAAAAACTGCTGGCGGCAAAGAGTGCAGGCATCAGGAAAGTGCTTGTACCGCAGGAAAATAAGCCGGATGTCGAAGAACTCGAAGAAGAGATCACAGAGGGCATTGAGATTGTATTTGTGACAAAAGTACAGCAGGTTTTGAAAGAAAGCCTCGTGGAACGATAGAGATGGAAAGGATGACGAGATGGTTATAAAATCACTGGAACTGGAAACGGTGTGCGGAATTACCAGCAAGTTTCCGGAAAATGACAAATTGGAAATGGCATTCTGGGGACGATCCAACGTTGGAAAGTCTTCCCTGATCAATACACTGATGAACCGTAAAAGTTTTGCCAGAATCTCTTCCCAGCCGGGAAAGACACAGACGGTAAATTATTATAATGTCAATGATATATTCTATCTCGTCGACCTTCCCGGATACGGATATGCAAAGGTGTCCAAAGAAGTAGCGGCAAAGTGGATGAAGATGATCGAACGGTATCTGGATACCTCAAAATGTCTCCGCGTGGTGTTTTTGCTTGTTGACATCCGCCACGAGCCTTCTGCGAAGGATGTGGAGATGTACCGTATGCTTACGAAGAAAGGGCTGAATCCTCTGATCGTGGCAACCAAAGCGGACAAGATCAGCAAAAATGTGAGACAAAAACACATTGCGCAGATTCGGAAAAAACTGGAAGTTGTGGAAGGGACACCGATCCTTCCGTTTTCTGCCCAGACCAAAGAAGGAAAAGAAGAGATCTGGGAATATATTGACTATTTTGTCAAAGAAATTGACATTCATGAATAAATTGATAGTAATAACCGATGCAGAAATGAGGGAATAAGATGAATCAGAATACCAAGACAACGATTGAAAAAGTGGTGGAAGAAATTTCTGAAAATTATGACAATGAGCCATTATTTTCTACGAAAGCCGGTAAAAATATGCCGGAGCGGAAAGTAATCATCGATGCGTTGAAAGAACTCCGCCTTGTGATGTTTCCGGGATATTTTGGTGAGCAGGATGCGACACGGTGTCTGCCAAAATATTTTGTCGGCGACCGGCTTCTCACAATCTACCATATGTTTTTTGAACAGATTGCCTGTGCGTTTGCCTACGAGGAATCGGAAGTACATGCCTCGGAGATTACCGGAATACCGGATGCGGATAATCAGAGGAAGGCAGAGCGTGTTTGCAGTGAATTTTTTGAACAGCTTCCCCGTATTCAGAAACTGCTTTTAAAAGACGTTCAGGCGGGATATGACGGCGATCCGGCGGCGCAGAGTAAAGAAGAGGTTATTTTTTCGTACCCGGGATTGTTTGCCATCTTTGTATATCGTATCGCCCATGAGCTGTACATTCGTCAGGTGCCGTTTATTCCCCGCATCATGACAGAATACGCCCATGCCAAGACCGGAATTGATATCAACTCGGGTGCACAGATCGGCGAGAGTTTCTTTATCGACCACGGAACCGGTATCGTTATCGGAGAGACGACGATCATCGGCGATCATGTAAAACTGTATCAGGGAGTTACACTGGGTGGTCTTTCGACACGCGGCGGACAGAAATTGTCTGGCAAAAAACGTCATCCAACGATTGAAAACAATGTGACGATCTATGCCGGAGCGACGATCCTTGGCGGCGAGACGGTGATCGGTGAAAATTCGGTAGTAGGCGGTAATACATTTATTACCAGTTCCATCCCGGCAAATTCCAAGGTAAGTTTTCATATTCCGGAAATGGATGTTGTGCAGTAAAGCGGTGTTAGTGAGGGTAACCTGCTTAATCCACTAAGTGTTCATAAAATAAACTGACAAGAAACCAGAGCGGTGCGTAGTCCAGGCGGATCACGCCCTCAATATTACATTTGGAATCACTGTAGTCCCAAGGGCAGCAGTGGTTCTTTTTTAACCATTTTCCGGTGCCATATTCGGCACAGAAGATACAGACGGTATACATGGTTCCACGTACCAGTATATTTTTCTTTTTGAGAAGGCGGTGCATCGGCTGGATCAGGCATGCCATGCCATAGATGGGAAACATCCAGAGGGAAGTCCGGCATAAGCATTTTTTCTCGCCCTTTTTCAGGGCAGAATGAAGCCCGGTCCAGATACATTCAAATCCCCAGCCGCAGAGACCGCATTTTACAAAATTTTTAGGTGTTTCCGATAGTTTCATACAAATCTCCTTTTTTCGTGATGGTGTTAGTATCTCACTTTTCGAAAAGAATATGAATGAAGTGTAAAGTATTTTTGAAGTACTTGTTTTCTTTGACAAGATTCGCTATACTAGTAGTAGACTATTTTTTTTATAGGAGGACATTATGGCAGAGATCAGACCATTTGTATGTGTGCGCCCGGCAGAGGAACTGGCATCCCGCGTGGCAGCACTCCCATATGATGTATATAACCGGCAGGAAGCAAAAGAAGAGGTACAGAGGGAACCATTGTCATTTTTAAAAATTGACCGCGCAGAGACCAATTTTGATGACAGTGTGGATACGTATGCCCCGGAAGTATATGAAAAAGCGAAAGAACTTTTGCAAAAGGACAAGCAGGAAGGCGTATATATTACCGATGAAGACCGCAGTTATTATATTTACCAGCTGGTGATGGAGGGTCGTCCGCAGACCGGACTGGTTGCCTGTTCTTCTGTAGATGATTATATGAATCATGTCATTAAAAAGCATGAAAATACCAGACAAGACAAAGAGATTGACCGTATTACCCATGTGGATACGTGTTCTGCACAGACCGGTCCGATCTTTCTGGCTTACCGTTCGGATAAGAGCATTCATGATATTGTGGCTGCGTATGTGGAAAATGAGACGCCGGTTTACGATTTTACGGCGGTAGACGGTATCGCACACCGCGTATGGAAGATTGCAAAAAAAGAAGATGTGGATGCGATTTATAAGGCATTTCAGAAGATTGATCAGATCTATATTGCAGATGGCCACCACCGCGCGGCTTCCGCAGTCAAAGTGGGCCTGAAGAGAAGAAAAGAAAATCCGGGATATACCGGGGAAGAAGAATTTAACTATTTTCTTTCGGTATTGTTTCCACACGATGAACTTCGTATTCTCGATTATAACCGTACGGTAAAAGATCTGAATGGAAGAAGTCTGGAAGAATTCTTGGAAGAAATTGGTAAAAACTTTATTGTAGAAAAAACAGTGGGCCAGGTTCGCCCGGAAAAGAAAGGGACGTTTGGAATGTATACCGAAGGACAGTGGTATCATCTGACTGCCAGACCGGAACTTTTCGAAGGAAAAGATGCGGTGGGAAGTCTGGATGTCTCTGTACTTCAGGACTATCTGCTCGGACCGGTTCTTGGGATCGGAGATCCGCGAACGGATCAGAGAATTGATTTTATCGGAGGAATCCGTGGACTTTCCGAACTTGAAAAAAGAGCGGATTCGGATATGAAGATTTCCTTTTCCATGTATCCGACATCCATTACGGAATTGTTTGATGTTGCCGATCAGGAACTTCTGATGCCGCCAAAATCAACCTGGTTTGAACCAAAATTACGAAGTGGATTGTTTATCCATGAGATTTAAGTGCTAAGAGAGGAAGGAAAGGAAAATGATGGATCGTTTGTTTAATGTAAATAACCCGCTTATGAGGGGATTGTCAAAATTGTTTGACATCGGCTGGCTCAGCCTGATCTATGTTGTGTTCTGCATACCGCTTGTGACAATCGGAGCAGCGACGACATCTCTTTATTATGTCAGTGCAAAGGTACTCCGCAAAGACCGAGGCTATGTATGGTCGGAGTTCTGGCACAGCTTTAAATTGAATTTTAAGCCGGCGACATTGATCTGGCTCATTTTTGCAGCGATTTATGGCTTACTGTATTTCAATCTGACAACGTTTAATACGTCAAATGCAGCGGGCGGATATCTGGTCGGTGCTTATATTGCGCTTGCGTTTATCGTTACCTGTGTTGCCAGTTATGCCTTCTGTCTGCTGTCACGTTTTAATATGAATGTAAGAGGGATCCTGCGTTATGCCTTATACATGTCATTTCGCCATTTCCTGCATACCTTGTGCTTCGTGGCAATTTTGTTTGTAGCAGGATTTGGAATCTATGCCGGATTCCGTGTACAGCTTCCAATCCTTTTGCTGTTTGTACCGGGACTGGGATCTTTCCTGTATACCTTCCCGATGGAACATCTGCTGAAAAAATATATGCCAAAGGCGGAGAAACGTTATACCGAAAATGGAGAAGAGATCGTCGAATGGTATGAGGAATAACGGACGCACATTCGAAAGGAGATATTTATGAAAAAGAAACTGGAAGATTATATGGACTGGCCGAAGATCGAAGATCTTGAATATGCGGAATGCCGGAATGTCGAAGACGTTCTGGGAGCAGTGGCAGTCGAAGAAGGAATTTTATTTCGCTGCTTTTTTCCGGATGCCGATAAAGTACTGATTAAGATAAAAGGAAAAAGCCAGACGGTCATTATGAAAAAAATGGATGACTGCGGTTATTTTGCAGCACTGACTGCCGGAAAAAAGATACCGGAATATACGTATCAGGTACAGTACAAAACCGGCAAAATGGAGATTATTGACAGCTACGCAACCGATCATTATGTGGATGCGATGGATGAAGTCATGTTTGCGAGTGGAGAGCATGACCGGATCTACGACAAACTCGGAGCGCATCCGGGACATGTGGCAGGGTATGCTGGTACGTGGTTTGCGGTATGGGCACCCAATGCGGTCAGCGTCAGTGTCGTCGGTGATTTTAATAACTGGGATGGCAGACTTCATCCGATGCGCCGTCTGGAAAGCGGTATTTTTGAATTGTTTGTATCCGAAGTCGGTGATGGCGATATTTACAAATATGAAGTTCACGGATACGATGGAAAAATTGTGATGAAAGCCGATCCTTATGGGTTTTATGCAGAAAAACGTCCGGCGAGTGCAAGCATTGTCTGGAGTATTGACGAATACGAGTGGCAGGATGCGGATTGGCTGAAAAAGAGAAAAAAGATCGATTGGAAAAAAGAGCCGATGGTCATTTATGAGATGCACCTTGGATCCTTTGAAAAGCCGATGGGCGGTGGTTTTTATACTTACCGGGAACTGGCGGAAAAGACTGCTGACTATTGTAAAAAAATGGGATATACACATGTGGAACTCATGCCGGTCATGGAGCATCCGCTGGATGCCTCCTGGGGCTATCAGGTCATCGGGTATTATGCACCGACTTCGCGTTATGGAACGCCGGAAGACTTTATGTATTTTGTCGATCATCTGCATCAGGCAGGGATTGGCGTGATCTTAGACTGGGTTCCGGCACATTTTCCCAAAGACGAACACGGACTGGGACGTTTTGACGGAACATGTCTGTACGAACATCTTGATAAACGGCAGGGAGAACATCCGCACTGGGGAACGCTGATCTACAATTACGGCCGTCCGCAGGTGGCAAATTATCTTATCGCCAATGCGTTGTTCTGGCTGGAACAGTATCATGCAGACGGACTTCGTCTCGATGCCGTAGCTTCCATGCTGTATCTCGATTATGGCAAACAGGATGGAGAGTGGATCGCCAATATGTATGGCGGCAATGAAAATCTTGAAGCCATCGAATTTTTAAAGAAATTGAATCAAAAGATCAAAGACCGTAAAGACGGAAGCCTTTCGATCGCAGAAGAATCGACGGCGTGGCCGATGGTGACCGGAAATATCGAAGAAGGCGGTCTGGGATTTGACTTCAAATGGAATATGGGCTGGATGAATGACTATCTCGAATACATTAAGACGGATCCGCTTTTTCGAAAAGGCCGTCATGGCATGATTACATTTAGTATTGTTTACCAGTATTCGGAAAACTTTATGCTCGTATTTTCCCACGATGAAGTCGTACATATGAAGGGCTCCATGTACCAGAAAATGCCGGGAACGCCGGCACAGAAACTTGCGGGACTGCGCCAGAGTTTTGGTTATATGGCAGCACATCCCGGGAAAAAGTTATTGTTTATGGGACAGGATTTCGGACAGATCAGCGAATGGAGCGAGGAGCGGGGACTTGACTGGAATCTGCTTGCAGACGGAAAAGCGATGGCAAGTGATACCGGCGAAGTGATTCAGGTAAAATCCTCTCATCGGATGCTTCAGGACTTTGTTGCGGATCTGTGGAAATTTTATAAGGCACATCCGGCAATGTATGCATGGGATGAGATCCCGGACGGCTTTGAGTGGGTCAGCATGTTAGATGCCGATCACAGCGTCATAGCCTTTATGCGCGAAGCGGAAAACGAGAAACTGCTCGTTGTGTGCAATTTTACTCCGGTTTGTTACCATGAATTTAAGTTAGGTGTACCGTATGCCGGAAAATATAAAGAGATATTAAACAGCGATGCGATCGTGTATGGTGGCGAAAATCATACCAATCCGCGTTTAAAAAACAGTAAAAAGGAAAAAATGGATGGTATGGAGCAGAGTATCACGTTTACGCTGGCTCCGACCGCAATCCAGATTTTCAGTTATCAGCCGGAACAGCCGGTAAATCGTAAAAGAAAGAAGAAATGAGGGGAATAAAGCAATATGAAACAGGTAAAAGGTTATACGATCTTACAGAAACAGGAATTGAAAGAATTAAACGCGACAGGATATCTTCTGGAACATGACAAAACCAAAGCCAAAGTCGCAGCGATCGAGACGGCTGACGACAATAAGGTATTTTCCATCGGATTCCGCACCCCGCCGAAAGATTCCACAGGTGTAGCACATATTGTAGAACATACGGTACTCTGCGGTTCGAAAGAGTTCCCGGTAAAAGATCCGTTTATTGAACTGGCGAAGGGATCGTTAAACACGTTTTTGAATGCCATGACCTATCCGGATAAGACCGTTTATCCGGTAGCAAGCTGCAATGATAAAGATTTTCAGAATCTGATGCATGTATATATGGATGCCGTATTTTATCCAAATATTTACAATGAAGAGAAGATCTTTAAGCAGGAGGGCTGGCACTATCATCTGGATTCCGTCGATGGACCTTTGACCTATAACGGTGTGGTATTTAATGAAATGAAGGGAGTCTTTTCCTCTCCGGAGCAGTTGATCGAGAGAAAGATCCAGCAGTCCTTATATCCGGATACCAGCTATGGATTTGAATCCGGCGGAGATCCGGTCGATATTCCGGATCTGACCTATGAGGACTACCTTGACTTTCACAGTAAATACTATCATCCGTCCAACAGCTATATTTATCTCTATGGTGATATGGATATGGAAGAAAAACTAACATGGATGGATGAAAAATACCTGTCTCATTTTGACTATTTGAAAGTGGATTCGGAGATCAAACCGCAGAAGGCGTTTGATAAGCCGGCAGAAGTGGACGCTTTTTATTCTCTTGCGGAAGGCGAATCGGACAAAGATAAGTCCTACATCAGCTACAATGCCGTAACCGGCAATTCGCTTGACCGGGATCTTTACATCGCTTTTCAGGTGCTGAATTATGTGCTGATCCAGGGCGTGGGTGCACCGGTTAAACAGGCGCTTGTCGATGCAGGGATCGGAAGCGAGATCATCAGCTTCTTTGAAGAGAGCATCTGCCAGCCTTTTTTCTCAATCATTGCGAAAAATACGGAAGTATCAAAAAAGGAAGAATTTGTAAAAATTATTCGTGGGGAACTGGAGAAACTCGTAAAAGAGGGAATCAATAAAGACTCTCTGAATGCCGGACTCAATGCTCTGGAATTCCGTTATCGTGAGGCAGACTTTGGTTCGTATCCGAAAGGCTTGATGTATGGACTCCAGATGTTTGACAGCTGGCTTTATGACAGCGAAAAACCGTTTATCCACATCAGCGCCAACGATACGTTCAAGCGTCTGCGTGAGAAGATGGAAGAAGGATATTTTGAATCTCTGATCCAGACGTATCTTCTGGATAATACGCATCGTTCTGTCGTGACGGCAGCACCGAAAATGGGACTTACCGCGGAGCAGGATCGTGCCGAGGCAGAAAAATGTCAGAGATATTTTGACACGCTTTCCCGAGAAGAAAAAGAAAACCTTGTGCGTGAGACGGAAGAACTGACCCGCTATCAGGAAGAGCCGACACCAAAAGAAGATTTGGAAAAGATTCCGTTATTGTCCCGCGAAGACATCGGAAAAAAAGCTCTTCCATTTTCCAATATTGAAAAAGATTTAAAGGGAACCAAGGTTCTTCACCACGATTATTTTACCAATGGAATTTACTATATTGACTTATACTTTGATATCAAACCGCTTCTGGCGGAGTATGCGCCGTATATCAGTCTTTTGACATCGCTGATCGGCTGCGTGGATACCGATGTGCATGATAAACTGGCATTTTCCAATGAAATTTTGCAAAATGCGGGCGACTTTACGTTTGATACTTTGTTGTCACGCAAGTACAAACAGCCGAAAGAATATAAGGCATTTATGATCTTCCGTGCCAAAGTGTTTGAGGAAAAGACGGAAAAGGTATTTGAACTGTTGGATGAGGCATTGAAAATGTCACATCTGGATGACGAAAAACGGTTGAAAGAAATCGTAAGCGAGAATGCGTCGGCATTGTATATGAGATTGATCTCCGCCGGACACAGTACGGCAGTGAATCGTGCGCTTGCCTACCGTTCCCAGATGGGAAGATACGACGAAGCGATGAATGGAATTTCGTACTACCGTTTCTTAAAGCAGTTAAATGATAATTTTGACGAATATAAAGACAATACGATCGCTATCCTGAAAATGCTCATGCAGGAGATCTTTACAAAAGATAAGATGATGGCAGGAATTACCTGTGCGGAGAGTTCTTATGACGGATTTGAAAAAGCATTTGTGAAATTTGCAGAAAAGATGCCGGAGAAAACGGAGGAAAATGCCAATATTCAGCCGCAGATTTCCTTTGATGATATTCAGCAGAATGAGGGATTCAAGACAGCAGGACAGGTACAGTATGTGGCACGAAGCGGAAATTTTGTGGAACGGGGTATCCCATACCACGGCTCTTATCGTGTCGTACGTGCGATGCTCAGTTATGGATTCCTGTGGAATGAAGTCCGTGTCAAAGGCGGCGCGTATGGTGTTATGTGTGGTTTCGCAAGTTCGGGAGAGGGATATTTTGTATCTTACCGCGATCCGAAACTGGCAGAGACGAATGAAACGTACAAAAAAGTAGCAGAATATCTGCGGTCTTACGAGGCAGAAGAGCGTGAAATGACAAAATCCATTATCGGTACGATCAGTGCGGTAGATACGCCATTGACACCGAAAACCAAGGGAAGTCGTTCCATGGGAGCGTATTTTTCCAAAATGAAAGTGGAAGATGTCCAGAAAGAAAGAGATGAAATTCTTTCTACATCAGTAGAAGATATTCGGCGTGCTGCTGATATGGTTGATGCGATATTGGCAGACGGAAAGATCTGTGTTCTTGGAAATGAAGAAAAAGTAAAAGAAAATGCAGAATTATTTGGCTGCATTGAGACGTTATAAACGAAGGAAAGGAGCAGCAGATGGAGGAGAAAATAACAAAAGAGCCGTTTAAATCGGGATTTGTGTCGCTGGTAGGAAGACCGAATGTCGGAAAATCTACACTGATGAACCGGATCATCGGACAGAAGATCGCGATTACGAGCAATAAGCCACAAACGACGAGAAACCGGATTCAGACCGTATATCATGACGACAGGGGACAGATTGTCTTTCTGGACACACCGGGAATTCACAAGGCAAAAAATAAACTCGGAGAATACATGGTTACAGTGGCAGAGCGTACATTTGACGAAGTGGATATGATCCTGTGGCTGGGGGGAGCGACGACCTTTATCGGAAAGGGCGAACGCCACATCGCGGAACAGTTGAAAAAGGCACATATCCCTGTGATTCTCGTTATGAATAAGATCGATACCGTGAAGAAAGAAGAACTTCTTGCCTGTATCGATGCTTATCAGCAGATTATGGAATTTGATGAGATCGTTCCGGTCTCTGCGTGGACAGGAGAAAGCGTGGATCACCTTGTTGATGTGATGTTCCGTTATCTCGAAGAGGGACCGGCGTTTTACGACGATGATACCGTAACCGATCAGCCGGTGCGCCAGATCGTAGCGGAACTGATCCGTGAAAAAGCACTTCGCCTGCTGGCAGATGAGATTCCACACGGCATTGCGGTGGCGGTAGACCAGATGAAACTTCGCCATAACAATAAAAATATGTATGATATCGACGCGACGATCATCTGCGAACGAGATTCCCACAAAGGAATCATTATCGGTAAGCAGGGACAGATGCTGAAAAAGATCGGTACACAGGCGCGTCGTGAAATTGAAGAAATGCTTCAGAAAAAGGTCAATCTGAAACTCTGGGTAAAGGTAAAGAAGGATTGGCGTGACAGCGATTTCCTTCTGAAGAATTTCGGATACGACAAGAAAGAATAATCGTTTCGGATTTCCGAAATCGTTACAGATGGAATAAAATCCCTCGTATAGATGGTTTCTGATGTGGAGATGATAGTAATATCAACAACGACGGAGGAAGCCATTATGAACAATAAGTTTTGGAATGAATTTTATCAATCCGGAAAGATTTCGGATTATCTGAATTATGTAAATTCATCGGAACATACGGCACGTTCTCAAAGCACGTTTGGAAGCAGCCGCTATTCGGATGAGATGGAGAAGATGCAGGATGCAGGAAAAAGTGACAGGAATGGTGCTTTCGGGGACTCCCGTGGGGGAATACGATAAGCGGGTCGTGATCTTAACGCGGGAACGCGGCAAGATCTCCGCGTTTGCCAGAGGGGCAAGACGGCCAAAAAGTTCCCTGATCGCAGCGAGTGAACCATTTACGTTTGGTGAATTTGAACTTTACCGCGGAAGGGATTCCTATACGATCTCTTCGGTAAATGTGAAAAATTATTTTTCGGACATCCGGGAAGAATTGGAAGATATTTACATGGGCATGTATTTCTGTGAAGTGGCAGAATATGTGACAATGGAAAATATGGATACCCGGGAGATATTGAAATTGTTATACCAGTCTCTCCGTGCTTTAAAAGTACCTTCCCTTTCCCGGGAACTGGTAAGACGGATCTACGAGTTTAAACTGGTCGCTTTAAACGGGGAAGCTCCCCGTTTATTTGCGTGCATTGAGTGTGGAAGGAAAGACGAACTGTTTTATTTTCATCCACAGAAAGCAGGCATCCTGTGTGAAGCATGTTATAAAAAAGAACCCTACAACGGACGGGGGGCATACCATATCAGTGGTTCCACAACATACATATTGCAGCGAATCGTGGCTTCCCCCGTCAAGACATTGTATACGTTTTCTGTGTCAGAACATGTGATGCAGGAATTGAATCTGGTTGTAAAAGACTATTTTGAAAAGCACATCGACAAAAAATTTCAATCTGCGCAAATGTTAGATGATCTGCTGTTATTTTGAGACAATGACAAAATTTTTGTCTTTCTTTTTGTAAAACTATGTGGTATCATATACAATATACGTGTGTTAAGGAGGCTTCAATTCAATGGCAACAGAGAAGAGAGAGGAAGAAAAAGAAGAAGTTATTTCGAAAAACTTTATCGAACAGGAAATTGAAAAAGATCTTGCTGAAGGTGTCTATACCAATATTATGACACGTTTTCCACCCGAGCCAAACGGCTACCTGCATATTGGACATGCAAAGTCGATTTTGCTCAATCAGGGACTGGCAAAAAAATATAATGGAACATTTAATCTTCGTTTTGACGATACAAACCCAACAAAGGAAAAGGAAGAATTTGTAAATTCTATTCTGGAAGATGTCGTTTGGATCTGCGGTGGGGAAAAACCGCCGGTATATTTTGCGTCCAATTACTTTGACCAGATGTATGAATGTGCAGTTAAATTGATCAAAAAAGGCAAAGCCTATGTATGTGACCTTACACCGGAGGAAATCCGGGAATACCGCGGAACCCTGACAGAGCCGGGAAAGAACAGCCCATACCGTGACCGTTCCGTAGAAGAAAATCTGGAATTATTTACGAAAATGAAAAATGGAGAATTCAAAGATGGCGAAAAGGTTCTCCGTGCTAAAATTGATATGAGTTCGCCGAATATCAATATGCGTGATCCAATCCTGTACCGTGTGGCGCACATTACCCACCACAATACGGGCGACAAATGGTGCATCTATCCGATGTACGATTTTGCTCATCCGATCGAAGATGCGGTAGAAGGAATCAGCCATTCAATCTGTACACTTGAATTTGAGGATCACCGTCCATTGTATGACTGGGTTGTACGTGAGTGTGAATTTGAAGTACCACCTCGTCAGATTGAGTTTGCAAAGATGTATCTGACCAATGTAATTACCGGAAAACGATATATTAAGAAATTGGTAGAAGATGGTGTGGTAGACGGATGGGATGACCCTCGTCTTGTCTCCATCACAGCACTTCGCCGCCGTGGATTTACCGCTTCGTCCATCCGTAAGTTTATGGAACTTGCCGGTGTATCAAAGAGCAATAGTTCAGTAGATTATGCGATGTTAGAGTATTGTATCCGCGAAGATCTGAAGATGACACAGCCTCGTATGATGGCGATCTTAGATCCGATCAAGCTGGTGATCACCAATTATCCGGAAGGACAGGTAGAATATCTGGATGTACCAAACAATCAGGAAAATCCGGAGATGGGTACGCGAAAAGTGCCATTTGCCAGAGAACTTTATATCGAGAGAGACGACTTTATGATTGAGCCTCCTCGTAAATATTTCCGTTTGTTCCCGGGAAATGAAGTGCGTCTGATGAGTGCTTATTTTGTAACGTGTCAGGATTATGTGACCGATGAAAACGGAAAGGTAACGGAGATTCATTGTACGTACGATCCGGAGACAAAGAGTGGTTCCGGATTTACCGGAAGAAAAGTAAAAGGAACGATCCACTGGGTAGCTGCACCGACGGCAGCGACAGCGGAAGTGCGTTTGTATGAAAACCTTGTGGATGAAGAGAAAGGGGTTTATAATGAAGACGGTTCCGTCAACATTAACCCGGACTCTTTGAAAGTATTAGAGAATTGTTATGTGGAGCCGGCACTTGCGGAGGCAAAACCGGGAGACCGTTTCCAGTTTATGAGAACCGGATATTTTTGTGTAGATACGAAGGATACGACCGAAGGACATCAGGTATTTAACCGCATTGTGTCAATGAAGAGTTCTTATCGCCCGGGAAAATAATCCGGAGAGAATGGAGGCAGCTATGGGTAATTTGTTTGCAGGACTGGAAAGTCTTGGGTTAAACATCAAAGATACGGTTGATGTTTATGAAAAAGAGAAGAAAGAAAATCAAAGTGCAGATGCCAAAAGAGCACAGGTAAAAGAGGTTCAGGAAGAAGATCTTTTGTTTGATAAAACCTATACCTGTCCGGTCTGTGACCATGAATTTAAGAGTAAAATGGTTCGTACCGGAAAGGCAAAATTAGTGTCTGCTGACACGGATCTTCGCCCGAAATATCAGGGGATTGATCCACTTAAATACGATGCGATCCTCTGCCCAAAATGCGGATATGCATCATTGAACCGTTATTTTAATTTTGTGATGTCTTCCCAGGCGAAGATGATCCGCGAGAAAATTTCCGCTACATATCATTATGTACCGGAAGGTGAGAAAGTGTATACGTATGATGAGGCAATTACCCGTCATAAGATGGCGCTTCTTAACACAATCGTAAAACATGGAAAAACGAGTGAGAGAGCCTATACCTGTCTTAAGATTGCCTGGCTGTTCCGCGGAAAACGCGAAGAACTGATGAAAGGTGATTATAAGAAAGAAGAGGCAGCAGCGCTTCTGGCTGAAGAGAAAGAATTTTTGAAAAATGCACACGAAGGATTTGTGGCAGCATTTTCCAAAGAAGATTTCCCAATGTGTGGTATGGATGAATATACGGTGATGTATATGGTAGCGGAACTTGCACGCCGGATCGGAAACAAAGAAGAGGCAAAACGCTGGATATCCAAAGTGCTTGTGGCAAAAGATGCCAACCGCCGTATCAAAGATAAAGCGCTGGCATTGAAAGAAATGTTGCAGCAGGAAGAGTAAAACAGCAGATGCTGGCAGAATGGAGAGTATGATCGATGGAATTATGGCTTGATATTTTAATGGATGCGTTGATTGACAGCATTAAACTATTCCCTTTTTTGCTGCTGACCTATCTGCTCATGGAGTATCTGGAGCATAAGACCAGCACAAAGACGAGGGCGTGGATCCGGAAGGCAGGAAGACTTGGTCCTATCGCAGGCGGTGTCGCAGGAATTTTTCCGCAATGTGGATTTTCGGTAGCCGCTTCAAATCTGTACTCCGGCGGGATCATTACGATGGGAACGCTGGTGGCGGTATTTCTATCGACCTCCGATGAGATGCTCCCGATCTTTTTATCGGAAGCGGTAAACGGGAGGATCATTTTGAAAGTCCTCGGAATTAAACTTGTGACAGCAGTATTTACCGGGTTTATCGTAGATTTTGTCATGCGTTTTCGACCAAATGCCATTCAATATAAGGATTTTCATACGATGTGTGAAAGCGAACACTGCCATTGCGAAAAAAGCATTGGAAAATCTGCTTTTATACACACGTTTAAAATATTATTGTTCATTTTCCTGTGTTCTCTTGTTTTGAACTTTTTGATCGAAGTTGGAGGAGAAGAGCGGATTTCTGAATTTTTATCGAGCCATGCGATGTTCGGACCGGTATTTGCGGCAATTGTCGGATTGATTCCGAACTGTGCGGCATCGGTTCTTATCACTCAGATGTATCTGGGAGGAATTCTCGATTTTGGTTCGATGATCTCAGGACTGCTTGTCGGCGCGGGGGTTGGACTTTTGGTTTTATTCCGTACAAACAAAAGATGGAAAGAAAATCTTTCCATCCTTGGAATTGTATGGGCAGCCGGTGTGTTTTGGGGTGTTATTGTGAATTTACTCATCCATTGAGAGGATGCCGTTTACCTTTGTCATAGCACGGGGAACGGCATCTTTTGACGTTTTCCACGGAGCATCGGTATTGCGGTAGTCAAATTTTTCGATAAACCACGCCAGTTCTTCTTCCATTCGTTTATAATTATCTAAAAATACGCGGTTCAGATCGTTGGTAAAATCTTCCAGAATATTCCCGTGGAGATATTTTGGTGCTTCTTCAAAAAGCATTCCGTAGTGTTCTAAGCAGAATCCTTTTGATTTTTTGAATTTTGTCACAAAGGCAGAATCTTCTTCATATAAGTAGAAAATGGTTGCAATGTAACGCTCATATACGCCTTTGATCCGGTCACAGATATAGCACGAATGACTGATCTTGTCGGTAAAGGAAAAGAGGGACGTTTCTTCTTTTTTGGAAAATAAACCGCCGGCGCTTTTTCTTCCCTTTTTTTGTAATAATTCAATCTCTTTTATCATATTCTTCATGTGAGTATCCATGATGAGAGCAAGTCCAAGCCGGTTTTCAAAATCGTACATCATCTGCATATGGCGGGCGCAAAATCCGATTTTGTCTGTCGTAAGACGGATATCATCTTCCATATAACTGGGGCCCATCGCAAAGGAGACAGCATCGTTTTCCAGTTTTAATTTCATTGCGCACACGGGACATTCACATGGTTTGTCAAAGATGTCATTTACGGGAATCGTGTATAATTGTTCTTTCATAGGTACCTCCGGGTGTTCTTTTACGAAATATTATAGCATAGACGAAAAAAGAAAGCAAAAAAGTAAGAAAAAAAGAGGATAAAGAAGATATAAAGTGAAAAAATAATAAAAGAGAGAAAAACTCATAGGCACACGATTTGCAAAAAAGAACAGAAATGACTATTATTAAATCAATCGTTAGCACTCGGTAAAAGAGAGTGCTAACAAAGTAAGCGAAAAGATCATGATTGGAGGAAATAGAAATGAAATTAGTACCTTTAGGTGACAGAGTTGTATTACAGCAGTTAGAAGCAGAAGAAACTACAAAATCCGGTATCGTTCTTCCGGGCCAGGCACAGGAAAAACCACAGCAGGCTGAAGTCGTAGCTGTTGGACCGGGTGGTCTTGTAGATGGAAAAGAAGTAAAGATGGAAGTAAAAGTCGGCGATAAAGTTATTTATTCAAAATATGCGGGAACCGATGTAAAATTGGAAGACAAAGAATATGTGATCGTTCGCCAGAGCGACATCGCAGCTATTGTGGAAGAATAAAAGAAGCTTAAAATATTTTAATTGGAGGTCTTAATCATGGCAAAAGAAATTAAGTTTGGCGTAGATGCCAGAAAAGCACTGGAAACAGGTGTAAATAAATTAGCAGATACCGTACGTGTTACACTGGGACCAAAAGGACGTAATGTTGTATTGGATAAATCTTTTGGCGCACCACTTATCACAAACGATGGTGTAACAATTGCAAAAGAGATCGAGCTGGAAGATGCTTTCGAAAACATGGGAGCTCAGCTTGTAAAAGAAGTTGCTACCAAGACAAATGATGTAGCCGGAGATGGTACAACAACCGCTACGGTTCTTGCTCAGGCAATGATCAATGAAGGTATGAAAAACCTTGCAGCCGGCGCAAATCCAATCGTTCTTCGTAAAGGTATGAAGAAAGCGACAGACTGCGCAGTAGAGGCAATCAAATCGATGAGCGAGACTCTTTCCGGAAAAGAGCAGATCGCTAAGGTTGCAGCAATTTCCGCCGGTGACGAGCAGGTTGGTGAAATGGTAGCTGACGCAATGGAAAAAGTTTCCAACGATGGCGTTATCACAATTGAAGAGTCCAAGACCATGAAGACAGAACTTGACCTGGTTGAAGGTATGCAGTTTGACCGTGGTTATTTGTCCGCATATATGGCAACGGATATGGATAAGATGGAAGCAAATCTTGAAAATCCATACATTTTGATCACAGACAAGAAGATTTCCAATATTCAGGAAATCCTTCCACTGTTGGAGCAGATCGTACAGTCCAGTGCAAAACTTCTCATTATCGCAGAAGATGTAGAGGGTGAAGCACTTAGCACATTGGTATTGAACAAACTGCGTGGTACTTTCCAGGTAGTAGCTGTAAAAGCTCCTGGTTATGGCGACCGCAGAAAAGAAATGCTTAAAGATATCGCAATCCTTACCGGCGGTCAGGTAATTACGGAAGAACTTGGTCTTGATCTGAAAGACACAACAATGGATCAGTTAGGACGTGCAAAATCCGTTAAAGTTCAGAAAGAAAATACGATCATCGTAGATGGCGAGGGCGACAAAGCAGAGATCGAAGCTCGTGTATCCCAGATCCGTACCCAGATCGAAGAGACAACTTCTGAATTTGATAAAGAAAAACTTCAGGAGAGACTTGCCAAACTGGCAGGCGGAGTTGCAGTTGTCCGTGTTGGTGCCGCAACAGAGACCGAGATGCAGGAAGCAAAACTTCGTATGGAAGATGCTTTGGCAGCGACAAGAGCAGCAGTAGAAGAAGGAATCATCGCAGGTGGTGGATCTGCATATATTCACGCATCCAAAGAAGTTGCTAAGATGGCAGCAGAGCTGGAAGGCGACGAGAAGACAGGTGCCAATATCATCCTGAAAGCGCTCGAAGCTCCACTTCGTCGTATCGCTGAAAATGCAGGTCTGGAAGGATCTGTTATCATTGATAAAGTAAAAGAAGGAAAACCGGGATTCGGTTTCAATGCATATACAGAGCAATATGTAAACATGGTTGACAATGGAATTCTTGATCCTGCTAAGGTTACAAGAAGTGCATTGCAGAATGCAACCAGTGTAGCATCTACCCTCTTGACAACAGAGTCTGTAGTTGCTAATATTAAAGAAGATACACCGGCTATGCCGGCAGGTGGTGCCCCAGGCATGGGCATGATGTAAACCATCCGCAAGCAAATCAAGCGCCCACCGAAAGGTGGGCATTTGATTTGAACGGATGGTTTAGCGATACGCGCAGGAGCGCGTTAGCGCGGGCACGCGAAGCGTGGCG